>PMCF01000189.1 GCA_003154115.1 Anaerolineae bacterium
GTCCCACAGCAATTCCAAGAGAACCTAATATTTGCAGCATATGTGTGAGGGCGTTCTTCACAAAAAAGATTAGAATTCTATTAGCGCAACTTTAATCTTAGAAGAAGAAGGTTTGTAGGGGATGTGACTTAAGGACACACTTTGGATAGAAAATGGTATGTCTTTCGTGTAAATTTGTGATGCATATATGTGGAATATTTAGCGCAAGTTAGAGTTGGTTAGATTCTGCAATTACCGAGGCGGGAATTTACGATTACATCACAAGGTCTTTTCAAAGAAAGCTAGGGGGCTGGATATCAACCGTTGGTGGACCGACGACACGTGCCTCAGTACGATATGCTGACATCTTCGCCGTGACGCAGACGGTCGTGCGATGGCAACGTCGGTGATGATCGTCGGGCCGGCTCTTACCGCACCCTCGCTCGATCGGCCCAACAGGTAGCGGCGCTTTCCGCATTCCCCAGAGAGCAGAGAATCAGACAGCAGAAGAGGAAAGGATTGAGGCACTCACGACCCGAAAACCGAGGTCCCAGCCGCTGTAGCTCGAATTGAGTCTATGGCGAGACGCACAGCGCCCGTGGCCTAGATTGAAGAAGAATGACCCGCCACGCAACACCCGCACCACGTCGCCACCTGCCTCAAGCTTCTCTCGGCCATCCTGGACGCGATACGGATATTTGAAGTCATAGTGGGTAGTCGTCCACTCCCACACATTACCGCTCATGTCCAAACAACCATAAGGACTGGCCCCTTCAAGAAAGATGCCGGCCGGCGTTGTTTCGCCAATGTCGAGTTCATTGTTGTTGCACTTGGTCACGTCCCATTCATTCCCCCACGGATACGACCGTTGATCGGCGCACCCACGGGCCGCTTTCTCCCATTGCGCTTCACTTGGCAAGGTGATCGACTCCCCCGTGAGTTCTGAAAGCCAACGGCAGTAAGCCAGTGCAGCGTGCCAAGTCACGTGAACAACCGGGTGACTTTCATAACCGCGCGGGATTGTGCCGCCATTCCAATGTTCAGGTGATTTATAGTTGGCCGCCTCGACAAAGATGCGATATTGCGCGTTGGTAATGGGCACCCGCCCAATCTTGAATTGATTGAGGTATACGCAATGTACTGGCTTGCCGTCGTACTGGCCGACACCGCCCATCTCAAATTCGCCGGCGGGCACATCCACCCACGCCGGTTCACCATAGGGCAGTCGCCAGAACACGGGCAGCATGCCCGGTTCGCCGCCACCCAGCGCATCAGCAACAGTCGCACGGCGGTGGATTATTTTTGCCTTCTCCACGGAGTTACCGATCACACTCAAAGGTTGCTCACGTTCTTTGTGCAAACGACGTTGTATGTCATTAAACAAGTCCCTCGGTACATTCACGACAGTCTTGCCGCATGTGAGGCACTGATCGAGACCACTTGCAACAAGCACTGATTACAGCGCTCAAAGGAAAAGCTTAGAATTCTATCCCACCAAAAGATGGGGATTCCATCAGCACAACCTTAATCTTAGAAGAGTTAAGTTTGCGCGTCGTATGACTAGAGACGCACTTCACCTAGAGGATGGTATGTCTTTCGTCTAAATTCGTGGCATCACCACGCAAAATGTCTCATGCCAAGTAGAATTGGTTAGATTCTACAGCAACCGAGACGGGGATTTCTGGAGACAATCGCGCGTGGGCCACGCTTTGATCACAATCTCGACGTTGCTCATCTCCGCTTGAAAATAGGGCGGCAGGTCATCCAGGGCTTGTGCGCCGAGTTTGAAAAACTCGGCGCGCGGGAGCAGCGTGAAAGATTCCATGATGGGGCGATTATACCATCCGCTGATGGTCTGTCTCTCAGCTACACTCATTAACGCGAAACGCAAACCGAACACGGTTGTACCGCTCTTTAATTTGAATCAGCGCGCGTACCTCGCCCCGACTTATCCGATCCACAACCCTTCCAGGCGCACCTGCAAGCCGCCCGGCGTGCGATTCATAAAATTCACCAGACCGCTGTGCCGCCGCTGCAACATGCACATGCGCGGCTGGAAGAAGTAGCGCATGCCGATCTTCACATCGACGCGCGTTTGCGTGATGAGGCCTTCATAGCCTTCGGCGATGTAATAGCCTAGATCCTTGAAACCCTTCCGGCGCGGATTCAACGGGCCGGTCACGCACCACACGATGACGCCGGTGCGCGGATCGACTTCCATCGCCACACCGCAGTGCGTAATGGGACAACCGCACGACATGCCCAGCGGTCGCCCGATCAAAATGTCGCCGGGTTGAATGTTCATCTCGCGCGTGAGCAGCGGGTTGTGCGGTAGCATGATCTCGCGCGGGCCGGGTTCTTTGGGAAAGTGTTCCAGATAGAAATCGAATTCACGGCCTAGCGTATCACGCCACGACGGCGCGAGTTGGGACTGAACCGCCATCCGCTCAGTCACCGCGCAGGTGCCGCAGGTTGAAGTGACTTGCGGCGCAGCCGTGATCGTCGGACCTGTCGCGATCTGCGGCGTGGAGATCGAGATGCGATTGTTCGACAGGTGAATGCAGCGCTCGATGAATTCCGGTTGGATCGCCAACCGAACCAACCAGCCCCGGCTGGGGTGTCCGCTTCCGCTGCTGTATGGGTCATAAGATCGGTCTGAGATTCGCGGGCGATCATCGATTAGGCGTGATTTAGAACGTGGGGCGCTGTCGGGCGAGGGCACCACCCGATCGAGACGTTCTACGCCACTTTGGCGTAAACGCGATCAGGCTGACATAGGCCGTCAGCGGCTGAGGGTTTGCACCAGCGCCGGTTCATCCCAACTCCAGATCTCCACGACTACTGAGGTAGCCAGCGGGCTATTGCACCACTGCGAAACCTTACTCGCCAAGTAGAGATACCTAGAGCGAATTCCAGTTTGGTTTACGACATTGGACTCGAGGCTTTAGCCGGATCCGCCGCCCACCAGCTAACCGGCCGAAGCCTCGACTCCAAACGGGACCGTGCATCAACCTGGAAACTGCTCTAAACCAGTCCGTAGTTCTTTCCTTGATCAGTAGGCATTTTCGAGTAAAATTACCAGTGGTCGCTGTCCTAATACGGGATAACGATAAACATTTGGGATCAACTGCCGATTAGCGTAGTCCCTGGCGTGATGTCGGCAAGGAGCTACCGATGAAGGACATCTTGACCGATTTAGATCGCTGGCACGCGGCTGGAGAATCGATCGCGCTTGCCACAGTTGTGCAAACGTGGGGATCCTCGCCGCGCCGTGTCGGGGCGAAGATGGCGCTGACGGCCAGTGGTCAGATGTGCGGCTCGATCAGCGGTGGCTGCGTCGAGGGTGCCGTCTACGAAACCGGCCTCGACGCGATCAAGACAGGCACGCCACAACTGCTGCACTTTGGCGTAACGAATGAAACCGCGTGGGAGGTTGGATTGGCGTGTGGCGGATCGATCGATGTGTTCGTACAGCGGCTCGATCGAGATTGGTATGCTGCGCTCCGCTCGATCATTAACGCCGATCGATCCAGCGTCGTCGTGACGGTTCTCCGTGGCCCGATCGATTTACTCGGCCGCGAGCTGATCGTCGGTGAAGATGGAACTGTGATCGGCTCGATCGATCCGATGATCGATCGAGAGGTGTTGACCGCCGCGCAGGATGTGCTATGTACTGGTAAGTCACAGCGCTTCACGCTCTCATCCGCTGAACCGCTCGAAGTTTTCCTCGACGTGATCGCGCCGTCACCGGAAATCATCACGGTGGGCGGAGTTCACATCGCGATCGCGCTAACACAAATCGCCAAGGTCATGGGCTATCGCACGACCGTGATCGATCCGCGCGGTGTGTTCAGCACGGACGCTCGTTTCCCGCATGTCGATCGGTTGATTCATGCCTGGCCGGATGAAGCGTTAGCGCAGATCAATCTATCGTGTTTGAGCGCGGTTGTGATGCTCACACACGATCCCAAGCTCGACGATCCGGCGTTAAAGATCGCTCTGCCAAGTGAATCATTCTATGTCGGCGCGTTGGGCAGTCGGGTTACGCAGGAGCAGCGCCGGCAACGGATGCTGGCCGCCGGCATCCGTGAAATCGACCTCGCTAAACTGCATGGCCCCATCGGTATCGATCTCGGTGGGCAGACCCCCGAGGAAATCGCGCTCGCCATCATGGCCGAGATTGTCGCAATCCGCAATAAGCATCACCCTATTCTATTAACTCAGTGAGTAATGACGGGGCCACGACTGACAAATGTCACTTGCTCCTAGAGCTGGGGGACGCTATCCTTCATGAGGATAGCGTCCCCCAGCTTTTTTCTAAGGAGAAGAAGACATGCGCCTTTTCAAACTACTGTCGATACTGTTGGTCATCGGTTTATTGGCGGCCTGCACGAGTGCCGCGGCGCCAGCACCAACAACCAGCGCCCCAACGGCGCCCCCGGCCACATCGGCTCCGGCACAAGCGCCTGCCACCGGACAGAAACTCACCGTCTTTGCAGCGGCTTCGCTGACCGATGCCTTCAACGAAATGGGCGACAAGTTCAAGCAGCAGAATCCCGGCGTGACGTTCGAATTCAACTACGCCGGTTCGCAACAACTACGCACCCAGTTGGAGCAAGGTGCAGTAGCCGATGTGTTTGCCTCGGCCAATAACACCGAGATGAACAATGCGATCAAGTCGGGATTGGTAGTGAGTGGCACGCAAAAGACGTTCGTGCGCAATCGCCTGACTGTCATCGTTCCCAAAGACAATCCCGGCGGTATCAAGGAATTGAAGGATCTGAGCAAGCCGGGGTTGAAGATAGTATTAGCAGCGGCGAATGTGCCGGTCGGCGGCTATGCGCTCACCGTACTGAATAAGATGAACGTCGATTTTGGCGCAACATTCTCGCAGACGGTGATCGCCAACGTCGTATCGTATGAAGATAACGTCAAGCAAGTCGTCGCTAAAGCGCAACTGGGCGAGGCCGATGCCGGTATCGTCTATTCGTCTGATGTGACGCCGGACGCCGCAACGAAAGTCACCAAGATCGACATCCCTGACAAGTACAATGTGTTGGCGACGTATCCGATCGCGGTGTTGAAGTCCGCGCCGCAAGCCGATCTCGCCGCCAAGTTTATGGACTATGTGCTCTCGGCCGATGGGCAGGCAGTCTTGCAGAAGTGGGGCTTCATCCCCAAGGATCAAGCGTCGTCGTCAACCGCGCCTGCACAGCCCGCTGCTAGCGCCGCGGCGATTAAAGTCACCGATGCGCTAGGCCGCGAAGTGGCCTTGCCGCAAGCGCCGCAACACATTGTGATCGTCGGCAAAGCATTCTTCATGGTCGTCGATGCCGCCTATCTGTTCCCAGAGGCCAACCAACGCCTCGCCGCGCTTGGATCAGGCAGCCAATCGGGCAAGAATTTCTTATCGGTGGTCGATGCCAACTATGCGGCCAAAGCCACGCTGGATTCGAATGTCGGCGCAGAGCAGATCGCGCCGCTCAAGCCGGACCTCGTGATCCTGAAGAGTTCGAATGCCGATAAGCTGGGCAAGCCGCTCGAGCAGTTGGGCATCCCGGTGATGTACGTCGATCTGGAAACGCCTGAACAATATACGCGCGACATCACGCTGTTGGGCCAGATCTTCGGCACGCCCGATCGGGCCACGCAGATTCTGGCGTATTATCAGGGCATTGTCGATAAGGTGAAGCAGATGGCTTCCGGCCTCAGCGACGCCCAGAAGCCTAGTGTTGCCCTGCTGCAATACAGTGACAAGGGTGGCACCGTGGCCTTCAGCGTGCCGCCGACATCATGGATTCAGACGATGATGGTTCAGCTGGCGGGAGGCAAGCCAGTCTGGACGGATGCGGCCGATAAGGGTGGCTGGAAAGTGGTGAATCTGGAGCAGATCGCCGCATGGAATCCTGATCAGATCTACATCATTGCGTATTCGGGCGATGCCAAAGATGCTGTTGCGAAGTTGAAGGCCGACAGCAAGTGGCAGGCCTTGAAGGCCGTCAAGAACAATCAGATCTTCGGCTTTGCTGGCGACTTCTACAGCTGGGATCAGCCTGACACACGTTGGGGCTTGGGCTTGCTGTGGCTGGCGACGAAGATGCATCCCGATCAAACAAAAGACATCGACATCATGAAAGAAGTCGAACGGTTCTATACCGATTTGTATGGCTTGAAGTCGGCTGACATTCAAGCAAAAGTCACGCCGATTCTGACGGGCAATCTTCCGTAACTTCATGTCCACTTCCGATCGACTTCGACCCTCTTTCACGCGCCTGTTCGTGTGGTTGGGACTGGGACTGCTGGTCGTGTTGATCTTGTCCATCTTCGTTGGGCGGTATCCGGCCCCGTACTGGATGCCGCCCAGGTTGTTGTTTCAAGACGACATGGCTCAGCAGCTCGTCCTTTCCTTGCGACTGCCGCGCATGTTAGTCGCGCTGCTATTGGGCATGAGCCTGTCGGCCGCGGGCGCGGTAATGCAGATGATCTTTCGCAATCCGCTGGTCGAGCCGGGCTTTCTGGGCGTAACGCAAGGCGCGGCGTTTGGCGCGGCCTTAAGCATCTTGTGGATCAGCACCGCCCCGCTGGTGATTGAAGGTTCAGCCACGCTGTTTGCGCTGCTGGGCATGGTGTTGTCGTACACTCTGGCGCGTCATCTGCATTTCGGTGGCTGGGTGCTGCGCCTGGTGTTAGCGGGCATCGCCGTCTCAGCGTTGTTCGCTTCGGGCAATGGCGTGTTGAAGTACATGGCCGATCCGTTGACGCAGCTACCGGAAATCACGTTCTGGCTGCTGGGGGGATTATGGGGCGTGACGTGGACGGATGTGGCCTACATCGTGCCGGTGGTGGTGCCAGGGCTGATCGTGATCTACCTGATGCGCTGGCGGCTCAACTTGCTCTCACTCAGCGACGAGACCGCCTTCTCGCTCGGCACTACACCGGGCCGCGAACGCAGCATCCTGTTGTTCAGCGCGGTGGCGGCCACTGCGGCGGTCACCGCCGTCGGCGGCATCGTCGGCTGGGTGGGTCTGATCATGCCTCACATCGCACGCCGGATCTGCGGAGCGAATGCACAGTACACGCTGCCCGCGGCCATGCTGCTCGGCGGCGCGTTCACGGTGATCTGTGATGATTTAGGTCGCACTTTGATGGCGGGCGAAATTCCACTGGGAATTCTCACGTCCTTGATCGGCGCGCTGATCTTCATCGGGTTCATGCTGAGCTCAGGGTTGAAGGTGCGCACATGAATGAGCACGTTTTGAAAAAACGCGGCATCATCTCACTCGTCAAACTGCGCTTCGGTTACGATGGTCGCCATCGTACGGTGCTGAACGATCTTTCGTTGGAGATCCCGCCGGGCGCGATCACGGCCATCCTCGGCCCCAACGGCGCGGGCAAGACGACGCTGCTGCACGTCATCCTCGGCTTGCTGTCACCGCGTGCGGGGCAGGTGCTGCTCGATGGTCAGGCGCAGGCGAGTTTGTCTCGTCGCGAGATGAGTCACCTCATCGGCCTGGTGCCGCAGGCCGAGTACATCCCCTTTGATTTTTCGGTGTTGGAGTATGTCCTATTAGGTCGCTCACCCTATCTGGGTATGTTGGAGATGCCCAGCGAAGAAGACTATCGCATCGCTACCGATGTGCTACATTCGCTCAGTCTGTCAGACTTGCAGCACCGCGCCGTCACCGAGCTGAGCGGCGGTGAACGGCAGATGGTGATGCTGGCCCGCTCGCTGGCGCAACAGCCGCGTATCCTGCTGCTTGACGAGCCGACCTCGCATCTCGATCTCAGCAACAAAAGCCGCCTGCTGCGCGTGCTGCGCCAGTTGGCGGGGCGCGGCGTGACCGTGGTCTTCACCACGCACGATCCCGAAGCGGCCATTGCGATCGCGCACTATTTGATCTTGATGCGCGAGGGTCGCACGTTGGCCAGTGGTTCACTGGAAGACGTCTTGACCACCGACAATTTGATCGCCACTTACGGTACACCGGTGCGCCTCGTGCACGTCGAGGATCGGCCGGTGGTGTTGCTAGATGAAATAACTCTATGAAACCCGTCATTGCGAGCGTTTCCCAGCGAAGCAATCTCATTTTCGATCTACGGGATTGCTTCGCATCCTTCGACTCCGCTGCACTCCGCTCACGCCGTGTCCGCGTAGCGGCGGCGCGCCGGGCGGGATGCTCGCAATGACGCTGATCATCGTGACGGGCGATCGCAGCGCAGGCAAGACGACTTTCTGCACCCGCTTGATCGAGCTGGCCCGATCGGGTGGGCGAGACATCGCCGGTGTGTTATCACCCGCGGTGATCGTGAACGATCAGAAGATCGCCATCGATGTGATCGATTTGCGCTCCGCACAGCGGCGGCGCTTAGCAACCTACAATCCCGCTGCCGATTATCCACGCGAATTGCACTGGCGCTTTGCGGAAGATGCGTTGGCCTGGGGCAATACCGTGTTGGCCGAGAGCACGCCATGCGACGTGTTGATCGTCGACGAGTTGGGCGTCCTTGAATTTGAACGTGGTCGAGGTTGGCTTGCCGGACTCAACGCGCTCGATTCAGGCGATTATCAACTTGGCCTCGTCGTGATTCGCCCCGAACTATTCAAGCAGGCGCAGCAACGTTGGTCGTCGGCGCGCGTGGTCACGATCGAGGATGTTGATCAAGCCAACGTTGAAGCGGATCAGCTGTGGCGTGAAATCTCTCCAGGGTGATCGGCAGGATGTCGATACAAGACGCCGTGAAATGGAACTATCGCTATCAAACGCCCCATCGTTCGGCGCGTTGTACGCCGCGATCGTTTCTGATCGAACAGGCCGCTGTGCTGCCCCTTCACGGATTGGCGCTGGACATCGCCATGGGGTTGGGAACGAATGCGGCTTTCCTGTCCGCACGCGGTCTGCGCGTGATCGGGCTGGATATTTCGGAAGTGGCTGTGCGGACCGCTAAGGCGCGCTGTCCGCAGCTGCAAGCGGCGGTGGTCGATCTGTCGCATTTCACGTTGCCGCCCGCCACCTTTGATGTCATCGTCAACTTCTATTTTCTTGATCGAAGGCTGTGGCCCCTGTATCGACGCGCCCTCAAACCCGGCGGCGTGTTAATCATCGAAACGTTGACACGCGCGATGCTCGCGGTACGACCCGAAATCGATCCGATTTACCTGTTGGAGCCGGGCGAATTACGCGCCGCGTTTGAAGATTGGCGAGTTGTGGCACAGCGCGAGACGTGGCTCGACGATGAAGGCTGGCAGCGCGCGGTGGCCGGTCTGGCGGTACAGCGGCCATGACCGAAAACAAAACGTCCGCTTGTTTGCTGTGATCGAGCGGACGTTTTCGAAAGACATCTGTTTTAATCCACAGCCAGCATGACGTTGGAGGCCTTGATGACCGCATAGACCTCTTTACCGACTGCCAGGCCAAGACCCTCGGCCGACGTCTTGGTGATGATGCTAACCACTTCCGCGCCGCCCGGCAGTTCGACAATGACTTCGGAGTTGACCGCACCGTGAGTGACTTTCTTGACTTTGCCTTTGATGACATTGCGCGCACTGAGTTTCATGACGGTTCCCCCTTTGTAAGACGTACTGGATTCGTGAACCTCGTTTTTCGTTCGACATATTATTATAACCTGTGTGTCAAGTCTCAAGACAAGGATGCCAGCCATGCCCATTCTGCTGCAGCCTATCGGCGTGATTCATACGCCATTCACTGATCCAACCCAAACGCCGATTCAAGCGTCGCGTTCGACAGCGCTCGGCCATGTCGAGGTGTTCCCGGAATTCGTTGAGGGATTGCAGGACATTGAGGATTTGTCGCATTTGATCCTGCTCTATGTGCTGCATCGGCAATCCGCTTACGCGCTACGCGTACAGCCGTTTCTCGACGATCGGTTGCATGGCGTGTTTGCGACGCGCTATCCGCAGCGTCCGAATTTCATCGGCCTATCGATTGTGCATCTGCTGGCGCGGCATGAACACGTGTTGGAGTTCGAAGGCGCGGACATGCTGGACGGCACGCCGTTGATCGACATCAAACCGTATGTGCCTGAATTTGATGTGAGGGCTGACGTGCGCCTCGGATGGTATGGTACGCGGAGCAAACTGTAACCCTTGGGCCAAGGTCACGCGGTCTTGATGAAGGATATTCTTAAGTGAGTCGCTCGGTGGTTGGTAAAACGCTGGTCATCATGGCCGGCGGATCGCTGCTGCTCTATCTGACGATCCCGCTGGCGGTGGTGATCATTCAAGCAATCGACGCAGGGCTGGTCGAGCAGCTCCGCCAGCCCACGGTTGCGCAAGCAATCAAACTCAGCTTAGTCACCACACTGATCAGCGTTCTGTTGATGACCGTCCTGGGTACGCCGCTCGCTTACTGGCTGGCGCGGGGCCACGTGGTTGCTCGTCCAGTGATCGAGACCCTGCTCGATCTGCCGATTGTGTTGCCGCCCGCTGTAGCCGGTCTCGCGCTGTTGATGACTTTCGGACGGCGTGGCGTGTTTGGGCCAGTCCTCACTCAACTCGGGTTGAGTCTACCCTTCACCACGGTCGCGGTGGTGCTGGCGCAGACCTTTGTCGCCGCGCCATTCTATATTCGATCGGCGCAGACCGGCTTTGCCAGCATCCCCCGCGAAATCGAAGAAGGCGCGAGCGATCTAGGTGCTAATTCATGGCGCGTCTTTCGATACGTTACCTTTCCGCTGGCCAGTCCAGCGTTACTGTCGGGCGTCATCTTGAGTGGGGCGCGCGCGCTGGGTGAATTTGGCGCGACGATCCTGTTTGCGGGGAACTTCATCGGCCGCACGCAGACGATGCCGCTGGCGATCTATCAAGCGATGGAAAGCGATGTCGGTGCGGCGCTGGCACTGGCCGCTGTCTTGGTGTTCATCTCGTTCGGATTCCTCTTGATCTTGCGTTGGATCACCCGTGGCCGGATCTCACATCCGCTGCTTTAAGAGGAAAAATCGGGGAATTGATCGAGACTTTTCTCGTGATCCTTGTTCCATCATTTTCGTGTACAATTGCTCTCGATTGTTATCCTCATTCAGGATAGCGATCAACTCCTCGCCAGTTAGCCGAATTTCATACAAAGGGGATCATATCGATGGAAGCCAAACTCTTGATCGATGGTCAATGGGTTGAGGGTGGCCCGTTGCTGGAAGTGTGCAACAAATACACCGAGCAGGTCATCGGCGCGGTAGCGACCGCGCGGCGTGAAGACGTCGATGCGGCGCTTGCCGCTGCGCAGCGCGCGGCCCCGATCATGGCCGAGCTGCCCGCGCACAAACGCAGCGAGTATCTGCTGCGCGCAGCGACGTTGATCCATAAACGGCGCGATGACTTTGCGCGCACGATCGCGGCGGAGGCAGGCAAGGCGTTGAAGTACGCGCGCGCCGAAGTCGATCGCGGCATCAGCACGTTCACGATTGCGAGTGAAGAAGCCAAACGGCTGCATGGTGAGACAGTGCCGCTCGACGCCGTGCCCGCGGGTGAAGGTTACTTTGGCTTTTGGGTGCGGCGTCCCGTCGGCGTGATCGCAGCGATCAGTCCGTTCAACTTTCCGTTGAATTTGGTGGCGCACAAAGTGGCACCGGCTCTGGCTTCGGGCAACACGTTAGTGTTGAAACCTGCCAGCACGACACCGCTCACAGCCGTGAAGTTGTGTGAAGTCCTCGTCGAAGCGGGTTTTCCAGCGGGCGCGATCAATCTGGTCGTCGGGTCGGGCAGCACCGTCGGGGAGTGGCTGATCACCGATCCGCGCGTGGCGAAGATCACCTTTACGGGCAGTCCACCCGTCGGGCAGCACATCACGCAAGTCGCGGGCATCAAAAAGATCACGTTGGAGTTAGGCAACACTTCGCCGGTGATCATCGCGCCCGATGCCGATTTGGATTGGGTCGCCAAGCGCTGCGCCGTGGGCGCGTATTACAACTCCGGGCAAGTGTGCATCTCGGTACAACGCATCTATTGCCAGCGCGAAATCTACGCGCCGTTCACGGAAAAATTCGTGAAGGCGAGCGAAGCGATGGTCGTGGGCGATCCGTTGGATGAGCGCGTGGACGTCGGCCCGATGATCGATCCGCACGAAGTCGATCGCATCGACGGCTGGGTGCACGAAGCGCAAGCCAGCGGCGCGCGGGTGCTGACCGGCGGCAAGCGCGAAGGCACCGTGTACTATCCGACGGTGTTGACGAACGTGCAGCCTGAGATGAAGGTTGTAGCCGAGGAAGCCTTTGCGCCCATCGCCAACGTGATCGCGTGTGACGATTTTGAAGAGGCGCTGCTTCAGGCGGATGCAACGCCGTTCGGCTTGCAGGTGGGCGTCTTCACGCGCGACATCGATCGGGTGTTCCGTGCGATCAAGCGTTTGAATTTCGGCGGAGTGATCATCAACGATACGCCGGTCTTTCGGGCTGATCACATGCCGTATGGCGGCAATCGCCGGAGCGGGTTGGGCCGCGAAGGCGTGCGCTATGCGATGGAAGACATGACCAACATTCAGATGGTAGCCATTCGACTCAACGGCTGAATCTATGGTTCAACGCACAGCGCGCCAGGAGTAAACCATGATTTTCCTGGCGCGCTGTTTTCTTTGAACTTTTGCTTAGGCTAGGTCGTCGCTGAATCGGTGATGGTCAGATACACCATCGTCTGATTCAACAACTGATAAGCCACCTCGCCAAACGTGATCGGGCCGGTGATGTCGCCCGTTCGTTTCCCTTCCAGTTCCGAGTACACGTAGTTCAAGATACAGTTGCATGAAAACGTGGGGGGCTTGTCAAGGTGATCCGGAATGCGCGAAGTAAACTGTTCCACATAGTTCTCGACGGGCTTGGCGTGTTTGTAGTGCACTCCGACAAAGACCGGCGCATAGAATTTCACTTCCTGATTCACCACATCGACATGTTCAAAGCTGACATTGACCATGGCTCCGAAATAATCGGCGACCAACGGTAGGTCGGTGTCTAACCGGTTCTTCGTAATATATTCTGCAAAATTGGTTTTGACGCCATTCACGTAGGCCTCGCGAGCGCTGAAGCCGTTTTGTGGAAACGTGATGGTGTCGCCTTCGCTCTGTTCAAAGATATTGAGGATGCCCACCTCGGCGACCTTGTCGGGGGGCAAGGTCACATGCATCACCACGGCGCCATCTTCCAGCATGGTTTTGGTCTGGCCGTTAAATACCTTCGGGGTCAGCTTCCCCATCTCGTTGAGGTGAACGCCCGAGATCCAGCCAATCAGTGGACGGATGGCAAACCCCTTGTACTCCGGCGCATGCAGCGCGAAGTCGAGATGCGTGGCGCAGAATGCCGGAATGATGATGACGCTGAAACCGTTGTGCGGCATGTCGGTGTAAACGTTCGCCAGCGTCGCGGCATCGTAGACTTTGACAGACACTTCGGAAATGAAGTCCGGCAGCTCGGTTACATAGATCATATATTGCGTGGACAAGCCGCCTTGCTCGGTCATGAAATAGGGAATCGAGCCGCCGATCCAGTTACCTGCGGGCAACTGCTTGAGCAACGCTTCTTCTCCAGCCAGCAACAGCTTTTTGCCCTGTGCGATCATCGCTTTGACAGTGGCCACTTCGTGCATTTCGCTGCTCAACGAGCCTCCTCCAAAAATCTGTATCAGGTCACGCTGGACACAAGACAAGCCTACGTTGCGGACGAAGACATTATGGAGTTCCTGCGCGCAGCGCTGGATGGTGTCCGGTGATGGGTTCCCCTTCACCTGGTAGGTCAAGTGCCTTAATATCAGCTTCGTCGCCAAGAACTCGAATTCAAACTTGGCCTTGCCAGAAACGATGTTACCCCACATGGGGTGGGAAGTGGGTGGAATATCCATGGTGACTTCCTCTCGTCGATCATTTCCTCACGCCCGACAGAGCGTGGATGGTCCAGGGTTGTATTATAGTCGAGCTAAGTTACTTGTGTAAAGTGGTTGGGTTCAGAGGAGTATAACGCAAAAGTGTTGGTGACTTTTGGGGTACGCTCCTGCCGGATGGTCACATCCAGCGCGAGCGTGACCGGGCAGCATGCCCGCCCAACAGTTTTGCTGTATACCCGGTTCAGAGCGTCTAACACCAGGGACCGGACAAGCTTATGGCTCAAAGCCCAAAATGGCGCGGCACTCCGTCAACCATTCCAATATCGACGTCAACTGGCGCAGGCGTAAATCAAGGCCAAGTTGATTGAAGACCTGCTCGGGCGATAGCTCGCCCAGGATTTCGGCCAGATGCGCGACTCCTGCCTGGGTGGACACAATTTGGGCCTCGATCAAACGGCGCGCCGCTTGAGGGTCGGCGATATAGGTAAAGTATAACCGCGTTAGGAATTCAACACGAATGGCGCGCGCGCTCGGTTCAGCGGGCAGTATGAGCCATTCTTCAAAATGGCGACGGCCGAGAGGCGTCAGCCGAAAGCGGCGGCGCGCAGGCGCTTTCTCCTGTTCCTGCAGCGCGCCGACGATGAACCCCTCGGCCTCAAGCCGCTTGAGAATGTTATATGTTTGGCTCAGGCTGATCTGCCAGATTTGTCCCAGTTCCTCCTGGACCTGCTCATGTAGATCGTAGCCATGAGCAGGCCGTTGTGCCAGGAAGCCAAGCAGCACATATTCGGGCGAGAGCGCGCTAGAAACGGTTTTTTTGTTCATCGTCACTTGCTCGCAGCGCTTCCAACAAGCGTTGGTAGTCTTCAGGCGTATCCACGTCCAGCAGCAGATTTGCATCGTGCCACGGCACGTAGGCGATGGGATGCCTGGCAAACACGGCGCGCCCGCCCACGTCGCCTGTAAGTGCTTGCAGATCGGCAAAGGTCACGCGATCAAACAACACGGGATTGCCGCGCCGATCGTCAATCAGCGGCGCGACGATCGGACTCAGCGACCGCGCGTGCTGGTCGTGCAGGGCTATCACCAACTCGATCGGGATCTGCGGCTGATCGGCCAACAGGAAGACCGCCGATCCAATCGTACCCGGCAATGCTTGCAATCCGCAGCGTACCGAAGTACTCTGCCCCGCTTCCCAATCTGCATTATACACGAGCCTCACGGGCAAGTCAGCAACCGCAGCCTGAATTTCGGCAGTATGTGCGCCGGCGACGATGACTACGGGGGATAAGCCTGCAGCTAGAGCCGTGCGCGCCACTTGACGAATGAACGGTTCGTCGCGCCATCGTAACAGCGGCTTAGGCTGTCCCATGCGGGTGGATGCACCGGCAGCCAGAATGATTCCCGCCGTGGGTTCATGCACGGCAAAGACCTGTTGATACTTCAACGCAGTGATGCCTATGGCTTGATACGCGGGCAGCAATTGTCGTGCGATGACTTGCGCCTGCGTCTGCAACTCTGGCGTGTCGGCCTGATTGAGCAAGGCGATGCGGCGCGCCGTCGGCGGCATGTTCTTCAACCCGCCGATCGGATCGCGCAGCACTCTTGCGATCGCATCCGGCGTGATCGTGTCGCCGATCGATAAACCTGACAGACTGGCATAGCGTTCGGGTCGATGCACATGCTCGGCATCCAACGGCTGCCCCAACCCCGACAGGCCAACCACGTAGATCACTGTGTCGACAAAATCAGGGATCGGCGGCTCGTGCTCGGCCGGCGCTTTCAACGGCAGGCACTTCGAACCATCCGCTTCGAGAAAGAGCGGCGCGTGATGCTGATTAGCCAGATCAAACACGCGTTGCATTCCGTTTGCGGACAATCCCGTTGTCTTGCCAGTATGATTGGACGGGCCGGTGAAGAGCGTGACACCTGTCGGCAGCTGGCCATCGAGCAATGTCGCATCATCCACAAAGAAGTGTTGATCGGCCAACGCGGTTTGTTCGATCGCCATATGAGCCGTGGCCGCCACGATCACGGGGGCAGACCGTTCGCGCGCCAAAGTGAACATGGCCGTGGTCTTACCACCGCCGCCGACGATGGCGACACGCGGAGTTGACCCCAATCGCAGGGCAGTCGTTAAATTCACGCGCGATTTCTCCGGTCGATAATCGTGCGTTTCGCCAGACTGGCCGGAATGTCAGTGACCGACGAGACACGCACGTCAAAGTAGCGGGACTGAGGCACGGCTTTCGATAGGGCTTGAACGACGGGCAGCAGCTTGCCACCGTCGGCGATCTTAACGTCGAGTTGCAGGCAGTCGTGACTGTTCTCGCGCGTCAACGCCGCCGTAAAGTTCAGCACGCCATCGACAGCAAACAACGCCTCATCCAAATCGGCTATCGTCAAATAGCCTGCGCCCACCGGGATGCGCCCACTCCAACGATGCGTGATGCGCTCCAGCATTTTCAAATGCGTACCGCAGGGACATGGCTCGCTGATGAAGCGGCTCATATCGCCGGTGCGATAGCGAATCAATGGCATACCGCGCCGTGTGAGCGTGGTAAAGACCACTTCGCCGTATTCACCGTCGGGTTGAACCGCGCCTGTATTCGGATCGATGATCTCGAACAGCAGATCCGCTTCACGCAGGTGATAACCCTGCTGCGCCTCACACTCCACACCGCCGCCCAACCCCATCTCCGTCATGCCATAGTGATTGTATACGCGACAGGCAAAACGTTTTTCGACGACATGTTTGATAGCCTGCGACACGTGATCGGTTGTGAGCAGGATGGACTTGAGGGACAGTGGGGGTGCGTTGGGATAACGCGCCAACGACAAGACATGCGTCGGCACACCAACCAGCACAGTGATCTTCTCGCGCCGCATCACATCCAGCGTGACTGCGGGATCGCGCACCGGGCCGTGCTTAATCGGAATGGCCCCGAGCCGGGTCAAAGCGATGGCCAACAAATCGCCCACGCTGCCGGGGGTCTCGCCGAGCAACAAAATCAAGACGCGATCGCCGGGCGCAGTGAACGTAGACATCCCGCTGTGAAAGAAATCGATCGTGAGTTCTTGATCCTCGCGGGTAAAGTAGAGACGTTTCGGCTGGCCGGTGGTTCCCGAGGTGGAGAGTGTCGCCAACGGAAAGTCAGCATCATCGAGCGTGACGACACGCTGAATGTCGTCTTGCGACACACACACGAACGACAGCGGATCGGCGCGCAGATCATCCGCGGTGGTGAAGGGCAAACGGGTGAGGTCGTCGAGGCCCGCTAGATCGATCGGGACATCGGCCAACCGATGTCGATAGAAACGGCTCTTCTCTCTGGCAAGCTGCAGCGTATCGCGCAACTTCTGAAGTTGATATTCTTCGAGATCGGCGTGATCGATCTTGTCGGAAATCCACGGTTCGAGCGGTGTCAGGTTCATGGTTGAGATTGCTCGCGGTAGAGCGATCGACCCGATCGGTCCGTGAGGTTATAGGTGCAGAACGGGATAAGACGGCCATCCGGGCTGACGTTGTGGATGTAGCACTCTCGCAATCGTTCCAGATCGAGATTCCACACATCTTGAAAGGCCATGCCAGAAATGCAGAACACATGAGTTTTGGCGCGCGCCAGAAACGTGTCCCAACCGCCGAGACTTGGACGTGGTGCAGCGGGCAGCAATTCGATGGTGGCGGCGGGCGCTGACCAATGTTGCGCCACAAATTCGCGCGCCTGTGCCGATCCTTGCGCGGCATCGCTCGGCTGACAGCAGCTGCTGTTCGCTCGTTGCGTGAGCGGCTTTAATACGCCGTCCGGCATCACGACAAAGTTGCCGTGGAACGAACAGCGCGCGTTTTCAGCATTCGACGGCTTGAAACTGCTGCTGGCAATGCGTCCCTCTGTCTGCGCTTCAATCGCGCGGATCACTTCGGGGATCGTGATGCGATCGGCATCGCGTGGCGGCTGCGGATACCGTCCGAAATAGCTCACCGGTTGAAAATGCACGCCGCGCACGGCGGGAAAATGATCCAACGCGAAGCGGATGATGCTGCCAATGTCGTCGGTATTAACGCCGGGCACCAACGTTGGCACCAGCACCACCCCAAGGTTGAGTTCAGCGCACTGCTCAATCACGCTGAGTTTGTGCGCCAGCAGATCACGTCCGCGCAAATGTTGGTGAATCTCGCCGCGCGTGCCATCGAATTGGAGGAATACCGTCGAGAGCCCCGCGTCTTTCAAGCGCTTCAGATAAGCCACGTCACGCGCCAAGCGCAGGCCATTCGTATTCAGTTGAAAGAACGTGAAACCCAGATCGCGTCCCAGACTGATGATTTCGGGCAAATCATCCCGCAGCGCTGGTTCGCCACCCGATAGCTGAATATTGTAAGGCCCACCAGCTTCGAGCAGCCGCCGATACCAGCCTTCGATCGCGGTCAGATCAGGATCGGTCAGGCGCCGATCACCCGCTTCTGCGAAACAGAATGCGCAGTGCAGATCGCAGCGCTGGGTGACCTCCAACAGCACACAGCACGTGGTTTGGAGATGGTCGGCGCACAGGCCGCAGTCGAAGGGGCAGCCGCGATCGATCGCGGTGAAAGGTTGCGTGGGACGCGCTGGAAGCTTGGGCCTGACCCACTCGGCATAAGCCGGTTGTCCGCGCCACAAAATCGTTTGGAAGGAACCGTGCTCAGGGCAGGTCTTGCGTAGATAAACTTCATCGCCCTGAGCGACACGCTGGGCGGGAATTCGCGCCAGGCATTCGGGGCAAACGCTTTCGGTGGTCGAGAGGATTTGACCGATATTAGTCGTTGTAGTCTGATCCGGCAAGCTCGAAACCATTTTCAACCAGTAACTCTTTCACTTTTTGGAGTGTCCCGGCAACCATCGTCGGGCAGCGCGTGGCCTGAAACTGCATTTTGCCGCCGAGGATTTCTTCACAACGGATGCCGCCGTATTCTTGCCCGTAACCGGCTTTGAACCACTTCACCAGATCTTCGATCATGAAGTTGAGTTTCAAATCTTCTTCTTCGTCAGGCTGGCCTTTGCCCGCATAGACGCCCAGCAAACACGCGCCACCCGTCAGCGCCCCACAGGTCTCACCCGTGAATCCCAGGCCGCCGGCCAGCCCGTTCATCGCGCGGACGAGATCGGGGTTTTCTTTGCCCTGCAATTCCAGTCCCAGCGTCATCAGGATTTGGCTGCAAAAAAAGCCTTGTTGCTTGAGCTCTCGCATGCGATCGAGATCGTCCATGCTTGCCTCCGTAATACGTATTGCGTAGTGCGTGTTGCGTAAAGATCGATCAGCGGCTTATCTTCTGGGCAATGAGAAGGTAGTAACCGGGTCTTGCCCGTGCGATGGCCGTTTGAATATCCAGTGTGTTTGCACGTGACGTGGCGCGGCACCAGAATTGTTGCAGCGAACCGTTCGACCAGATCAATTGCGCGGCGAAAGCGTTGAGCGCTTTGGTGTGATCTTCCCACAACTTGATCTCAAAGCCGTGCGCCACAACCCGATCGGTGATCTCGGCCTGGGAGCACGCCCCACACAGACAGGAATCGATCGGCAAGTGATGCAGCGCTGCTACGCCGGCCGGATTGCGTGCATACACGTCGCTCAAGATCAAGTAGCCACTTGCGCGCAGCACACGCTCGAATTCCGCCAAGGCCCGATCGGCGTCCTTCATCACCGACAGACTGCATTCGGTTAACACGGCATCGAATTGTTCAGATGCGATAGGCAAACGCTCGCCATATGACTGCATAAGTGGCAAGCACAAGTTACGCCGTCGCCCCGATCGCAATAACATCTCTGAAGGATCGAGTCCAACGGCATCGAGTTGATGCTTGACCTTGAAGTGCCCGATCGACGCTGCCGGGCCGCAGCCCACGTCGAGCACGCGCGAACCAATTGGCAGCGCGCAAAATTCCAGGGCGCGGTCGGTCAGCGCCAGGCCGCCGGGCCGGATCGCCTCGCCCGCCACTTCCAACAGCGGGCTTTGTTCGTATAGGCGCACGCGCTCGTCAATCATCCCGCTTCACTCGTCACTCAATGTCATTAAGTTAGCGCGCTGGCCTTGTCATTCCCGCACGCTTTTGGCGGGAATCCAGGGGGCCGGTTGGCGTTAAGTTGCAATCGTCAATCTGGATGCCCGAGAGAAGCATTCGGGCATGACGTCGGCGAGTCGGTGTTTTCGTCCTAACTTAATGACATTGACGCATCACTCATCATTTATCTTCCAACTGCTTCTCCACTTCCACCATCTTGCCCAACGCTAAATCCTCTGGAATAAGCACCAATCCGCAGTTAGGACACTTCAACAGTTCAACGGGAAAAGCATTACCCAGGTAGCCGACATCCACCTGTGAAGTTTCGAGCGGTAAATTGCAGTTCGCGCACAGCCACGTTGAATCCGATGTCATGGAATAACCCCCGTCTCTTGGTGGGGTGGCTGCACGCTCCCCGGCACTTCCATCCGATGACTGTAGGCGTTGAAGATCACAAACGCCTCGCCTTGCGGCACATATTCAACCCAGTAAGTCACCGCCGTGGGCTTGAAGTAAGCCAGATAGCGCTGCGTCTGTTGATTGAACAAGCGGCGACCGGTACGCTCGGCGTATTCGATTACGCGCTGAATGTCTTCGACGAGAATCAAGCGCTGGTCCATACGCTCGCGCACTTCGTCGGGAATGATCAACTTGATCGATTCGTAAGCCGGTTGTCCGTCCATCTCTTCGCCCCACAGGTCTCTCAAGAGTTTGCGTTTGAGCCGCGCGCGATTCTCATGCCGTTGTGAAAAGTCAGGACCGCGTCGCGTGGCACGCTGCTCTACATCTTGATTGTAAATCAAATCGAGCAAGTGCAGAGTGCGTTTGCCTTGCCGGGCTAAGAAGTCGCGGCACATGGCGCAGTAGGTCACGTAATCGTGCTCGCTTTCTGCACTGCGGCGCTGCGCCACTTTTTGCGCCAGATCGCGATTCGCCAGCCACATATTGCCGCCATAGCTGCAACATTCGGTTTTCTCGCGACTCAAGGGCAGTTCCTCGATCTGATAGCCCAGTCGCTGCACCAGGTGGCGCGCGCTGTCTTGAATCGAGTGGTCATAGCGCGTGGTGCAGGGATCATGGATGGCAATTGCTGATGGCTGATTTCTGATGGTTGATTGCTCTGGTAGACCGAGCCGATCATAGAGTTCCCACAACGAAACTATCTCGACATCGGGCAGATGCGTCTTGAAGACTTGATAGCAACTGGAGCAGGCCAGCACCACTTTCGGTTGTCCCAACGCTCGATAATTTTCGCGCCAGGTGGCGAGTGCCTCTTCAAACAGATCGATTCTTCCCGCCCAATTCGCGGGTGCGCCGCAGCAGCCCAGCATCAAACCTAGCTTGTTGTCCGGCAATCGCTCGGCAAGGTCAACATAGACTTGCTCGACGTGTTCCGGTGACGAAGCACTCAGTTGGCAACCCGGGAAAAATACATAGTCACTCGTTGTCGTGCCAGGCGCATGACGTGCCAGCAAGAATTTATCGCCGTTGCTGAACGCCATATCGCGCAGCGCAAAGTCATGCGCCGAGAGCGGCATACGATTTTGCGCCGTCATCTCACGCCGCGCCTTGAGATTGACGGTACCCATGTCCAGATCGTGCGGGCAGATTTCAGCGCACAGGCCGCATAGGCTGCACGAATTGATGAAGGTGTTGGTGTACCGCGTCCCTTTGACGATTGAGAGATTGTTATAGATTTCGCGCACGTACTGGCGCGGATAACGCTTGAACGCCTTCAAATACTCGCAAATCTTCACACATTCCATGCACTCGCACTGAATACAGCGCTTCGCCTCTTGCAGCGCCTCCTGCCATTCGTAGCCCTCGTCGGGATGGCTCATCTCGATCAATGGCTGCGCCTCAAGGCCCTGCAGATTGGTGTACAGACATGAAGGGTACGATCCTTCGTTGATGCGCGAGGCCGTAAGCGAGACCTTCTGCAAATATCGATCGATCGAGATACCCGCCCGCCGCCCTTCCGAGATCGACGTGATGGCCGACCGCATCTCGACACCCCACAGCACGCCGCCGCCTGCAAATATGCCGTCGAGATTGGTAGCAAATGTGACAGGATCGACTTTGACCCTGCCGTGTTCATCGCGTTCGAGTTCAAAATCGTCTGGCATGTGCGCACCGATGGCGAGGTACACGGCATCAAATTGCCGGCGCAGATCGTTCAGGTGCACGCGATCGATCGGGGTTGCGTACTGCACTTCAATGCCCAGCGCCAGCACCGCGTCAATGTCGTGCTGCAAGATCGATTTCGGCAGATCACGATCATCGGCCAGCCACAGACTGCCGCCCAGCCGATCGGTCGCCTCGACGATCAAAACTTTGTAGCCTTTGCGGGCCAGATCGTGCGCGGCGGTCAAGCCGCTCACCCCGCCGCCGATGATGACGACGTGCTGGCCGCGCTTGGGGAGCGGACGTTTCTTTTCGACTAACCCATCGCTATTTTCTACCGTGGCGCGTTCGAGGGCGCGAATGGCAATCGCCTCGCCGCCTTCAGCGCGCTGGCACACCTCCCGGCACGGTTGATCGCAAATGCGGCTGATCACGCCGGGCAAGGGCACCGCTCTCCGATATTGCTTCAACGCGGCCGAAAAATCACCCCGTCCGATCTCGCTGAGCATGGCCCGCACATCGACGTGGACAGGACAGGCCGCCGCGCAAGTCGGCGCGCATTCCTGGATGCATTGGGCTTCGAGTTCGCGCAGTTCGTTTTGTTCCATCGCCTGATCCTGGCTTGCCTCACGCAGGCCGCGCAAATTCGCGTCCCGCGTGAGGCACCTTTCGGCTGAACAGTTACTCGATGGCTGCTGCCCCGGCCGACGCTACCGCATGGTCGTCTTCCACGGAGCTGCCTGACACACCCACCGCGCCGATGATGACGCCTTCTTTGTTCTTCAACAAGACACCACCGGGAAACGTGATCAACCCGTTGTTGGAATGTTCGATATTGTAAAGCGATGCTCCGGGCTGCGATAACTTGCCCAAGTCCCCGGAAGGCATATTGAACATCCGCGCTGTTTTAGCCTTTTTGATGGCAATATCAATGCTCCCCAGGAAGGCGTCATCCATTCGAATGAACGCTTTGAGATTCGCGCCGGCGTCAACGACCGCGATGTCCATTTTCGTTTTGATTTCTTCGGCTTTCTTGAGGGCGGCCTCAAGAACTACTTGTGCCTGTTTGGCCGTAATGTCTGCCATTTGAAAACCTCCTGATTGCCATAGGTGCAGTGAGGGACGGGTGATTTATCTTGCCCATTCTCGGGCGGCAAGTCGCACGCTGCTGTGTCGTAGCAGTACGCCGATCATCGATCGTGATGTAGACGTGCGCTCTAACCGCGCCAGTGCTCCGGACAGGTTCACACCCTCTACTCGGAAGTGGAATGGCTAGGGAGCGGTCGTTGTCGATTGGCAAATATAGCGCCCCACCAAGGTTCGTGAGGGTGGCATCGGTTTAGCGATCTTTTACTAAGGTGATGCGCTTGACACCGGGCACGCCATGCAGTGATGAACCCTGTCCGATATAGCGCAACGTCGCGTCGGGCTTCGTCACCAGCACGCCGCCCAACATCGTCACGCCGTAATCGAATAGCACAGGACTCAAGGGCGTGCTTGGCCCCAGCATCACCACCAGTGCTTTAGGTGAAAACAACTTCGCTAATGATTCGAATGTGCCGTTCAACAAGGTGGTGGCCGTCAGGCCAATCACATCCGCTTGTGGGATCAATTCGGGCGCGCATTCAGCGGGCACATCACCAGGCGTGGGATTCAACTCCAACACCCACGTATTCGCCGCCACCTCGCGCAGCGCAGCGGTGAACGGGAAGTGCCCAACCGTCACGACGTTCTTGCCGCGCCCGCGTTCGAGGATCACATCGCGCGCGTTGATCGCCACGCCGTCCGCGGCTTTCACTTCAATCAGCGCGTTGAGCGCGGCCATGCCGATCGTCACTTCGAGCGGATGATTCGAGCGCAGACCTTCGGCCAGCTCACCCATCGATCGAGTGTGCAGCTGCCCAACGTCTTTTACGTCTTCAGCAAAGCAGCACGTGATGTCGGTCGGTGTCGCGGCGAGGCCCACTTTCGATCCCTGTACCGCCGTCCAATACAGGCCGACGAGTACATCGTGGGCAGGAATATCCGGCGCTTTCGGCGTAACACTATTTAGTAGATCATCGAGGATAGTCATGCGTTTTGTTGACCCTTGAGATTGACCTCACCCGCGTTTGCGATGCAACGCGTGGGTGAGGGTTAATCACTACTCACTCGATGCTTATCATACACCATCGGAATGGGTGAACGGCACTCTATTCAAGTGCCGTTCACCGGACTCATTGGATTGGTGTCACGCTGAGCCGCTATCCCGCAAACTGCGCGGGACCTGCGGGCGGCGAAGAGTCTCGTCGGGTCGGAAAGAGATGCTTCGCTACGCTCACGCCCTGTCCGTGAAGCGGGGGCGCGCTAGGCGGCATGACACTGCAAGCATTTTACGCTGGAACCTTCTCGCCCTTCTTGGCTTCGAGCGCCTTAAGGCCGGCCAGCACCTTCTCCGGACGCGCCGGCAGATGCGTGATGCGGACGCCGGTCGCGTTGTAGATAGCGTTGACGACGGCCACATGCGGCGAAGTCAGCGGCAGTTCGCCCACACCCGCCGCGCCGAACGGGCCGTTCACGCGCGCGTTCTCGAAGTAGATGATGTCGAATTTGTCGGGGATGTCCTTGGCGTACGGAATGCCCGCGCCCAACATCGTGCTATGCTTCTGAATGTCTTCAAAGTCCTCGGACAGCGCCAGGCCGATGCCCTGCGCGATGCCGCCGTACATCTGCCCGTCCACGACCAGCTTGTTGTTGATCTTGCCGATGTCGGCCATCGCCGTGAAGCCCTCGACCGTGGTCTTGCCAGTCTTGGTGTTGACGCTGACTTCGGCCAGGAACGCACCGTACATGTAGATGGAGAATGGCGAACCTTGTCCATTAGCATCGCAGCCTGTGTTGAGGTTTGCATTCCCCCATTTGCCGTTGTATTTCAAGGGCAGTTTCTCGGCCATCATCTCGTCGTAAGTACGGAAGGTGCCATCGGGCTTGCGCATGGCGGTGATCAGTTGCTCGCAGCCATTGACGATGGCATTGCCCGTCATCACCTGGCTTCGGCTGCCGCCCGACGGGCCGCTGTTGGGGGCGAGGCCGGTGTCATTCATCACCAGCTTGATCTTGTCGGGCGCGATGCCTAGCGGGCGCAACGCCTCGTGCGCCGTGCCCAGCGTACCCGCGTCTGCGCCCTGCCCGTGATCTTGCCAAGTATTGTAGATGGTTACACCCTCTTTAGTCAGTTCGACGTCTGCGGCTGAGGCATCCGGGGCATCCAGGCCGGAGCCGTAGATACCGATCGTGACGCCGACACCCTTCTTGTTCTCTAGCGTCGATTCGCGAGCCGCCTTCTCTTTGGCGGCCTTGTACAGCGGGCGCAGCGCGTCGAGCATTTCCGGCAGGCTGTAAACTTCAGGATCCTGGCCGGTCGGGGTAGTGCTGCCAGGTCGATAAACGTTGATATAGCGGAACTCCAGCGGATCCATCCCAATCTTCTCGGCGAGTTCGTCGACGAGGCTTTCTGACGCGAGGAAGGCCTGCGGTGAACCGTAGGCGCGGAAGGCCGCGCCCCACGCATGGTTCGTCGCAACGGTGCGGCCGTAGCCGCGAATGCTGGGGATGTTGTAACCTGCCCCAAGATATTGCGCGTTGCGTAGCGTCAATAGATCGCCAAACTCAGAGTACGGGCCATGATCGACGATCCAGTCGGTCTCCATCGCGAGGATTTTGCCATTCTTGTCGGCGGCCATCTTAATGTCGACGAAGACCGGCGAACGCTTGCCCGTGTACTGCATGTACTGCTGATAGTCGTATTCCAGATAGACCGGGCGCTGGGTCGCCACGCAGGCCACACCCAACAGGGCTTCCATCGTCGGGCTGAACTTGTAGCCAAACGTGCCGCCCGCAGGATTCTGAACGAGGCGCAGCTTATCCGGCTCGACGCCGATGCCGGGCGCAATCATGTAGAGGTGCAGATACAAGCCGATCGATTTGGAGTGAATCGTCAGGCGGCCTTCTTCGTCATAGTAGGCAAAGCCCATATCGCTCTCGATCGTCAGGTGCGGCTGGCGCTGCAGATAGAAACTATCCTCGACGACGTACGGAGCAGTCTCCATGATCGGCGCAGTGTCCGGGCCTTTCACAAGCTTCTGCTCGTAGTAGGCGTTGGGCGTACCGGGGTGAATCTCGATCGCATCGTCGGCCAACGCGGCAGGCGCGCTCATATAGGCAGGCAGCGCTTCCAATTCCACTTTGACCTTCTCGGCGGCGGCCTTCGCCTGCTCAATGGTGTCGGCGCACACGATCGCGATCGCGTCACCATATTGGAAGACCTTCTTGTCGCACAGGATCGGTCGATCCCAGCCGTCGCCCTTGTTGGTGGGGAACGTGATCAAGCCGGTGATGCGATTCTTGCCTTTCACATCCTTGTGCGTCACGACTTTGAACACGCCCGGCATCTTCTCGGCTTCGCTCGTGTCGATCGAGAGGATGTTGGCGTGTGAAACCTTGGCCTGCACCAGCGCGAGTTGCAGCGTGCCGGCCGGCATTTCCAGGCCCAGATCCTGACCGAACTTCAACGTGCCCGCGACCTTCTGCTCGGCTGTGGGGCGCGGATAATTCGTGCCCCAGATGCGGCCATCCTTCGGCATCTTGAAAAGGATGTCTTCGATCTTCTTCTCGCCACGCATGACGGCGGCCGCTTCCATCACTGCATCCACGATGGGTTTGTAGCCGGTGCAGCGGCACGCATTGTGGTGCTGCGTGAACCAGGCACGCACTTCTTCGCGGGTGGGATTGGGGTTCTTATCGAGCAGCGCTTTGGCCGAGACGACCATGCCCGGTGTGCAGAAGCCGCACTGCGCCGCACCGTAAGCCGCCATCGCCGCCTGAATCGGATGCAGGTTGCCGGGTTGGCCGATGCCCTCGACCGTGACGATCTGCGCGCCATCGGGCACGCGCTTGAGCGGCGTGATGCAAGCCAGCGTCAGCTTGCCATCGACCAGCACCGAGCACGCGCCGCAGTGCCCGTCGTTGCACGAGACCTTCGTGCCGGTCAGGTGCATCTGCTTGCGGATCACGTCGGCCAGCATCACTTCGGGATCGACGATGATCGTTCGACTAACACCATTGACGTTGAAGAATCGCTTTTGCATTTCAGTCTCCTATTTCATGAATGGGATTTGAGCGGCACAGGGAAAGAGCAATTACTTCGAAAGTGGACAGCGCTATATCTATTTGGTATAGCGCCAGCGTCAGTGTAACACTGCCGTTATGCAGAGTCGATGATTAACTGTCACTTTGTGTCGTGCAAAATGTCACTTCACTGAGTGAGTAGGTGCGGTAGCTTTTTCTTACAATCTGGCTCAGTCGAGCGGGTACGACAGGCAAACACCAACTGACGGAGGCCGAGGCGATCGAGGTCCTCACCACTCAGCCACTTTGGGCTGATTCGGCCAGCCACCAACCTGATGTCAGCACCTCCTGCGTTTCGTAATGCCTCACGCATCAGTCCTCGATACGCGAACGTGCGTTGGAGGAATAGCGGGCAGTCAGCACGAACTTGATGCACGAAGACATTTGTGTGACGAACAGCTCTATGCCCGGCTCGCCCATGATGAAGTCAAGCAGCGCATCGCAGGGCTGACGGCTTCTGCGAAGAGTGTCGCGGCGATGGGCAATGATATGACCGCCGAACTGACCACCGCCAAGCAAACGAAAACACCATAGACTGACGGTCTACGGTATCCTGTAAGTTGCGGGGACTGGATTCGAACCAGCGACCTCCGGGTTATGAGTTGGAATCTTGGTGTGATGAAGAACCCCTTGTGTGAAAGAATCAGGTCTGGCCGAGCCACATCGGCTCGGCCAGTGATGAAAGATGCGGCTTACGCCGACGGGCAACCTGCCTATTTTTCGTGAGTTAGGGACCCCTGTTATCCTGTCTGTTCAACTGGATGTTAGATCAGCGCCATCAAGACTTGCCGCATCCGCGACAGATCGCCCTGGAAAAGTTTGAACAGTCGCTTGAGATTGATCCCGGCCCCCGTCCACTGGGCGTGCAGCCGATTTTTTGAGTTGGCCCAGATAGCGGGCCTGTTTCGCGCCATGCTCACTCGACTCAGCGATCTTGCGTTCGACAGCGGGCCGCTGGCGATAGAGGTCTTTGAACGCCTCGGTGGCTTGCCGTTGGCGCGCGGCTTGAAGCAAGGCTTCGTGATAATGCACCCCAATCGAACGGCCCTGAGTTTTGCTAGCAGTCTGTCGGAGAGACATGCGCACAGGCTCTTGGGAGCGAAGCACGAAGGCATGTCGACCGGCGATCCTAGTGACGAAAGCCGAAAGAGCTATGTTTCCTGGTGACACTCACTCCATT
>PMCF01000412.1 GCA_003154115.1 Anaerolineae bacterium
AACTGCGCATCACTAAAAGCCGCATCAGGCACATTCAACCCGGAATGACAGCCGACGCTAAAGGCCAAGGTGTTGTTGTAGTTGGTGGTCGCCGCGACTTGTTGAGCGTAGATATCCGTCTCGTCGTTTGGATAAAGCAAGTTGTGCGCAAAGTGCGAGTTGAGCGCCAGCAGGCCCGGCGCGGTGGCCCGTGTAAAGAGGGCGTTATTAAAACTCTGCGCCGTCCACACGTTGTCGATCAGGGCAATGATGTTGCCCGGCAGCAAGCCGTAGGTCGTCAACGTTTGCTTGATCGCGGTGGCCTCGTCGAGCAAGAAGTCGTAGCCGGTGACCATAGCGTCGTTGGGGCTGATGGTCGATCGGGTGAGAAAGGCTTGCAGCTGTCCATCGATCTCACTCGGGTTTTCCACCAGGCGCCCGATAGCGATTTGCGGCAAGTAGAACTCGCGGCCTTGATGCGGCAGCGGCAGCAAGCCGGCATAGTAGTCATCGCTGAGGTAGTAACGCAGCGTGCGTGCTCCCCGGAGGTTAGCCGCCGCGTCGGCGCTTTCGTAGGTGCGCTCGTTCGCACGCAAAGTTGTGTCAGGCAAACGCCGCTGCGGGATCACGCGATCATCACCAACGACGACGAGATATTGCCAGTTGGGATAGGCGGCGCTCAGGCTGTACAACAACGACTTGATGTTGGAGGCAACGTAGTTCGCCGCCATGGGATTCGCGAGATCGGCGTCCCAGATTTGGTAAGCGTCCACCAGTTCGGGATAAGCGTCGAGATTGACGACGACGCCATTGACTTGCGGTTGTGCGGCCACCGTATTGAGACGCGCTGTGATCTGATCGATCTGCGCCGTTTCGCCCGGGTAGAACTGAGTCAGGCGCGCTGGATTGTAGAGGATCAACGTGCGCACTGTTGGGTCAGTGCCGGGCACGGTGAAGGTCGTCGGGATCGTCGCCGTGATCGGCGTATAGAGATCGGTGGGCGGTTGAATCTCCGCGGCCAGCGTGTACGGCAAGCCGTTGGTCTGCGTGAACTGCGCGCTCACGGCCAGGTAATACGGACCAGCCAGTTCGTTCACGGGATAGGTGATTTGTTCGGTCACGGTCAAGGGATTGATGGAGGCTGCCACCAACGTGCCGAGACTTTCAGGCGCGCCGATGGTGCCGAGGCGCGCGATCGTTCCCAGCCGGGCGATGGTGCCGAGCCGGGCGATACTGTCCAGGTCACCCAGGTCCACCAGATCGCCGATGGTGCCGAGGCGCGCGATCGTGCCGAGCCGAGCGATGGTGCCCAAGCGCGCGATCGTGCCCAGCCGGGCTAGATCGGCGATGTGGCCCACGTCGCGCAGTTGGCCGGTCTCTTCGCTAACTTCCGGGGCGAACAAAAACAAGTCATAGTCCTGCGTGAGTCCAGAGAGCGTGACGCTGATCGTAGAGCCAGGTTGCGGGACGAGCAACTTATACCAATTAATGGGAGCCGTTGCGCTTTCGGTCGTCCCCGTGACCGTTGTTCCGCCGCTGATTGGCTCCGCGTTCTCGCGACTTGTTGGAGTGAGAGACACCGTCTTAAACGATTCGCTGCCAAGCACAGCGGGCACGAATCCATTCACATCGCTGCGGAAAATGAGCGGCGACCGAGTATGGGCAATAGAAACTAAGGGCAATGTGTCGTGCACACGCTGGCCGACTTGCTGATACAGAGCCGTCAGTGTATTGAGATTAGATTCCGCGCGTGCCGCAGCCAACTGAGCGCACAGGGTATCGTCGCGCGGTCCTAGCGCTTGATATCCATCGCAGAGAAGCGGAGAGTAGAAGTTATCCGGGCTTCCATTGTCGGTACCCCAGCCCAGCATAAACAAGTCGGCCTCCCCATTGGCTACCCTGGTTAAATAGGTAGACCAGTCGTAGGTGATCACTTGCGTCGCTGTGATGCCCACCGCCTCTAGATCAGCCTGGATGGCCGCCCCAATGCTTGACGCTTGTGGAAAATAAGATCGGTTGACCGGCATAATCCACAGCGTTGTGGTAAGTCCGCCAGGGTAACCGGCTTGTGCCAGCAATGAACGGGCCAAACCAGGATCATACGTATAGTCGGTCAAAGCGGAATCGCGTCCCCATACCATGGGCGGAAGCAATTGACTCGCCACTTCCCCGCTAGCGGCTATTCCATTGTAGTATTGATCGACAATGACCTGTTTGTTGATGGCGTGCGCGATAGCCTGACGAACCAGCAAATTATTCAAGGGACCATGGCCCTGATTGATACCTAGGTACCCAACGTTGCCAGATGGTCGCCACATCACTTGTAGACTGGCATTTCCGCTCGCCAGCGGCACAGAGCTCAAGGACACTTCGTCGAAGCCTTGGATGATATTGGCTTGGATCGCCGCTAACCGATCGGCTTCGGCAGCGATCACTTGAAAGGTGAGTGCCTCCAGAGCTGGGCGGCTGCCCCAATAAATTGGATTGCGCTCCAGCCAGATATGCTCACCCGGCTGCCATTCTACGAATTTGAACGGCCCGCTGCCAACCGGCGTGGTGACTAAGGTGCCGGCCTGAATCGCGGTGGGGCTGGCAATCGCAAAGGCCGGCATCGCCAACGTATTGAGCAGCGGACTATCCGGTGTCTTGAGCACGATCTGGACCTGGTAGGCACTAATCGTGCTGATGCTGCTAATGACGCAATTGGCATCGCCTTTGAAGCCGCCGAACATGTATCCAAAAAAGTCAAAACTTCCGTTGTGGTAGGGGTGAGCAGAATCCCACCAGCGCTCCAAGTTGTACACCACGGCCGCAGCGTCCAAGTTAGTCCCATCGTGAAACTTGACACCGGGCCGCAGGGTCAACGTCCAGGTCAACCCGTCCGGGGAAGCCATCCAGCTTTCAGCCAGGCCAGGTACGGGTCGAGTGCCACCCGGTTCAACGTTGATGAGAGTTTCGTAGATTTGATTTGTGATCAGGAATGAATGACTATCAGTTGCGAGGGCTGGATCCAGGCCTGTAGCATCGGCTCCCATGGCAAAGGCAAAGGTGCTTTGAGTGCGCTGTGCCGTGAAGTTCTCTGAAGTGGCATTGGGCGGCGCACTGATCGTGCGCGCCACCGGCGAGAAGGTGTAACCATTCAACGTGGGCGTGAGCGTGGTGGTGCCGGTGAGAACGCCGATGATTTTGTACGTCTCGCTCAGGTCAGTGACTGCGCTCAGGCCGCCCGCGCCAGTGATGGAAACGTAGGGCACAGATTGACCGTCCGCCTTCGTCACTTGCCCAGAGATCGTGTAGCCTGGCCCCGCTTCATACGCGCCGATGTCACACACGGGCGTACCGTCGCCGTCCCCATCGATCGGGCGGGGCACACCACGTTGATCAGTAGCGGGACAGTACACCGGATTGCCGGCATCGATCGCCCGACTACCAGGCAAGAGCGCCTGGGTTAATGTAGAGCCGCCGTTATCGGCCAGTGGGCCGAGATGCGGGTCGCTGGTGCTGGCGACAAAATTACATCCATTGTCTGGAACAATGTTGTGATCGCCGGAGGCGAGGCTGCCGCCCATTACCCCGCAATCGCCGCCGACATTATTGGCGACGATCGAGTTATGAATTGTCAGGGTAGATGTGCCGATCTGGAAGAGACCACCGCCAGAGTTTCCGGTAATCGTGCTATTGTTTACCGTCAGCGAACCGTTCCCGTCCGCGATGCCACCGCCACCTCCATTGGTCACCGTATTGCTGAATAGGGCGCTGTTGACCAACGTTACGCTAGCCATGCCGGTGCTGCTGTTACTGTTAATGGCGCCACCCCAGTCGCCGGCAAAGTTGTTGGTGAAGGTGCTGGCGCCGATGGAGATCGTTGCAGTGGTATTGGTGTTGGCCGAATTTCGAATGGCGCCGCCCATGCCGCCGCATTGGGTGTCATACGTAGAGTAAGCACGGTTATTCGCGAAAGTCACGCCGACTATCGTAACCGTGGCGCTGCTCCCCGCGCTATGGGCCTCATTAGCGATGCCGCCGCCCAGTCCGCAGACAGTCGGATTACCAGAAGCCGCATTCCCATAAAATCGGCCGCCGTTAACAGTAAGCGTACCTCCGTTATTGTAGATACCGCCGCCTTGACTGGGAGCGGTATTCGTGTAAAAACTGCTGCCGGTAACAATGAGTTTAGTTCCCTCATTGTTTACTCCACCACCATTCCCATTAGTTGCGCTATTGCTGGAAAAGGTGCTGCCCGTGATAAAGATAGTGCTGGTAATATCACCGTAACTATTGATGCCACCGCCTGTGCCAGCCGTATTCGTATAAAAACTGCTCGCGGTGACAGTCAAGACAGCTGTACCACCACCACTGGCGATATTTTGAATGCCTCCGCCACTCTCAGCAGTGTTACCGCTGAACGTGCTACTGATAATGGTAAAACTTGCCACATCTCCCGGTATCCATGCTTCACTGGCTATCGCTCCCCCGCTATCCACAGCTCTGTTGTTGACAAAGCGGCTGTTAGTAATTGTGAGCGTTCCTGAGTTATTGTGGATTCCTCCACCTCTATCCCCATTTTCCGTCTGATTGCCGATGAAGGTAGTGTTATCAATAGTGACTACTCCTCCATTATGGATTCCACCTCCACCCCACATCGTGGCAATGTTGTTAAAAAGAGTGCTGTTCGTAATGCCTAAAGTTCCACCGAAGTTCTCGACTCCGCCTGCCATCCCCGCAGTATTCGTGTACAGTTCGGTATTAATGATAGTCAAGCTGCCCGAACTGTAATTATTTACAGCACCACCAGCACACGCACCACTGCATGTTCCAAGCGCCTGGTTATTGGCGATGCGGCAAGAATTGAGAGTGAGATTACCGCTATTGGATATTCCGCCTCCATTATCTTCAACGACGTATCCATGCCGAATGGTGACATTATCTATCTCGGTTGTCACTCCACTGCCAACCTCCAGCACCCGATAAGTTGCCACGTTCGGCGCGGCATTGGCCTGAATGATCGTGTTGTTCCGATCCGCACCCACCATGTAAACCGTATTGGCGTTGATTTGGAGTTCTGAGCCATTCAAGGTGTAGGTGTAGCCGCCCGTAGGAAGATTGACGACGTAGATATTGCCGGCAGGCGCACCCACCGAGGTGATCTCACAGCCATTGACAGTACCGGAAATCGTCCCGGCATTGACAATGCCCAGCGCGTCACGCAGGGTGCAGGAGCTAGCACCAGAAGCCGCATCGTCGGCCGCGCCGATGTATTGGCTGCTGGTGACTGCGATGCGATAGTAGTTATTCACGGGCGCATCCGCCCGCATAGCCTGTGGCGCAGACGCCAGGACGTGCTGACTGACGCTCGCGGCGAGCACTACGATCACAGCGATCAACAGCCAACGCACGTGACGATGTCGGCCCTCGTGACGATGTCGGCCCTCGTGGCGATGTCGGCCCTCGTGGCGATGTCGGCCCTCGAAAACGTTTCGACGGGCTAACAGAGAGTGCGGTAATGACGAAGGCATGATCAAGTCCTTTCTAACAGAATGTAGAGCGATGCGTGCAGACCACACACAAGTCTCCAATAGTTACTACTCAGCCGTCGCGCTATGCGCCGTGCAGTGTCATTCCCGCGAAGGCGGGACCTTCGGCAGCCGACGGCACTGGATTCCCGCCTTCGCGGGAATGACGGCTGAGTAGTAACCTCCAATATCATTTGCTCGTCCCATGTTGGTTTACGGCCTCGACTCCAATGTCGTCAACCAAACTGGAGATCGTTCTAATGGTGTAGGACAATCGGGTTCAGGTTACTTCACCTGCTTCAATATCGCACGCGCCAAGACGGCCTCTGGCCCAATCTCCAACTGTTCGAAGACGGGCAAGCAGCGCTCAACCTCACTGCGCGCCACAACGTGTTGCCTTTGTGCCAGATAAACCCTGGCGAGCGTCAAGCGTGTGCGTGCGGCTTGATAGGTTTCGCCCAGCTCATCCAGAACCGCCACACTGTCTTGCAAAAACTTCAACGCGGCAGTGAGCTCGTTTTGGGCCAAGGCAATCTCGCCCAGCACGCGCTGCGCCAACGCGGCTTCGCCTTGCAGACCCAATTCTTGCGCCAGATCAAACGACTGCTGGGCATACGCCAGCGCCGCAGTTTCATCACCCTGCGCCAGGGCGATTTCGGCTTCGTGGCGTTGCAACTCCGGCAGAATATCGCGGGCCTGCGCCTCCGTAAAGAATGAACGGCTGAGATGCAAGTGTTGCTGCGCGATCTCCGGCTTACCCTGTCGGCTGTACACCGCGCCGAGATTGTTGTGCAGCACCCCCAGGGTATAAGCCGAACCACCAATCTGCTCCATGCCGCGCAGTGCGGCTTGATAGTAGGTGAGCGCTTCGTCGAGACAGCCTTGATGCCGGGCGATCTCGCCCAGGTTGTTGTCGGCAAACGCGCGTTGATACACATCGCCCAGCCGATCGAAACGGTCGCGCACTTCGTGATAGGTGCGACTGGCTTGCGCCCACTGGCCGGCATTGAAATAGGCGTTCGCCAGCAGGTTGAGCGCCGTGGCCTGCCCTTCCAGATCGCCGGCTCGATCGCATAACTGCACGGCCTGCTGCGCCTGCTCGATCGCGCTGCGATTGTCGCCGCGCTGCGTATTGATCTGCGCCAACAACCGATAGGCCCGCGCCAACCCGATCGGTTCCTGCTGCGTTTCAGCGCTGCGCTGGGCGATACAGGCTTGCTCCTCCGCCTGATCGAACTGGCCCTGTCGCGCCTGGATTAATCCGGCCAGCAGATGCAGTTGAATGGCCTCGCTCGTTTCCACGCCCCCCAACAACGCCAGCGCCTGCTCGATCAATTCGGCCGCCGTCGAAAAATCACCGCGCAGTTGGCACCAGTGCGCCAGCCACCGAATGGCGCGCACTTCGCCATCGCGATCGCCGCCGATCTGCGCCTCCGCACGGGCGGCTAATAGATGTGGCCCGGCCTCCTCATAGCGGCCGAGGGTGGTCAATATTTCGCCGAGCGCCGCATGGGCTGTTTGTCGGTGTGCCATAGTGACATCCATCGGGAGATGATTCGCGCAGGTTAAGACCTTTTCAAAATGATCGATCGCTTCATGGTGGGCGAAGAGCCGCTGCGCCTGCCGGCCGGCCAGCGCTTGATAGCGCAGCGCGCGCAGCCAGTCTTCGCCCAAAAAGGCATGCTGGGCGATGAGCGACGCGTCGCCGTTGTGCGCTTCCAGATACACGGCAATCTGGCCGTGATATGAACGTCGGGTACGCAGCGGCAGACTGTCGTAATACACCTCATGCATCATCGTATGCTGAAACTGGTAGACCAACCCCGGCGCACGCTGTGTTTCGTTGATGATCTCGTGTTGCTGCAACTGGACCAGGTGGGCGTTCAGCTGACCCTTGTCCACCGGCTCCAAATGGGCCAGCACCTCCCACGAGAACGAACGGCCTACCACCGTGGCAATTTGTGCGAGGCGGCGCGCCGGTTCTTCCAGGCGATCGAGACGCGCCATCATCACCCCTTGCAAGGTATCCGGGACTTTGATGGCGCGGATATCCTGCCCTGCTGCGGACCAGCGGCCATCGTCGCGGATCAAGATCCGATCATCGATCAGCGTGCGCAGGACTTCTTCCAGATACAACGGGTTGCCTTCGGTGCGTTCCAGGATCAAACGCCGGGTCTCGATCGGTAATTGATTCACGTTCACCAGCGCGGCCAGCAACTGATCGTTGTCCTCCGTGGACAGGCGCGTGAGCGTGATGAGCGTGGCACAATGGGCGTAGTCGCGCAGAACCTTCTCGTGAATTTGCCAGGCAGGCTTGGTGCGTTCGGGGCGATAGATGAGCAGGAGCAACAGTGAGACGTGATCGACCAAGCGCAGCAAGTGTTCCAGCAAACCGATCGAAGCCTGATCGATCCAGTGGAGATCATCCAGCACCAGCACCAGCGGCGCCAGGCGGGCGCGCGCTTCAATTAAAGTTTGAAGGGCGACAAAGGTGCGCCGTTGTAAAGCTTCGGCATCGAGATAGCGCAGTCGCTCCTGTACGGCCTCCGGCAGGGGCAGATTGAGGAAGTCGGCCACATACGGCCACGTGGTTTCTGCTTCATCCGCCGTCAACCAGCGCGCCAGTGCGGTGCGCACCTGGCCGACAGCGCCACGTGGATCGACGCTTCCTTGATCAGTGGGCGTCAATTCCAACACCTGCCAGATGACCTCGCGGAACACGCCAAATCCGACCGATTCGGTATAGGAGAGGCAATGCCCTTCCACCCACGTGGCGCTGTCGGCCCATGTGGCGCTGTCGGCCCTCGTGGCGCTGTCGGCCCTCTGGAACGTAGCGTGTTCGAATTGTTGATGCAGGTCCGCCTTCAGCCGCGATTTGCCCAACCCGGCTTCGCCGGTCAAACACACAATCTGTCCGCGTCCACTCGGCAGTTGGCTCAACGCGGCGAGCAGCTGTTTCCATTCGGTTCGCCGATCGATCCGCAGCGCGTGAATCCCCGTCAACCCGCGCACTGAACCGGGCACGGCCCGCACACCCTCGACATGGAAGGTGGGGACGGGCGCCAATTTGCCTTTGAGCATGACTTCACCGCGAGCCGTAAGATCAAACAAGGCTTGCACCTTACGCCGTACGCTCTGGCTTGCCAAGACTTCACCCGGTGCGGCGGCCGACATCAAACGTGCGGCCAGATTCACTTCGTCGCCCATAATGGTGTATTCGCGTCGCTGTGCATCGCCGACACTGCCGGCAAAGACATAGCCATAGTTCAAGCCAATCTGCTGGGTCAGACCTTCGCTCTCAAATTGGGCGACCAGCGTCGTCTGCATCTCCAAGGCTGCGCGCGTGGCGCGCTCGGCATCATCTTCATGCGCCAACGGCGCGCCGAAGAACGCCAGCAACTTATCACCGCGATCGTAGAGATCGATCTTGTTGATGACGCCGCCGTAACGATAGATCGCATCCCCCATGGCCACGAAATAGCGATTAAGCCCCGCGATGATTTCTGCTTCGCGGCCCGGCCCTAATCGATCGGCCAACGCACCCAGGCCGTGAACGTTGGCGAAGAGCACGGCCACGCCGCGATGTTCACCTTCCAAACTGCTCGTCTGCGGATCAGCCGCGATGCGCGCCGGCAAACCGGCCGGCAGATAGGGTGTCAGTCCATCCAGCAGTTTGACGGCGCGCCGGACAGCGGCGACCGTGGGTTCAAGATCGACCGGTTGCTGTGCCGGAGCAGCAGAATCATGCCTAGGAGTCTGATCAATTTCATCAACCACAAAATATTCGGCGTCATGACGTTGCACAGGTGTAAGCTGACAGGGCGCCTGTAACGCTTCCCGGGTGGCCCGATCGATCAACACTTCCCCGCGTTGAGCCGCTGCTTCCGTGGTTGCGGCAGCGTTCACGTCGGATCCCAAGAGGGCCGCTTCCATGTCACGGCGCGTGCCCAACTGCGCCGCAAAGAAACTGCCGCGGTGGATGCCTACTTTCATCTGTAGCGGGAAGCGCCCACGCGACGTCTGCAGCTCGGCAAACTCAGCCATAGCCGCTTGCATGGTCGCCGCCGCCTGGACGGCGCGCGTGGCACTAGCGGGTTCCACAAACAGCCCCAGCAACGCATCGCCGCCAAATTTGACGAGCTGACCATCGCGCTCGCGCAAGATCGCCAACATCGTGCTGAAGTAGCGATTCACGATCGCCGTGATCTCTTCTGCTCCTTCACGTCCGCTGCGACTCAGGTTTTCCGACATCGCCGTGAAGCCGCTGATGTCGGCAAACAATAGACTGCCCGGCAGAAAATGGCCTTCGCTGCGGCCGGGGGCCGGATCGCGCGCAATGGACTCGGCGACATAGCGCGGCAGATAAGCCCTGGTCGTTTGCAGCAACTGCGCCAGATGGCGTGTGCTTTGCTCGATCAGGCCTGGAGCGGGCGAGGCCGGATCAAAGTACAACGCTTCGATCAGCGTTGCCGGCAAATAAGCGCGCAGGTGATCGAGATCGGCGGGCGAGAATTGCTCGGCACGATTGAGCAGCGGCGTACCGCACTTGCCGCAAAAAGCGAAACCCGTTGGATTATCAAATTGGCAATTTGAACAAAGCATGATGGCGGAACCGAGAAAGGTATATGCACTCCAGTATATGCGGCGGCCCAAATGAGCGTCAACTAACAAATGTCATACAAATAGCTATGAGCTGAGGAATTCGCTGCTGCATAGCCTTCATTTCAGCCAGCGCTTCGGCAACATCGCTCACGGCGTGAGCGCGCTCACGGTGTGAGCGGCGCATTTCTCACCCGATCGATGTCCCAGCCGATTGTGGTTCTCATCGTTTGCGAACCAACCTTGAACGTCACACTGCGTCCCGCCGCCCCACAGCCAAGCTTGCCGCCCGGCGCATCCGGTTGGATGTTGAGGGTGTAGACGATCTGTCCATTGTCCATCTGAGTCTGACCCTGTCCGCACTGTACGCCATTGATCCACGCGGTCACAGTGCCTGACACCGCCGCGGTACCATAGACCGTCATCGGCGGGCTGGGCAGATTCTCCACATTCGACGGCCTAGCCGCACCGTTCCCCGTCACTTGCAACGTGATCGCTTGCGTGACGCTGATCCAGTACGTCTTCCCGAAATCAAGCGTCGCGAGATCGTTGACCCACATCGGAACATTCACCGCATACACCTTCCACGGATCGGCTGTCTCGGTCAGCACCGTGCCGTACACGATGCCGTAACTGTCGTTGATCGACGCCAGGGCTTCCGCCACCAGTTTCGAGCCTTGCGCGGGATAGATGATGGGATTCCAGCCCGGCCCATATAACGGAATCTCGATACTGGACAACAGCGCATACAAGCCCGCCCCTTGCGTCGGCGCAACGGCGACGTTGTAGTCTGTGTTCAACGTGGTGGGCAACTTCTGCCACCGCGCGCCGTTCCAGAAGTACACGCTCAAGAACGCCTCTTCACCCGGCGGAACATCGCGCCCGGCATAGTAGAAACTGATCGACGTGCCGAGCAGACTCGGTGCGCCCGCCGACGCCAGCAAGCGATAACCCTGCCCCACCAACGTCGTGCCCGCCGGTTGGAAGGGCAGCCCATTCACCGCCTGCAGCGCAAAGAACTCGCCCGGATTGAACACCAATCCATCGCCGAAGATCTGCACTTGCCCGTCGGCCGATTGAGTGGGTGCGCCTGTTCCATGTCGATATGCTCCGGTGCCGTGCCGATAGGCTCCCGTCCCGTGACGATATGCTCCAGTGCCATGCCGATACGCGCCCGTGCCATGCCGATAAGCCGGATTCCCGCCCAGCGCATAATCGACGACGCTCTCACGCCGTGGCTCTGGCTCATCGACCCAGATTTGCACATAGCCTTGTGGCGCCGGTTCATCCAACGCGAAGGCGCCGACATATCTTTCGGGAAACGCTGCTGCGCTGGTCGTCCCAGTTTCTGCCTGCAGCACAACACTGGATGGGGTCGAGCCGCGAAGGAGCAGCGGCAGATACACACGATGCGGTATTTGCCGCGTGAGCGTGATCGTTGACGAAGCCGGTCCATCGATCGGATACAAGCGCGCTTTCAGCAACCGTGCTGGTGACACGCCCGCTACACTCACTTCGAGATTAAGTGTGCGTGAGTTGACGGGCGAGATGAGGATGTCGGGAGTCCAATCGGGCTTTGATACCAGCGCCAGTTCTTCATCGCCGGCCGTGATCGTCTCACAGCCGAGGCGTTGTTCACTCACATCGTACACGCATAGGCGATCGCCCACGCGCGCGCCGCGCGCATTGACTTGATCCAGCGTGGGGCTGCCCAGATCGATCAGTCGCCCATCTTGCTGATAGAGAATTGTCCGTGCACTGCTGCCCGGTTGAGTCTTGGCTCCGCCCTCCGTCAGGTTGAAGATTGGCGCAGGCAAGACGGTTGTCTCTGTGAGCGGTTCGATGAAATCAACCTGCGTCACCGCCAATGGCAGACCCGTCGGTCCGTCGTTGGTGTGCGTGCCGTTCAACCATGGATAGAACGTGGTGATGGTCGCCCAGTCCCAGCGTCCCACTTGTTGCGCCGCCAGCGTGCTCGCGCAATCATCGCTCCACCGCTCTGCGAAGTGAAATTCGCTATAATCCGCGCGATACGGATCGCTCATCGCCGTCTTGGTGCAGGTGTCGATCGGGATCAACTGGCGATTCGCATTCAAGCCGAGATAGTCGTCATCGAGGAACAAGGCATAGTGGCCGATCTCGTGCGCCAGCGCCTTCGGCCAGTCTTCACCTAAGTTACCGTTCGCCTCGCCGTAGCGATTCCACACCACCCCCATGCTGATCTGACCCGGCTCGTAGGTGATGACGCCCGTGGCCGTGATCGGATCGACCAGTGAATCGCCGACGATGCCGCCTTGTGTGGCGTTGGGCCGCAGGCGATTGGTGGCGTAAATCTGCACGTCGGCCTCATCCCAGTGATCGCGGTCGAAGTACACGTTGACTTTGCCCAGCGCGACTTGTCCGTTGGTCCAGTCGTACAAGGCGTCCGAGGCGGTATGAAGATCATGCTCGAGTTGCGCGAGGAACTGCTGATCCTGCCGCGCGTCCCATTCCAGCGAGACGTCGAGGTTGAACAGGATCAGCGGGTTCGAGGCGGTGACGGTGAGGACTTGCACACCGGGTGAAATGACGGGCGTCATGCTCAAGCCGGTGCTATTGGGCGCGGCACTGGTGTGATAGACGGTGTATTGCTCACCGCCGCCTGACCATGTCGCGCCGTTGATTACACCGTCGTTGTGATTCGTAGTCTGATCGTGCGCGAGGCTGCCTGTGCCTTCATCGAAACGCCAATAGCCGACCAAGCCCGCTTCATTCCCGTTCAACACGCGATCCATGTCGGCCTGGATTTGAGATTGAGTGCGCGCCACGTTCCAGAGGCGCACATCGTCAATCAGACCGCCCAAAAACCGTTCAGTGCCTGACCCGCGCGCACCGATGGCCCAATTATCATTGACAGCCACAGCGCCGGTCGCATCAGTGACCGAGTTCACCTGAATTCCGTCATGATAGAGTCGCCACGTGCTTCCATCATAAACCCCTGCCAGGTGAACCCAACGGTTGATATCGCCCGGCGGAATTGCGTACGAGGCCAGATGATTCGCACCATTCCACGAGCCAATCTGATAACTGCCATTGTTAATCTGCAAGAAGACCGCTTGAGCGGTTGAAGTGATATAACCGTGCGCGATGATGTCTTGAAAGTCCTGGGTCGCTGAAATGTTGACCCAGGCCTCGAGCGTCACCGTGCCGCTAATGTTCATCGAAGTCGGATTGCCCAGATTGACGTAGTCATTCACCCCATCGAACAGCAACGAGCCATTCCGCCACTGCGTGAAGACCGGCGCAAGAGCAACCAGCGTATCGCTAATGTCGAGGCGGCCGCGTCCTTGCAGGTAGCCTTGCCCGTCCGTGTGGAAGGGATTGCCCGCATTATCAGCGATCACTTCTGCGCCGAAGTGTTGATCTTTGGGTAGGCGATAGACGATCGCGTTAGAGATGGGCTTGGTACTGGTGATGGTCGGTGTGACGACCTGCACTTGTGTGCCACGCACGCGGAAGGGGAAGGTCGTGGCCGATGCATACGGATGCTGAAAAACCGGCACACCATTAGGCCCGGATGACAGGCTGGGATAGGCCTCCATGCGGAAGACGACATTGTCAGATTGGCCGAAGAAGCCGCTGGCGAAGGTGTCCCAGTTGTAGGTGTAAATTGGTTTAAAGTGCAACGCCCATGAGTTCAAGCGACCACCATCGGCTGGCGGGAACATATCTCGAATCAGCAGCTTCCAGGTGCCGCTAATCGCCTGGTTATCCAACACCGAGAGCGGTTGTTCTGGACGGAAATGTCCCGTGAATGGCGCGGTACCAGAAATAATGGGGGTTCCGGCCTCGTCGTCAAACACCGTGTTAAAAAATCCGTCACCGCTGCCGCCGCGCGAACTGATTAACCTCACCGATTGGCCTGACGGCGGAACAAGAGTAGCCACCACATCCGAATCGTAGGTGTGGGTCATATTGAAGATGACATCTAGGTCTCCAATATAACCAGGGGATGAGATGATGAGGGTGGAGGTGATAGCTGCCACCCCCACCGGCAGGGGCAGCGGTGTGGTGTTAAAGTAAGCCGTGGGGAGAGAGGTCGTCGACATCCCACTCGCCGCTGTAGCTGTGTACCATTTGCCACCGCCATCGGGCGAATAGAAGGCGCGAAGGGAACCAACTGGATCGCCCTCCAGATCAAACAAAGTGTGAGTAATGGGGATTACAATGCTTCTAAGGATATCAGGAGTAGAGAATAAATTAGCATTGCCAGTGCGAACGGGCCGCAAGACGGTGATTAACGAGGGGTTGTTAGGCATGCCTGTTCTATCGAAAAGGGTATTGCGGTACAGTCGGCTTGATTGAGACACGTAGTATGGAGCAGTACCATAGCTAAGGTTGCCTTGAAGGATATCTATTGCCCCGTCTCCGTCCACATCTCCTACTGCGATGCTCGTGGTATTCATCGCCTCACCCAGTGGCACAGAGCTGTTAAACTCAGCATGCCTATCATTCAAGTAGATCATGCTTTGCCGACAGATTCCAGAGTCGCAGCCGTTCCCCTGAATAATATCTAACGCGCCGTCGCCATTCACATCCGCAATTGCAATGCTGCCCGCGTGACTCAGGAAAGAGAATACTCTGCCAGTGCCGAATGTCGCACGCCCATCATTGAGGTATACGACATTGCTGCCGATGATGTCCAACGCGCCATCACCGTTCATATCGCCTACCGCCAGGCCCCCGCCACCATATGGCACTGTCCTTGCGAATCCTGCCTGACCGTCATTCAAATACACGACGTTGGTGCCAATGATATCCAATGCGCCATCACCGTTCATATCTCCTAC
>PMCF01000114.1 GCA_003154115.1 Anaerolineae bacterium
CGTGGTCAGACCATTCCGATCGATGTTTTCCGCACAGCTGTTGAGGGTGCCATTAACAAAGGCTATGTGACGCTGGCCGATCTCGGCGCGAAGACCTTACCGACCTCGGATGCCCTACTGAAGGTCCGCGTGCGCCTGCCGAAGGCCAGACTATCGGCTGAAGCGGCGTTGACAGCCAAACAGCTTCAAGACTTCGCGAATGCCGTGGCACAGCTTAAACAGTCCGCGCCTGAGCTGGAGTTTACGTTTCGAGTAATTATCACGGCGGAAGGCGAGCGACCGAGCGAGGACGTACTGGCAGATCTGAACAAACTACTGAATGACGTGAAGAGCGGTTGGCGAATCGAATGAATTGGAGCGGCAGATGCACTGCGCGTTGAACATTCTCGCCAGTAAGCCACCGCTGCCAATCAAGAATACACTATCTATTGGCTCATTGGGGCGAAAGGGCTAGAGATGGGATCGTGAAGGCTCTATGCAGCGACGTCATGTCTTGCATCAGGCATGAATGTGTGTCGCGGAACAAGAAACGGCTATGAACCAACCAAATTCACAACGAACAATTGATGCTTACCCAGAACATGCGAATCTTTATCGCTTAATTCTTGAGCCTTATCCATCCAAGCTTTATCAAATCCGCCGAGAAGGCCCAGGGAAAGCCAAAGAAGAAATATACTTCGAGCGTATCAATGGTGCAATACCTGTTGATTCAAAGGTTCCTTACGTCCGTCGCGCGCTTCAAAGAGCCATCACAATTGGCCTCAAGAATGCGGGCTACAAGATCAGCCATAAATACCAGCAAGCAATAAACACCCAAATCAATTATCTGCCTGGTGAGAAGGGACTAAAGATTTACCCGTCATTCAAGTTCCGAGTTCTGTCTTTTAGTGGCACTTATTATTTGTGCCTTGATCATCAACTTGTTGTGCGAGCAGAGTTGTCATTGGCAAAACTTCTTAAGACGGATATGACACTTCAGCTTAACCCAGCACAGCGCGTCCTATTAAGGCTAGAAGATGGTTGGAATGAAGGCAGATTGGTCAGCTCAGATAAAGATGGCTATCATCTTAGCCTTATAACAGGCGATGTAATGATTCTTGATGCTAAAGACATTTACCCAGATCTGACGCGATCGCAAATCGTGCAGCTAGCACCCAAGATGGGAATTCAATCACAGAGTTTGGAACGCAATATCAAACAATTGTCATTCTTAACTATTGCAAATGCGCCACGAGCTAGACTCGACGCATGCACAGCATTTGCCAAAAACTTGGCCGAGATGGTGTTCCCATTATCTGAAGGTGTTACCACGATTCAATTGGAATCTAATGCTGCGGTTCTACGACCTCCATATTTTGTTATTGGGAAGGATCTTACTGAGCCTTCTGTGGCATTCGATCATATAGATCAATCCAAACACGCCCAGAACATACTTTCGGGACTAACAACGTTTGGCGCTTACGATAAACCGTCGGGGCAAACACGCATAGCTTTGCTGACGACTTTGAATAGTAGAGCCCAGATGGAACATCTTGTTCAGCGTTTAAATCAGGGTAGCGTCCGGTATCCAGGTGCGCATAAAACTTTCGGAAGCGAGTTTGTCGTACGCGAGACTATCATTTCAAAAAGCGTTGAAGACTATGAAAACGGTATCCGAGAGTTCGTTCGTGCTGAGGCCCGTAAAGAGACTGACGTAGTCTTGGCGTATTTGCCAAAGGAAGGCAATATCAATAGTCCGGTACATCCATATTATCGGGTTAAAGCTCTTCTTCTAAAGGAAGGATTAGCCTCTCAGATGGTTGATAGAAGTACAGTATTGAATCCGCAATATCGCGATCTCAATCTTGCATTAAATGTTTATGCAAAAGCCGGGCATACACCATGGGTGTTGGACGAACCAATGCCTGGAGTAGATATGTTTATTGGCCTATCATGGAGTCAAGTCCAACATGGTACAGCCAGAATTAGGATGATGGGCTATGTCAATGTATTTGATTCATATGGACGCTGGCGATTCTATCAGGGCGATTCAGAAGCCTTCGCATTTGACGAACGGCTGAAGCATTTCAGTGCACTTGTGAAGAATTCTGTAGCAGTTCATCTTGCGGAACATCATGGGATATTAAAGTCTGTTCATATTCACCTAACAAAACATTTCTCAGCCGATGAGCGGGCCGTTCTTGCAAAAGCCGTTCGCTCCGCAGCCCCCCTTGCATCAACTGTATTTGTCTCAGTGAATCCTTACCATATCCTTCGACTCTACGATTTGACAGAAGGCAGAGACGGACAGATAAGTCGTTCTACCTATCTGCGTGACGAACCCGGCCGGCTATATCTTGCCACGACCGGGAGCAATATTTTCAGCCAGACGGGCATGGGAACGCCAATCCCCCTTGAGCTAACTGTGTGGGCCGACCCCACAGATTCTATACCAACACTTGATCAGATTGGACAACAGGTCCTTTCGTTGACGCGCCTCAATTGGGCCTCGACCCGTAATTTTTGTCACGAACCAATAACCACTAAATTTGCCGGTGACATCGCGAAGGAGATGACTGCTTTCATGGAAGATCCTAGCTTTGTCGTGAACCCCAGCCTTAGAGGGATACCATGGTTTCTATGACATATGGCGTCCCTACTGAAAGAATTGAGCGAATCCTACAATCTGCCGATATTGCCATCAGAAACCTGTTGGCAAAGAATGAAGATCCCTTGGCCTTATCGACTTATTTGTGGATCTTGCAGCGCAACAAGCTGTCATTAATCAATGGCGATGGCCTTATTAGATGGGGAGTGGCCTGGATACATCGAGTATTCATTGAGGGTCAAATCGGTCGCCGAAAGGATGAAGAGATCGCGTCTGCTTGCTTGGCTGTTATTTCCTTAGTAAGTTCACGAGCTCTTCTGGATCTTCAAGATAAGATTCGAAATGAACTTGCGCTCTTACTGGCTACCGAATTGGATCAACGCTCAATTCCTTTTCGACGTTCAAACTATGCAGTTCTTGTTCTCCTGGCCGCATGTTTGCTTGATGTGAAGGAAACGCGAATCACGAACTCCGCCGCAGCGATCACAAATGACTATATAGATGGCATTCAAGGTGGACGACTATATGGCTTGGTGTTTTGCGTCCAACTTCTTCAAGAGCTGCATAATGAAACCCTTTTAGGTGAATTAGAGAAATCCATATGTGATGCGCTTCTTGATCTATCGATAGGACACGAAGATCGCGTATACCTTGTAAATGCACTTTATCAATTGAAGAATGATGAATACTTGTCGGAAGACGTGCATCATGCTATCGGGCAAATCGTAAACCAATCGCCTACTTGGATGTACTTAATGGTGGGAACCGAGAATGTTGCGCCCGAGGGAGACGGAGATGTAGGCGTAAGCATTTCCCATCTTCATAGGGCCACACTGCTCAATGTAGCGGCGCACTACCACTCAGCCACTATAAAACGACATGAGAGCCAGATCAACGCAAAATACCAACAGCGACGCGGTGTAAACTTATCCGCATTTGGATTCTACTTGTTACTCCAAATAGCAATTTGGGGTGTCTTGCTGCTGATCCTAGGTCAGAACGCCCAAGATGCAAAGCGATATTTGTTGTTAAATGAATACGACGCAATGTCAAAAGAATCTGCAATCTTTTATCTGGGTTGCATACTATTTGCCACTTATTTTGCGCCCCTTTCTTTTGTACTAACTCGGACATTGTATCGTATGTTAGTGAAGTCTAATGCTTATGGCGATCAGCACATACGAGAGATCCTAGCACCACGCATATGGAGAATTACCAAAGTATGGTTGGGTTTCATTACAATAACATTGCTTGCTGGACTATTTATCAATCTGATATCACCAACGATTCAGCAGCTACTAAAATGAGCTGAATGACGTTCAAGGGATTAGGTCGGCCCCATTCAATGCTGGATGAAGACCGATCTTGAATAATTCGCAGCCCTAGCGCCTGAAATTCCGATGATCATATGGTTTCGTCTTCCTTTATCCAGCAAGTCGTGTGTGCGATGTAGGTCTTGCCATCTGCGTCCGTGCCTTGCTGCATGACGAGATGGTGATAGCCACTCTCCAAGAGGACTTTCGTTAGCGGGCCAGTGTTGTCGATTGAATCAACAACAGTCACTCGCGGCACCCGATAGTATTCTTGCAGAGCGGGCGTTAAATCCTTTAGACGTTGACGCACCCATGAATCCGCATCGCACAAGAGAACTGACTGGACGGGGCAACCCGTCCAGTCAACGATTCTCACGATCAGCGGATTAGATGAGCTGCGTCTCGCCTTCTTCAGCAGCAGGCTGAGTTCCCGCTGCGGGTTCACTTGTTTCGGCGGCACTGGCGGCTCCTTCTGCGATGGCGGCATCCACTTCTTGCGCCAGCGCAATCAGATCGGCCTTGAGCGGGTCATGACTCTCGACAGTGTAGGTCAGTTGGCGCAACTTGATCGTGGCGGTCACGGCCGCTTTGTCCTTGTAGTATGTCGGCACGAGTTCTTCGATCAGCTTGGCGTAACCTTCGGCGCGGGCCTTCTTCGCTTCGAGAGCTGCCTGGGCAGCAGCGGCGGCTTCTGCTTTCTTCGCGGCTTCTACAGCCTGGGCCTGTTTCACGGCGGCTTGCTTCTCGATTTCGGCGGCGGCTTCAACGGCACGCACGTGGGCCTGCGCCACGCGTTCCTCTGGGGTCAACTCATTGATCGCATCACCGCTATTCAGCCACATCACGAACGGCATCCAGAACTTCACGTCAGGCTTCTTGGCGACCTTATCGGCCATGATGTCGCAACGCGACTTGCTAATGACGATCTTGTGGTCAACGTCCATGTCGGCCACCATTGTGAACTCGTATTCCATGCCGGCGCGCTGGACTGGCGCAAGGCCGATCTTCTTGATTTTCGTCTTGCCGGTCTGTTCGTCTTTCTCCTGTACGTAGTCCATCTTGCTGCGCATGGTCGCCACAATGTGCAAGGGCGAAGCGAGGATAGCCTCGACAAGCGCCTGATGCAGCGGCGTGACGGTGCGCCACGCGGTATAGCTGTTCCCGCTTTTGTCGCGCACCGTGGCATCGTCGTGTTGTTGGAGTAAGCCGTCCTTGCCTTCCCAAGCATGCGATAGTGAGTCCAACAGAAGGGCGGAGTAGCCCAAGTCCTCGGCCGCGTGAATGGCGTCGATGTAGTTCTGCGGATCAAAGCTATCAAGCTCGATCACGTCGAAGTCGAACTTGTCGGAGTAGAGTGACATCGAGCCGTGTTCGGTGTCCACACCAGCGATGCGGCCGCCCTGGGCCAGCGCCTCTGCCGCCACCAGCGCGGTGAACGTCTTGCCACTGCCGGCGGGACCGTCGATAGCGATACGGGCCTTGGCGCGTTTCTTGGTCGCTTTGACGAATTGAATCTGCGTTGCCATGTTGATCAGTTTTCCTTTCTGTCTTTGGGTCTAAGTACCCGATAGTCACGTCCCTGGAACGTGATCGTTCGATCCACAAATGATTCGGGCGTCCAGAGCAGGCGTGTCAGTACGCGCAATTTCCGAACGACATTCCACGGCCCGTATCGTTCCATCTGTATCCTGACGAGTTCTGTGCGCATGGAGTTGGCCTTATTCATGTTGCAGCCGACGCACAGTAGGATGCAGTTCTGTTTTACGTAGACAGCCGCGGCCAGTTCTCGGTTCGTCGGGTGGTACTTGCTGCCGCCCATCGGCGGGCAGACAATTTCGTGCATTTGGGCAGAGAAGTAGACCGGCTTGCCGCAGATGGCGCACCGCGCCTTGTATTTCGCCAGCCGGTCTAGCTTGACTTTGACTTCCTGCCGCAGCCCATCCATCTCGTGCGCAGTGATGTCGGCCATGATCTCAAATTTGCGCCGGCGCAAAAACGGGCGAATGGATGGGCTGCGCGCGTGACATCGCTACAATGTTGTAGCAGTAGCGAATGGTGAAGATGGCGCGTTCGAGCAGCACGCTTTCTGTGGTCAGTTCCGTGTTGCCATACATCCACTGGATGATGGCAGAGGCGGCGCCGATCGTCAGGACTTGGGTTGATAGGAACAGATCGCGTCTGTAGCGGCCCAGGATGGCCGTGACCGCATATCGATCTTCATCGGTGATGTCGGGTATTACCTGTTGGATTGCCAGCCGGATGCGCTGGCGTTGTTTCGTCGTGGCTTTTGGCGCGGCGAGGTCTTCCGGATAGTTCTGGTTTGCCATGATAACGTCGCGCTGTACGATGTGCAACTCCTCAAGTGGATTGATCGGCATAAAACCAAATTACTCCTTTAGGCGCAACTTCTCAACGCATGGCGAATCTCATCTGTTGTTAGAGTTAGGCCAGCGGAATTTACCGATATGCTCGAAGGCAGTTTCAAAGCGGTGTTCCCACGGTCCGAAGTACACAAAGACGCTGGCATGCGTCGGGCCAGATTTGCCGTTCTTGCAGTTGGTCACATCGCCATTAGTGCCGACGGTGTAAAACGGAATACGATGATCGACAAAGCAGATCGGATACGCCCATAGCGGCTGAAACCAGTTCTCGCCGGTCTGTGCGTTGCAGAGCATGATCGCTTGCATCACATTCCCGGCCTTGTGCTCGTCGATGAGCTTCTGGCTCCAGATGCGTTGATTGGGTCGGCCAAGACGCGGATTCCACTCGCCGTTCTTGCGCTTGTCGGGTGCACCCTCATAACCATAAGGCGAATTTACAAATGCGGTCTTGGCCGTCCACGGAAGTGCCAGCCCATTGTCGGCCACAGTGAAGATGCGCTCGGCCTGCACGACGCGGTTTGCGACTTCGCACGAGGCGGGATCAAGTTCGATATGGCCCAGGCAGGCTCGCACAGCCTGCAAGTAGGGGGTGTCGGGTGTATACCATTCCGGACTCGACGAGGACAAGAGGGCATCAGGCGTGCTCACTTCTGCACCACTACCCCGATCACTGCGCCGACCTTGCTGCGCGTGAAGGTTACATTCAGTCCGTTACCGACGAGCACCGGCTGGCCGTCGCGCATTTCCCACTTGGCGGTCAGAACAGTCTCGCCTTGCTCGGTTTTGTAGAGTCGCCGCAGTTGTCCTTTGGTCAGCGTGTGGCGCGTGCTGGTGAAAAAGCGTTGTTGCGCTTCTTCTATGGTGAGGGACGCGCCAGGGCTAGAGGGTGGGTTCGGTTTCCGCATGGGTTTCCTCCGGTTCGAGATATTTGCTCAGGTCTGGTGAGATGGTCGCGCGATAGCCGTGAGCGACTCGCACGAAGGGCGGCAGATTGGCGTCCGTGACGAATTCCCGCATGTATTTGATCAACAAGGTTTCGTCGATGCGCAGGACCCCGGGCAGGTTTTTCAGGCACCAGTCGAACGCGGTCGTCCCGTCGAGGATGGTGTAGTCGGTGGCATGCAGCACCTTCACGGCAGAGTGATCGGGCTTGATTTCGTTGTCGGCCATTTCGCGCACTGCCTGGTCGCGGATCGCGGCATCCAGTTCTGCCACGTTCTCTTTAACGATTGCGGCTTGTTCCTTACAAGCCAAGTAGCGCGGGCTGCTCGTCACGGCTGCTTCCATCTCGGTCATCGCAGTTCTCGTCAGGCCCAGATTGTGCTTGTATACAGCGAGTTGTCGGATTGCTAGTTTGTAGTCCACATTTCTCCTTGAAGTAGGCGTCGAGCGCCCGGTATAGATCCATCTGTACTTCTTGGTTGCCCCTACGTTGATTCCTCATGCGGCAAGACGTTGTACAGGATACGACCCCAATCCGGGGTCTTGCTCACATGACTGTAACTTCGTCGGCGCTTCTTAGCCCTGGGCGTGCAACCGTTCTTGCACTTGCGCTGGCCGGGCTTCATTTCGGTTCCACAGATTGAGCACTTTCGGATTTTAGGCATAAGCGGGTTTGCTCCATAGGGCGGGCGGCACATGGGGTAGCCAGTCCGCGATGGCGTGCTGGCGACAGTAGTCGTTGACATCCTTCTCGGTCGGCGTGCTGACGATTTCACTGTTGCGGCCGAGTGCTGCGCAGCGCCGGTGGGCAGCAGCGAGGCCGGACTCGTCATTGTCGGCCACGATGTAGATTTGCCTGACGTTGCGAAACACATCGCGGATGTGCAGCTTGATCGATTTGCCCTGAAACGTGTAGTAGATGATGTCTTGCTGGTCTGGAAATTGGGCGTCGCTGGCCCAAGCCACGGACGGATAACCGGCTTGTTCGAGAGTGATAGTATCCACTTCGGCTGAGGTGAGAAATACGTACAACAGTTTGCCGTTCAACAGCCGATCTTCGTTGAACAGCCACATGGTATCTTCTTGCGCTCTGCCCCAGATGAATTTGGGGTAGACCTTCTTGAATACATCGTCGTCGGTGGGCGGGGCTGGCTCCAGGCCGGTCTTTTCAGAACGTTCGAGCCGGCGTAGCCAGATCCCGTTTTTCATGTCGTTCAACCACGCCATACCACGCTGGCGCAGGTCGGCCCTGGCCCACTCATCGTCGCGGCGTCGCTTGAAGCCGTACACCCCAACGTGGTTACAGTTGGGAATGACGTGCCGGTGGGTTTCCGTGTCATATCCTAGATGGAAGTGCCGCATCGTCTCGTAGGTGAGGCCGCGGCCAAGCCAGTAATCCACGCCATATTGCTCCAGATTCGCTTCGTACACGCGCAGTTGCTTGAAGTCGTGCGGCGGCTTGATGATGAATTCCTTGGGCCGGATCACCCGCGTCGCAGACTTCTTGACGCAGGCAGTTTTGAAATCATTGCGGAGGACGCGCGCCAGATCGTCGTTCGATAACTGCCAGGCCGCCTGCAGGAGGTGACCGCCATCCAGATACCGCGCACAGTCGTAATGCGCGGTATCTGGATCGAAGTTGAAGTAAGCCGTGAGCAAGTCAAAGATGTCGCCGCCTTCAAACTGGCACGGTGAAAAGCACTTGATGTGATCCTCGGCGTCATGCACATGCAGATTGCCATTCTCGCCATCGACGTGAAACGGGCAAAAGAAGAAAGCGCCGGTCGAGTCTGTGCGATCGAGGTCGAGTAGCGTGTCCGCGACATCCAGCATGCGGAAGTGCTGCTTGTACTCCTTGAACGGGAATTCTCTGTGCTGCATAGATCACCTGCTGCTGTGATAGGTTGGCCGAAGCGGGACGAATTCATTCCACGTTTCCTGCATCTTCATCGGGGCCAGAAACAGGAAGTGCGCACCGTCAAACATCACGACACACTGGCCCGGTTCACCGTCGTTGGTGTATTTGATTCTGAACATGATGGCGGGCACCATCTCGCCGGGGCCGACCTTGAACGAATGCGGCGCTTCGTCGTCCGGCAGGAGGGTGTTGAGTTCTTTGGTGAAGTCGTAGTACTTGCCTTGGCCGGCGCGAGCGCGCTCCATCTCGATGACGTTCTGCGCGAACTTGTAGCCGGCCCGACTGCCCAGCGCGAGTCCTTCATCGTTCTGTTGTTGGAAGACAATCGAATGAACGAACCCCTTGTAGCGGCCGCGCCGCGAACATTCCTCGGTGACCGACTTGAAGGTTTGCATGGCGGCGGCCAGTCGTTCAGAGGTGTTGTCGCCGCGCACGTAGCGCATATCCAGTTTGTTCTCATTCAAGTAGTCGATGATGACCAGCAGGGAGCCATATTCGGGCAGAGACAGTGCCAGGTTGCGGATCGTCTTGGCGATGTGATCGGGCCGAATGTTTGGCGCGTGCATGTAGAGGATGTGATTCTTCCAGTCCATCTCGGCAAAGGTCTGTTTGACCTTCTCGATATGTTGACCTTGCCGCAGTTCTTCACCATCCAGTCCGCCGTAGCGCGCCATCTCTCGATCGGCCACCTTGTCGTGTCCGTCCTCAAGGTGAACCATCAGGACCTTGATGTAGCCCCGACCCCGCCGGGCATTCCAGTTAGCGATCTCCCGCGCCAGCGATGATTTGCCCGCTTTGGGCGGCGCGGTGACCAGTGTGACATCGCCGGGGATCAGTCGCCGGATGTGACTGCTGAGGCCAAGGGCTTCGGGCAGGGTCGGGAACGGGATGCTCAGGCTGGCGAATTGCTGGCGCGATTGCATCGTGCGCAGGTAGCGTTCTGCCAACTGATCGCCATTCAGTAGGTCGATGTGTGTCATCGGCGGTGTGGACTTGTCGAGCAATTCCAGCGCTTGCGCATGACGCTCGTCGGGCGAGCCTATTCCGTACAGGATCGCGTCCCGCGCTGCCTCTACGCCGGCGAGAGATTCGCGGCGCAGCGCGGCAACTTTGAGTATGTCGTTGAGGATGAAGCGGGCATTGACCACGGATGGCGTTTCGCTGCCACGCCCCTCGGTGACGATCTCCTTGATGAGGCTGGCGATGCGGCCGGGGTCGGCGCTGGCGAATGGCCGCGTGATTTGATTGACCGCCAACCACTGCGCCAGCATTTCGGGAGTCGGAACGAGACTGTCGTCTTTGCCGACGATGCTCAGAATGGCCCTGGCGATGGCGGCCATCTTAGGATCGGGAAAGGCGCGCTCGATCTCGGTGGCGTCGTTGTTGCGAACAAAGTCGGTAGCGACACCCGCGACGGCTTCTCTGTCGTCGCGGGTGATGCTGACCATGTATGAGATTAGCCCAGCCTCTGCGCCGGGGGTCGAGAACGGAGTTTCTTTCAAGTGGTCGATTTCCTGAAGCGGTCCGAATCGGTTGAGTCAATGTACTGTACGGGCGGGCGCGCCGGGAAGCGCGAGGCGTCCGTGGTGTCTATATAGAGCTCGGGCGGCACATCCGTTACGACCGGAATATGGTCGTCGCCCCAACCCTGATCGGATACCACTGGTTCTACGCCGTTATCCGCCGACCGGATCAGTTGTGCCCAACAGCTTGGGCCCAGGCCGCTGTAGGCGGCTTTTTGCGCCAGCGCAATTTTGTGCAAGACGGCAGGGCCGATCTTCTGTTCCAAGGCGTGCCATTTGGCAGCCGTGAGCCGATCGGGGAATGCGCCGGCGTTGAACATTTGGCCGACCGCGCGGGCGAGAGTGGAGTCCAGGGTGGCCCACGGTTGGTTGAGCTCGTTGTTGTTTTCGTCGGTGATGATCAGGTTGGAGCCGCAGCCGTCTTGACTCTCGTCGCAAATGCGTTCATTGATCTTGCGGTCGCGCTTGCGTCCCTGGACCATGACCATGAAGTGCCGGCCACAGGCCGGACACGTCACGGAGGCGTAGGCATTGCTGCCGACGGTTTCGGTGTTGATGACGATGACGACGGTGAGAGGCTCAGGCAGCAGGTTCGGCATGTCGCTCACTCTCCTGAATGGTGCGCGCTACAATCGGGAAACGGAACCAGGCGCTCAGCTTGCTGCGCACCGCGTCTGCCAGGCGGAGTGAATCTGTTTCGACGGTGATGCGTGTGATGACCTTCTCTTCAAGTTCGCCCGTGCTCGCATCGACCGTCTTGCGGACAAACATCACTTCATCGGCCGGCGGTAGGGTCGCTTCTTCCTGGTTCAGATCCACCTTGCCAGGGTTGCTGTACTGCTCGACAATTTCGAGGGCAGGCTGCTCGGGGTCAATCAATTCAGCGGGAAGGGCGGGTTCGTTAGTTTCGGGGAGCGTAGCCTGCGTCAGTCCTTCGAATTCCGGCGTATGCAGGAATGCGCGAAACTCGCCCTTGGTGTGGGTCGCCGCGTAACAGACAATCTCACGAAACTTCGCTTCCTGATCCGGCTTGTCCAGGTCGATCTGCCGGATGAGGGTGGCGGCTTCTTGCGCGAAGGATGTCTTTTCAAAGCGCGCGTCGAGAAAGATGTCTATATCGATGACACGGCCCGCTTGATCGCGGATGGGGTTGTAGGGCTCATCGTCTTGCTTCGTGTTCAGCATCGCAATGGGCGCCAACCACAGGCGTATCTCTTGATCGAAACGGGTGCGCCAGGTCGGCTTGGCGCTGGATGGCAGGGTGGCGTCACACCACAGTCGCCATGACGCGTAGCCCTGTACGCGCCATTCACGCGTGCGAAACGTCTCAACGGCGAGGCGCATGACTACCTCGTCTGCGACTTCCTCCGCTTTGATGGCAAGTGTGATCATGGACTGCCGTACATCCGCGACTTCGCGCAGCGTGAGTTGCTTCTTGCCCATTAGATTCAGGCCAGTACACGCCATCAAGTACAGCTGCGCGTTAAGGGATTCGGGTTCGCTCCCCGACCGGCCTTCTTCTGTTTGGCGGGGACTATCGCCCACCATGATGGTGAGGGTGCCATTGCGAACTTCTTCGGGGACGGTCGCAAGCTGCATGTGGCGACGTTCTTTGAACGGGTCATACTGCATGGATTGCTCCTTATACCAGGGTTGGTTGATCTTCTACGGTGATGAGTTGGCGCAGCCAGTGTGAGGCATCGATCTGCCAGCGGCCGTTTACTTTGCGGATGGTGTACTTGTCCCATCCGGTTTTGAGGTCGATGCGGCGGCGGATGCTCTTGCCTTTGAAGTTGCCGGTAGCCTTGGCCTGTAGATCCAGCTCGAACTGTTTCCATTCGGCCCACGGGACAAGGTGCATCAATTCGCAATCTTGGCCGGCGTCGGTCGTGTGCCACCACAGGCAGAGTATCCACGCGCTGTATCCACGCGCCACCGCCCGATTGAGAAAACCGCGCTCGCGGTCGGATAGGCGCGACAGAGGAAAGGAATTGCCGAGTGTGCCTTTGATCTCGACCTTGGTGATACTTCGACAGTCGCCAACGCCCAGAGGCCGGAGTAGATCGAAGTCAACGTCCTGACTGACCCATTGCGGACCGGCGGGGGTTTGAACCTGGCGCAGCGCGTTCTTCGTGACTTCGGCCTTGAAGAAGCGACTCAGCCAGCCGCTGCCGCGCGCTTCGCTTTCGTCGCCCACGTCGAACTTGGCGGCTTTGGCACGTCGAGCAGCGAGAGCTTGCTGCATCTCGGCAGGTGTTAGTGCGCGACTTTCGTTTAGGTTGAGCAGACCAGCGTGTTGCATTTGAGCCAATTCCTCAAGAGTGGGCAATGAAATAGATGTTAGTTTCTGCATGTTTGCATCCGGTTTAGATTTGATCACTTTGTAGTAACTTTTTTCGCGCGATTCGTCCGGTGACGTTTTCTGGCGCGTGGCATATGACAATCGCCTGATGTCCTGCTATGTGTCACATGACGAATGACACCTACCCAGAAGGCCAAAGCGGTGTGCCTCGAATTGCACGAGGCATCCGATGGGAACTGCCAGATACGGGCTTGGTTCGTCTGGTTCAAGGCGATACGTCACAGCTGCGCCGTTCAAGGGCCGCATGAACAGCGGCAGGTTGAGCATGGCGTCTTTCAGGTTGGTGGCCTGCGTCGTGCTGCTGGCCTGGCCACAAGGCGTGATCATGAGTAGCTTCAATAGTTTGCCTCGCTTTCGATTGACGGTCTACGGTTGGCGCTGTATTCTGAGGGCATGGACATCGAACAAGTGCAGCAACTAGAGGAACAGGTCAGGATCGAGTATCCCGAGCATGTGGACAAGGTGGCCGGACTGGTTAAGATTTTTGAGACGGCGTACACTGATGGGCTGTTTTTGTCGGGCGACAGTGGCGCAATTGCGGCAGCGGCAATACCAGGCCTGGGCAGGTCGACATTCAATGCTATTCCGCGCGCATTGCGCGATATGATTCAGGAAAACGTCGAGCAGACAATTGACCTCCAAGACGAGGAACAGAAGCGCACCATGAAGGCCATGCGCCTGCAGCGCGCTCGCAAGTTGGAACGTAGGTCGCTTAATTTCCTGGACACGCTGCTGACGCGCATCGAAGATCGTATCCGCGACGAGGACATCGCAGACAAGAATCTAGCGGAGTTGGCGAAGGTTTATATTGACCTGACGCGCAACGGCGTGACGCCGGAGTATGTGCCGGAGAAACAGGAAGACGAGGACGATCCGCCACGGTTGCCGGTGTCACCGATCATGCGCTTAGCCGGCACAATAGGAATGCCGAACACTCTAATTGCCGAATCTGAGTTTACGGCCGAGACGACGTCGGGCGCGAAGGTAAAGATCACCTACACTCAGCCGGACATGATTGATGGGTAAGCAAAAGGGCCAGTCAAAGTTGACTGGTCTTTCTTTTGCGCTGGCGCAAAAGCAGATTTACCTCCGGCATAGTCTCCCAGATCGAGATAGAACAAAGTTTTGCTTGGCTCCCGACGCAAAGGGTGCGAGGCGCGTGAGTGTTGCGCGTGCGGCCTGTTGTGTAATACAATGGCAGCATGTCAAAGCCAACCGCAGAGGAACGCCAACAAAATACAATCGCTTACGGTCGGGCAATGGTCAAGGTCGTTGAAGGCGCGGACTATCTGTATCCCGATTCACGCCGCGCCGAAAGGCTGGTACTCAAGATCGTTCGTTGGCTTTACAGGAAGTTGAAAGGGTGAAGCATGGTCGAACAGTGGCTAACTGTAAACGAGGCAGCGGAGATCAGCGGGTATCATCCTGAGCACATCCGCGAATTATTGCGAGACGGCAAGATCAAGAAGACGCGGAAGTATGGCCCATTGTGGCAAGTCGATCGTGTCAGTCTGCTGGCCTATGTCAAAGAGGCTGAAAAACTAGGAAAAAAGCGGGGGCCGAAAACTGCCTCTTGACTTTCATTAGGAAGCAGGGTTATAATACTGTAGCAGTACAGTATTTTACTTTCTGAAGCGGGCCGCGCAAGTGTTACCAGCACTCACGAGGCCCTGACCAACACGACCGGTGATAGCGGCGCGTGCTGGCTGTGGCGTATTCTACCACAGCAACGCAACGGCTTGATCGTAATCGGTCAAGCCGTTTTTCGTTTCTATACGGGCGCGGGTGTGATGGTGCTATCACCACCATCACCCCGCCCCACCAGGGACGAAAGGATCGAACGATGGACAGGAAACAGTTAGAACGCAAAGCCGACACGATCGAGATGGTGTTATCCCAGCATCAAACGCCGGCCCAGGTGACAGGCGGCAACGTGACGCCGCGTTGGGTGCAATTCCTGGCACAGCCGGGGCCGGGTGTGAACGCGGGCCGGGTTGAATCTCTCTCACGTGAGATTGCTGTGGCGTTAGGCGTGCCGTATGCCACAGTCACACGGCAAGGCGGCGCGGTGCGGATCGATGTGCCCCGCAGCGACCCCCAGCCGGTGACATTGGCCGGGCTGATCGAGCGTATCCCTTTGTCACGGGTGCCACAGTGTACCGGCATGGTCGGCCTGGCTGATGACGGTACGCCGCTGTTGGCGCGGTTTCCAGCAGCGGACGTGGGGCACATCCTGATTAGTGGCAAGGCGGGCAGCGGTAAGACTTCGCTGATCATTGCCATGCTGTTATCCCTGGCCCATTACAACAAACCGCGGCACGTTCAAATCGTGGCAATGGGGGCCGGGCTTGATGGTCTGCGGAGTCTGCCCCACATGCTTGACGTTGACGAGCTGCAGCGGCTGATCGCGCGGCCTGCCACTGACCCTAAGATCATTGTAGCCGTTGACGAGCCGCGCGCGGCTGTACTGCCCCAACTGCGGGCGATCATTCAACGCGGCGCGGCGGTTGGAGTGCATTGCATCATCGCGGCGCGTGAACCGCTCGATCTGCCGGTCAACGTGAAGATCACAGCCGACAGGCAACCGGGCGATTTTTGGGCAGACGCTGCGCGCAGCGGGGCGGTGATACGTTTCGACGCGGCCCACATCGCAACGCATGAGATCGGATCGTTCATTCAATCTTTGAAGTGAGGTGCACCATGATCGATCAACGTCAACCGTTACTAAATCAATGGGCAACCTCAATCGACAAAGCCGCCCGCATGGGTGCTTTGTCCAGCGACACCAAGGCGATCAGTATTCGTGAGATTGGCACAATTGCCGGACCGCGTGCGGGTGCGTTGGAACTCGACGCCGGTTTCGACGCCGGGCGACTGTTGCGGACATTGGCAGCTGATGACATGGCTTTAACTCGTCAATTCGTGCCGTGGGTTTTCGTCGGGCAACCGGCGGTCTACATGCAGGGGCGTTTTGTGCGGATTGAGGCAGGTTGGGATGACGCCCTAGCGCAGAAAATGATCAGTGTGAAGCAATTGAACGCACGGCCCAACGGCTCGGGGCACTGGCTGGCGGGGATGAATGAGCGCGGGCGGGCCGTGGTGCTGCACTTGTCTGATCTTGCGCCGCACTTCCTGATCGCGGGCACGACTGGATCGGGTAAATCGGTATGCCTGCGCTCGATGGTGACGCAGTTATCACAGCGCGGAGATCGGTTGGTGTTGATCGACGGCAAGTTTGGTGAGGGTCTACGCAACCTTGATCGCTTGCCGGGTATCGTCGGGCCGCTGGCTGTGAACATTGACACAGCGCGATCGGCGTTGGCGTGGGCTGTGGCTGAGATGGTCAAGCGATACGAGCAAGGCGACACAGCCGGGGCGCGCGTGGTGGTCGTGGTGGATGAGGTGCAAGAACTGATCGGCGATGCGGCAATCGTGGAGATGATCAGGCGCATTGCAGCCCAGGGGCGCGCGGCCCTAGTTTCGATCATTCTCGCCACGCAGCACCCCACGGCCAAAGCGTTTGGCGACGACGCGTCAATCAAACGGAATGTGACCGGACGGATCGCCCTGCGGACAGCGGACTACAAAGCAAGTGAAGTGGCGATCGGACAGGCAACCCCGCGATCGGATTGGCTGTTAGGGGCCGGTGATGCTTACGCGGTGGTGCCGGGTCAAGTGCAGCGAGTACAGATCGCTTACATGGAACGCCGCGAGATTGATCGGCTGTTAACTTCGACGCCGACGATCGCGGCATGGCCGGAATACAACGCGGAGGGCGTGCCCAGCGGCAACACGAGCGCAGCGGCTTACAACGGCGCGGAGTTGGCCGTATCGTTGACCAATGCCTACCAAGGGCACGGGCGGCCCGCCCTGGTCAAAGCGCTGGAGTCGGCGGGGCTGGGCAAACCGGGGGTTGAACGTGCTATGCGGCTGTTGAAGTTGGGCCGGGAGCAACTAGACGCCCTGCGGGGTGACGGTTGGGATGTCTGTCTGTCTGCCGATGGGATAGACACTGCCGACGATGCAAACGAGATGTAACCGGGCAGACAGCGCGATCGTGTGTATCTTCCAGGCAGACAGACAGGCAGAAAGGCGGATCAAACCATGAAAAAACATCATGAATTTCTTGACGACATGGCTAAGTTTGTCGGGCTGTGTGTGATCGCCGTCATCGTGGTCGGGCTGTTGATCGGCCTGGTCTATGGGCTGTTGGGGTATCTGTCCGACAACGGGCGGCGGCTGTTGGCAACGGCCTTGATCTTTGCGGTGCCGGGGGCCTACCTGATGGGCTGGCAGTATGCCAAGTCACACCGGGCCGGAATCGAGCGCGGGCTTGATCTGAAATTGGGTGGACGTGAGCGGATACAACAAGCCGGAGCGCAGCGAATGCCTAGCGTGACGCAACCGATGCCGACGCCCGCCCAACGGTTTGACGACCTATTGCCCAAAGTGCAAAGCGCGGTGATTGTGCAGCGCAGCGACAACGACAATTCACCCATTGAACTGTGAAAGAGGACATCCTGAACGGCGCGATCATCGAGCAAAAACGCCAACGATTGCGCCGGCGCAATTGTGGCTATAGGATGATGTAGTTTCATCATTTGATATAAGGAGTTCATCATGGAACCCAAGCAGCAAGGGGAACCCAAGCAGCACCCGCCATTCTTCGAACGCTTACGCGGGAGCTTAGAGTCCCTGCAGGATACTTCGCAGACTTTTGAGCGGGTGGTTATCGACAACCTTTCGGCATTTACCCCGTGGTTGGCACCGTTAATTCCGGCAAGTATGGCTTACCACAACATGATCGTGCGGCTGGATTTCAGCCCAGTAGTTAGCCTGCTTGGGGCAATTGCAGTTGAGTTTCTAGGTTTATCGGCAGTCTCAACGGCGCTGGAGTTCTGGAAGTACAACGAGGACAAGCGCAAGACCGACAACTCAGCCCCATTCGTGGTTGCGCTTCTTACCGGCGTGTTTTACGTGGTGATCATCCTGACCGTGAACGCGATGCTCGATCTAACCCAAACGCTTGAGGTGAAGGTCGCGGCGAAAGCCATGCTTTCACTCTTGTCAGTAGTGGCGGCAGTTATCATCGCACTGCGGTCTCAGCATCGTCGCCGGCAGAAGGAAATCTCCGATGAAAAGGCTCAGCGCAAGACAGATCGGCAGAAGGCACGATCTCAGGGAAATCGTGGAGTCTCAAATGGGAGTCTCATTGAGACTTACGACGACTACGTGAGAATCAGCGAATCTCGTAATGGGCAAGGGCCGATCACCGCCGAGATGCTGATCTCGGAGCATAGGATTCCACGCTCGACCGCTTTCCGGTGGCAGAAGGCGTATCGGAAGGTTAAACAACAGCCATGAAACAACATCAGGCAGTTATCAATGCTAGCTTGTTGGCGCGAGTGAGTACCGATGCTCAGCGCGACAATTCTTCGCACGACGCACAGCTTGAACGCGGGCGTGCTTATTGTGCCAAGAAAGACTACCATATTGTCGTTGAGAAGCGTGAAGTGTTCTCCGGTGGATTTGTGCTCGCACGATCTGTCTTTAACAACTTATTGGAAATGGGAGCCAGAGGCGAGATACAAGTCATCGTTGTCGACATTCCTGACCGACTCGGTCGTGGCGACATCATTGCCAAGTGCGAGTTGCTTGCACAGCTCAATGGTATCCGCATCGAATATGCAGCTACTGGGCGTGATACGTCTACCGTTGAAGGCATGGCACTTCACGCTACTGATCAGCTTGTGTCTGGAATTGAGCGAATCAACATTAAGCGCCGGACGACTGGTGGAAAATACGACTGGGCCAAAAGGGGCAGGGTAATTACGTCGTCCATGCGGCCATATGGGTATGATTTTGTTATCACATATGATGACCGTGGTCGCCGGGTCGATGCGACACTCTGCTTCGTCGAGGATGAAGCACGCGTCGTGCAAATGATTTACGAGTGGGTTGCTTATGAGGGCTTGACAATTCGTGGCGTTGCGAATCGATTGACTGAGATGGAAATCCCTAAGTACACCCAGAAAGGATTGCCACACCGGAAGGCAAATTGGCGTTCAGAGTGGTCTCGAGGAACGGTTTCACAACTGCTGCGAAACACACTGTATAAGGGCGAATGGCGCTTTGGCAAATTGAAAGTTGAGCGCATCGATACACCAGAAGGAATCAGACGCAAAACCGCTCGCCGTAGCGATGATGAAACGGTAGTCGTGCCGGTTCCAGCCATTGTTTCATCAGAATTGTGGGACGCCGTGCAGGCCCAGTTGGCCGAGAATCACCGCAAGTTTAGGCGACCGACTAAGAGCGCCTATCCGCTTCGTGGTCGTATACGGTGCGCGCTGTGTGGAGGAATGATGGTTGGGCACTCTCCAAGAAAGGGCTACCGCTATTACATTTGCCACCGACACACAGGCGATTACTCTGGTAGCAAGGATCGTTGTTCTGCCAAGTATGTACCCGCTCTCGGCATCGAGGAAACAGTTTGGAACAAAGTTCGAGAAGCGCTGCTTGAGCCCGATCGCGTGCTGATTGGGGCTAGAAAACATCGTGAGGAGATGCTAGCATCAGCCAAGCTCCTTGAGCAAGTTATCTTGGCGCTTGAGACGCAGGTCTCACAGTCGCAGGACAAGCTAGCCCGGCTGCTCGATCTTCATCTGAATGGCAACATTAATCAAGAACAGTATGTTGTCAAGAAGGGTGAAATCGAGGCCACTATGAAACGGCTGCGAGACGAGCAGGGTAAGGTGCGCGAGCGAATGCTGGAACAGCAATTCATTCCAGAGGAAACCGAAACCGCGATTCGTCATTTCGCAGCTGAGATTGCGGCCCGATTGAATGACGAATGGCCGGACAGTGAAAAAATGACGTTGTACGATCTGTTGAGGCTGGAATGCGTATACAACTACACGACTGGCGAGCTGGTAATCAGTGGACTCCTGTCTGTGATGTCTCGATGTCCTGCCACATCACACGCCGCCGCATCTTGAACACCTCGGGCGGTGGAGACGGCGGCTTCGGAAAAGGATCGCGGACTTGCATCACCACTTCGTCGCCGTCCGGCGCAAAGGCGCGAATCATCTCCGGCGGCACATTGACCGGCCGCTGCGTGGCCTTGTCGAGATACACCCAATCGGTCATCCCGCGCGCGATCAGATCAGCAGAACCCGGCGCGCGGAACTCATACCTGCGGCGCGACCGCACCCGCCGAAAATCGGCCACCCACGTTTTGATCGCGAACTCATCGCCATACATCAACGGCTTGAAATATTCGATCTCTGTTTCGCGCACCAGCCAGTACTGGCCCAGTTCATCGTAGCGCTTCACGTCGTAGCCCACCGCTGCCGAAGCATTGAACGCCGCCTCTTGCATGTAGCGCAGATAATTCGCATTGTTCACGTGTCCATACGCGTCGCATTCTACGTAGCGCACACGGAAAGTCGTGGTATTCGTCAGTGGCATTCATGCACCTCATTGTCAATCGTCATGGCGAGCATCTTTGCACGAAGCAATCCCCTTGTCGATGGGCGGGATTAAAGTCGAGAAAACAACTCCCACAGATCGATCGCGCCGCTGTACAACGCCCGGCCGATGATCACGCCTTCAATGCCCGGTCTGTTCTTCAGGCGCAACACATCCTCGATCGAACGGCAGCCCCCCGACGCAATCACTTGCAAGCCGGTTTCACGCGCGAGCTCAACCGAGGCGTCTCCATTCACGCCTGAGAGATCACCGTCGCGCCCGATGTCGGTGTGCACGACAAGGTTCACCCCCACCGATCGGATCTGTCGCCCGATCGCGATCGCGTCAGTCCCGCCATCGCTCTGCCACCCGCGCGTCTTCACACGTCCCTGCTGCGCATCGAGGCCCACCACCACCCGATCGGATCCCAAACGCTCGACGGCATCGCGCAGCACGGCGGGTTGCTCGATCGCCAGTGTGCCGATCACCACGCGTGCCGCGCCGCGTGATAGCGCCGCGTCAACATCGTCGATCGAGCGCAAGCCGCCGCCGAATTGAATCTTCGGCCCAACCGCCGCCAGCGATTGTAGCAGAGATCGATTGATCGCCGCTGCACCCGCATCGTCGCCAAACGCTCCGTCGAGGTTGACCACGTGAATCCACGATGAGCCTGCTTCAGCCCAGCGCCGTGCCGTCTCGATCGGATCGTCACTGTACGTCGTCTGTTGATGAGGATCGCCGTATTTCAGGCGCACCACTTTGCCGTTGCGTAGGTCGATAGCCGGATAGATATTCATAACGAGTAATGAGTGACGAGTAACAAGTGATTACGCATCACTCGTTACTCGTTACGCCCTCACATCTCCAAGAAATTTCTCAACAGTTTCAAACCCACCGCCTGACTCTTCTCCGGGTGGAATTGCAGACCACACACCTTGTCACGCCCTACAATCGAAGCAAAGGGGCCGCCGTATTCCGTTGTAGCCAAAACAATGTCGTGTTGTTCAGGATACACGGCATACGAATGCACGAAGTACGCATACGAACCCGAAGCGAGATCACGCACCAGCGAATGATCGCGCACCACGTCGAGTTGATTCCAGCCCATGTGAGGGATTTTCAACACGGGCTGCGGACTGCTTCCTGCCTCTTGCCTCTTGCTTCTTGCATCCTGAATTCTTGTTACCTGCCCCGGAAGCAAACCTAGTCCCTGCGTCTCACCCATCTCGTCACTCGACTCAAACAGCAGTTGCATGCCGAGGCAAATGCCAATCAGCGGCTTGCCCTCGCGCACCGCCTGCTTGATCGGCTCGATCAGGCCGCGTTCCTGCAAGCCGCGCATTCCTGCGGGAAATGCGCCTACGCCGGGCAAGATCAGCCGATCGGCCTGAGCCAAGCGATCGGGTGTATCGACCAGCGTCACTTCCGTATCAAGATGCTCGAACGCTTTCTGCACGGAGCGTAGATTGCTGATGCCGTAGTCTATTAAGGCAATCATAGTCATCCCGTATTGCGTAGTGCGTATTCCGTAAACAGTGAGACGGAACACGCACTACGCAATACGCATTATCAAGTTAATGTACCTTTCGTTGACGGCACGCTGCCCGCTCGTCGCGGATCGATCACCGTCGCCGCATCGAGCGCGCGGCCCAGCGCCTTGAACAACGCTTCGGCTTGATGATGATCGTCGCGGCCATATTCGACGCGGGCATGCAGGTTGATCTTCGCGTTGAAGGCGAACGATTCCAAGAAGTGCGGAATCAACGCCGTGGGCAGCAAGCCGATCGAGGGGGTGCGCCATTCAGCCTGGATTACGGCGTAAGGCCGCCCACTCAAATCGACGGCGACGAAGGCCAGCGCTTCGTCCATCGGCGTGTAGGCGCTGCCCATGCGCACGATGCCTTGGCGATCGCCCAACGCTTGATCGAACGCCTGACCCAACACAATGCCGATATCTTCTACCGTATGATGTGGATCGATCTCCAGATCGCCGCTGGCTTTCACGTCGAGATCGAACAGGCCATGCACCGCAATGTGCCGTAGCATGTGATCGAGAAAGCCGACGCCCGTAGCGATATTGGCCTTACCCGAACCATCGAGGTTGAGTGAGAGCGTGATGTCAGTTTCGGTGGTTTTGCGAGAGATGGTTGAGGTGCGCATGAATTCCCCTGATGAGTGACGAGTGATGAGTGATGGGCGAACATTGGCCATTCAAACTTCACTCATCACTTTTCACTCGTCATGTTGTTGAGCGCGCCAATCAGCGCCCCTGTATGCTCCGGCCTCCCCACACTGATGCGAATGCAATCGCGCAAGCCGGGTTTGTCGAAGTAGCGCACGAGAATACCCTGCCGCTCCAGATCCAGTTTGAGTTGGCGCGCATCGCGATCGAGCACGCGGCACAGAATGAAATTGGAGTGCGAGGGATACGGCCGCAAGAAACCGATCGCACTCAATGCACTGCCCAAGCGATCGCGTTCGGCGATGAGCTGGCCAAGATTATCTTGCAGGGTCGCGATGTCTTCCAAAGAAGCAATCGCCGCCAGTGTCGCCGCGACATTGACATTATACGGCTGTTTGATCTTCCACAACTGCGGCAGCAGCCACTCTGGAAATGCACCATAGCCGACACGCAATCCGGCGAGGCCAGCTAACTTACTGAAAGTGCGAAAGACCGCGAGGTTAGGATAGTCGAGTGTCCAGGTGATGTGGCCCGCCTCACCCCCTGGCCCCCTCTCCCGAAATCCCCCAACCGATTTCGGGAGAGGGGGAGTGGCAAACTCCACATACGCTTCATCCAGCACCACCAGCACGGGCAGTGCCAGCAAACGGCGCAAGTCCTCATCCGTAATCAGACTGCCATCGGGATTGTTCGGCGAGCAAATGAAGAGCACTTTCGCGCGCGGATTCGATCGGACCGCGGCTTCAATCGCAGGCACATCCAGCGAGAAGTCTTCGCGACGCGGCACTTCGATCAACTGCGCGGCGTTCACATCGGAACTAAACGGATACATGCCAAACGAGGGCGGACAGTTGATCACGACATCGCCCGGTGTGATGGTGGCGCGCAGCACCAGATCGATCAGCTCATCCGCGCCCGCGCCGGGAAAGAGGCGTTCTTTGGGCAGGCCCGTGAACTTTGCCAGCGCTTCACGCAGGAACGTGTTATCAGGATCGGGATAGATGTTGAGGAAGGCGGCGTTCGCCAATGCCTCGCGCGCTTTCGGCGAAGGACCGTAGGGATTTTCATTCGCGTCGAGTTTGACGATCGCTTCGGGTGTGCGGTTTAATCTCTGCGACAAAACTTCAAAGGGCAGAATCGGCGTGTAGGGTTTCATCGCAGCAACGTCGGGCCGGATAAAAGATGCAAAGTTCAACTCAGGACCTCCAGAGTATTCTATGTGCATTTGTCATGCCCCGCGAAGCGTGTCTCTGTCGGGCATCCAGCACGACGCTGGCAAGTCGTGTCGACAGGCATCTGGATTCCCGCCTGCGCGGGAATGACGTTGGCGCACCTCTTACACTGTCCTCAACAACGCCGCTTGGGCGTGCGCATCAAGTTCTTCGGCCTGGGCAATGCGCGCGGCCTGCACGCTGAGGGTTGCGGCAGTCTTATCGTCCAAAGCAATGATGCTCGTAATGCGCACAAAATCGAGCGCATTTAATGGCGAAGCAAAGCGCGCCGTGCCGCCCGTGGGCATGGTGTGACTCGGCCCGGCCACGTAATCGCCCAACACTTCAAACGAACGCTCGCCAATAAACAGGCCGCCCGCATGCGTGACCATGCCCTGCCATTGTTCGGGATTCTCCGTCGCAAGGCACATATGCTCCGGTGCGAATTCATCGGCGAGGCGCACACCTTCGGCGACATCGCGCGTGATGACGATGCCGCTCTGCCCCGCCAAAGACGCCGCAATGATCGAGGCGCGGCTCCGTTCTTCCATTTGCCGCGCCACTTCCACCTGCACGGCTTCGGCTAACTTCAACGAAGGTGTAAACAAAATCGCCGTTGCTAGGACATCATGTTCTGCTTGCGCGAGAAGATCCGCGGCCACCCACACCGGATTCGCAGAATCATCGGCAACCACCACGGTTTCGGTCGGGCCAGCTAAACCGTCGAGTCCAACAAGGCCGAAGACTTGCTGTTTCGCCAACGTGACGAAGAGATTGCCGGGGCCGACGATCTTATCCACACGTGGGATCGATTGGGTGCCGTAGGCCAGCGCCCCGATCGCTTGTGCACCGCCCAAACGATAGATCGTGTCGATGCCGGCGACGTGCGCCGCCGCGAGGATCACGTCGGGCACGGTGCCCGTGTTGCGGCCCGGCGGCGTCACGACAATCACATCTTTGACACCAGCCACCTGGGCAGGAATGGCCGACATCAACAACGTCGAGGGCAGCGGCGCGGTGCCACCGGGCACATACACCCCCACGCGATCGAGCGGCGTCATCTTCTGTCCGAGCGTGCCGCCCAGCTCGTTGGTCGTCCACGAAGGCAGTGGTTGATAGGAGTGGAACTGGCGGATGCGATCGGCCGCAAAGCGCAATGACTCGATCAGATCACGCGGCAATCGATTGGCGGCGGCGGCAATCTCGTTTCGATCGATCGCCAAGCGATCCGGATTCACCCCATCGATGCGCTGGGTCCAATCGTGCAGAGCGGCATCGCCGCGCTCACGGACATCGGCCAGAATCTCGGCCACCGCTGCGGCAGGAGTTAGATCGCGCCCAAAGATGCGGCGCAGGCTTTGCTTCAATGAATCGGGCAGCAGCGTTTCCGTCCTGCGGCGATTGAGGATGGTGGACTGGGCGTCTTTTAGATTAGTATAGATTCTTAACATGGAAAACTCCGGTAGTTTTGAATGACGAGTGAAGAGTGAAGAGTGAAGTTTGATGATCAATATTCACTCATCACTTTTCACTCATCATGAATTTGCCAGGACCTGCAATAGTTTCGTGTATCTCGGCGGCTCTTCTTCAAAGATGTACGTCACGGGCGTCACCACGACGCCGCTGCCGCCGCTGGCGCGCAGCTCGTTGATAGTAGGCATCAGTTGATCTTTGCGCACGACGATGTTGACGTCGTACCATGATTGATCGCCGCGACTGATCACACGCGAGATCGTCGGGCCTTGCAGGCCGCCCAGGTGCGGCTGTTCGCTCATGCGCTGCGCGATGACTTCCGGCGATGCGCCGCGCATGTTGACGAAGATCAGATAGCTGCCCTGCGCGCGCAGATGCGCCTCGATGTATTCCAGCAAGAGGCGCGCCCCCTGCAAGACTTCAGGGCGATCTTTCAGGGCGGCGCGATTGGCAATGAGCACGGCCTGTGATTTCAAGATCACGCCATCGGTTAACGGGCGCAGGCGATTGTCACGCAGCGTCGTCCCGGTCGAAACGAGATCGGCGATGAGGTCGGCATAGCCGATCGTGGGGGCCACTTCCAGCGTGCCTTCGGAATCGATCAGCTTCGCATCGGATAAGCCATGCTGCGCCAGGAACGATCGGGTGAGGTTGGGGAACTTAGTCGCCACGCGCAGCCGATCGGATTGTTGAGCTTGCCGCGTGACCAGATCGTCCACGTGCTGCACATCGTCCCAGGCTTCCGGCGCGGCCATCACCAACGAACAATGCCCGAAACCCAGGGCTTCATGCAGGACGACGATCGCGCCATTGACGCGTTTTTCTTCCACCATGTCCAGGCCGGTGATGCCGAAATCGAGACTACCCTGCCGCACGCCGACGACGATGTCGCCGGGCCGTTGAAAGAGCACCGACAGCGCGGGCACGACGGGAATAGTGGCCTGATACTGGCGCGGATTGGGCTTGTAGATGTTCAAGCCGCACGCGTCGAGAAACGCCAGCGCTTCGGGTTCCAGACGTCCTTTGGAGGGAAGCGCAAAACGAATATCAGAACGAACCATGTCACCTCTTTGTGTGAAAAATAAAAAGCCCCTCGAAGATCGAAGGGCTTGTCCAGTGCGCCGGGCGGATGCGTGATCAGCCAGACCTTCGATCGGAACGGAAGGATGGATGATGGTGATGCGCCGCAAACGAGAACGTGTTCATCGGGCGCAACTGTATCACAGGCCACCGTGAGCGTCAATGGAAGATTTGCACAATAGTGCGGCGCTTATGCGCCATCAGCATTGGGCGATTTGCCATACGCGTTTGCTTGACGCTGCCTGCTACGGCAGATATAATCTTTTTAACCTTGCGCCTCTTCCTGCTGAAGGGGCGTTTTTCATGACGAGTGACGAGTGAAAAGTGAAATCGTTCCTTTCACTCTTCACTTTTCATTCGATTGGAGATACCGTGAAGATCATTCCCCACACCAACCGATCTTATCTCGAGGCGCTGGCCGATCACATCGTCGTGTTCGACGGCGCGATGGGCACCAGCGTGCAAGCGTGCCAGCTAGGCCCGATCGATTTCGGCGGCGAAACGCTCAACGGCTGCAACGACTATCTGGTGATTACGCGGCCCGCTGTTGTTGAGTCGATCCACGCGTCGTTTCTGGCAGCCGGCGCTGAAGCGATCGAGACGGATACATTCCGATCGAACCGGATCACGCTGCGCGAATACGGCTTGCAGGATCGCATCCTCGAGATCAATCAAGCGGCGGCCACAGTGGCGCGCCGTGCCGCCGATCGATTTACACGCGACACCGGTCTGCCTCGCTTCGTGGCAGGCTCCATCGGTCCGAGTGGTCTGCTCCCCTCGACAAACGATCCCACATTGAGTAACATCACCTTTGAAGAACTGGCCGAGGTCTTCCGCGAACAATCGGTCGGGCTGATTCAAGGCGGCGCGGATTTGCTCTTGATCGAAACGCAGCAGGATATTCTGGAAACCAAGGCCGCCGTGCATGGCGCATGGCGGGCGTTTGAAGAGACGGGCATTCGCATTCCGCTGCAAGTGCAGATCACGCTGGATACCTCGGGACGCATGTTGTTAGGCACGGACATCGCGGCCGCATTGACCACACTGGAGTGCCTGCCTGTCGTCGATGTGATCGGCCTCAACTGTTCCACTGGACCGGACTATATGCGCGAGCCAGTGCGCTATCTATGCGCGCATGCGCGCAAGCCGATCGCGGTGATTCCCAACGCGGGTCTGCCGCTCAACGTCGATGGTGTCGCGGTCTATCCGATGAAACCTGTGCCGCTGAGCGAAACGCTGGCCGAATTCGTGACGGAACTCGGCGTGAATGCGGTGGGCGGTTGCTGCGGCACGACGCCCGAGCACATCAAGGAAATTGTCGATCGGGTGCGCGGACTGAAACCCAAAGCGCGAGAGATCGAATACGAACCGATGATGTCTTCAGCCATGCGCGCGATTCCGTTACACCAGAACCCCGCGCCGTTAATCGTAGGCGAGCGCGTCAACTCGCAGGGCAGCCGCAAGATCAAGAAGCTGCTGCTGGAAGACGATTACGATGGCATTCTGGCTGTAGCGCGCGATCAAGTGGAAGGCGGCGCGCACATGCTCGATGTGTGCGTGGCGCTGACCGAGCGCCCCGACGAAGCCGTACAGATGAAGACGGTGATCAAGAAGCTGCAGATGTCCGTCGAGACGCCGTTGATGATCGACTCGACCGAAGCCGACGTGCTTAAGATCGCGCTGGAGATGAACCCGGGCCGCTCCATCATCAACTCGATCAATCTGGAGAACGGGCGCAAACGCTGCGATGCCGTGCTGCCGCTGGTCGTGGCGCATGGCGCGGCGGTAATCGCGCTGACCATCGACGAGAAGGGCATGGCCAAAACAGCCGACGAAAAGTTGAAAGTGGCGCAGCGCATCTACGACATCGCCGTGAACGAGTATGGTCTGTTGCCCGATTCACTGATCTTCGACACGCTGACGTTCACATTAGCCACGGGCGCGGACGACATGGCCGGATCGGCTATCGAGACGATGGCAGGCATTCGCCGGATCAAAGCGGCACTACCGGGCGTACTGACTTCACTCGGCGTCAGCAATGTCTCGTTCGGATTGAATGCGGCGGCGCGTGCGGCGATTAACAGCGTGTTCCTGCATCATTGCGTGCAGGCCGGGCTTGATCTGGCGCTGGTGCATCCCAAGGACATCACGCCCTATGCCGAGATCGATGCCACCGTGCGCGAATTGTGCGACGATCTGATCCTCAATCGCACGCCCGAGGCGCTGCCCAGGCTCATCGCGCACTTCGAGAACGTCAAAGCCGATACCTCGAAGGTGGTCGAAGACCCCACGGCAGGTTTGACCGTCGAGCAGAAGATCCACTGGATGATCGTGCATCGCAAGAAGGACGGCATCGAGCCGTTGATCGATGTTGCCATTCAAGCGCATGGCGCGACCGCCAACGATGGCGCAGTGTGGACGTTGAACAATGTGCTGCTGCCCGCCATGAAAGAAGTCGGCGACAAGTTCGGCGCGGGCGAACTGATTCTGCCCTTCGTGCTGCAGAGCGCCGAGGTAATGAAGAAAGCCGTGGCGCATCTGGAAAAGTCGCTCGACCGAAAAGACGGTACAACTAAAGGAAAGGTTGTGCTCGCCACGGTATATGGTGACGTACACGACATCGGCAAGAGCCTGGTCAACACGATTCTCAGCAACAACGGTTATACCGTTTTCGATCTGGGCAAACAAGTCCCGGCGAACGTCATCATCGACAAGGCCGAGGAAGTGGATGCTACGGCGATCGGCCTGAGCGCGCTGCTGGTGTCCACCTCGAAGCAGATGCCGTTGATCGTCAACGAACTCCAGCGGCGCGGGTTGCATTATCCGGTGCTCATCGGCGGCGCGGCGATCAATCGGCGCTTCGGGCGGCGTATTCTCTTCACCGAAGCGGGTACACCTTACGACTCCGGCGTGTTCTACTGCAAGGACGCCTTCGAGGGACTCGACACGATGGAGAAGCTGATCGATCCGGCGGAGCGCGGCGACTTTGTGGGTCGTATTGTTGCCGAGGCAGAAGCAGAGATCAGTAATCAACAATCAACAATCAGCAATCGGCAATCGGCGGTCCACCGTCCAACCTCTAACCTCCAATCTCTAACCTCCAAAGATATTCCCACGCCGCCGTTTTGGGGATCACGTGTGATTCGAGAGATGCCACTGGAGATCATTTTGCAGCACCTGGATATCGATGAACTCTATCGCCTGCAGTGGGGGGCGAAGAACACACATGGCGACGAGTGGGTGAAGCTGAAGGCCAACTTCGACGTGCGGCTAGATCGGATGAAGCGGGACGCGATCCGATCGGGTTATCTAAAGCCGCAGGCCGTGTACGGCTACTATCCCGCGCAGTCGAGCGGAGATGCGCTGATCGTTTTCGATTCCACGAATCAAAAGAAAGAAATCGCGCGCTTTGAATTTCCTCGACAACAAGGACAGGATTTTCTGGCGTTGAGCGATTACTTTGCCCCGGTCGAATCCGGCGTGATGGACGTCGTCGCATTTCAGGTGGTGACGGTGGGACATGGCGCTGCTGAAAAGTTTCAGGAACTGCAAAGCAAAGGCGACTACTCGGAAGCCTACTTCCTGCACGGCCTCAGCGTGGAAACGGCGGAGGCAACCGCCGAATATGTGCATCACCACGTGCGACGCGAATTGAACCTCGACGCGAAGCGCGGCAAACGTTACTCGTGGGGTTATCCGGCCTGCCCTGATCTAGCCGATCATCAAAAGGTATTTGCGCTGCTGCCGCAGGTAAGCGAAGTGGGCCTGGAACTTTCAGCGGCGTATCAATTGATTCCTGAGCAGTCCACCGCAGCGATCGTGGTGCATCATCCGGCGGCGAAGTATTATGCGGTGGGGGTCAGTCGCGTGGAGCAGTTGATGGCGAACTAGATGTATAATCTATACATCTAATTCTGGGGGTGTGCCATGCGCGAAAATATGGTGCGGATGCAAGTCTATCTACCACGCGATATTTATGAACGGCTGCAAAAACGGGCCGCCGCGCACACGCTGACGCTCGCCGTGCAGATTCGCACAGCGCTGGAGGATTACCTGGAACGGTCGGAGGCTGAAGACGAACCGATCTTGCGCCCCGACGATCCCATTTTTGAGATGATTGGTATGTTTTCCAGCAAAGAGGGCGATCTCTCAGTTAATCACGATTACTATTTGTACGGCGCCCCCAAACGCGAGATCATTAAGCCTAAACCAGTCGCCGTGCGCGAAAAGCCTGCAAACTACTCTGGCAAACGCCGCTCAACCAGTCGCAAAAGCAAGAAGTCATGAATATCTTTGCCGACAGCTCGGCCTGGATTGCACTGTACGACGATCAGGACAAATACCACGCGCCGGCCCAACAAGCCTTCCGCCAGCTCAGCAGCCAGACAGTGGTCTTTGTCATGACCGACTATGTCATTGCCGAAACAGCCACCATGATTTTGTATCGGGCTGGACATGCCCGCGCCGTGCGCTTTGGCGACTGGGTACTGCGTTCAGTTAATGTGCGTCAAATTCGTGTTGATGTCGCGCTATGGAATGAGGCATGGCGGCTATTCAAGATGTATAACGACAAAGAGTTCTCCTTTGTCGATTGTGCCAGTTTCGCCGTTATGCGCCGCGAGCACCTGGCGGATGCCTTCACCTTCGATCATCATTTCACGCAAATGGGCTTTCGGTTGTGGCCGGGCCTGCGGCCGGGAGGGAAATAGTGCCGACACAATTGATCATCGAACAGTTCACCAGCCGCGTGCTGGTCGACAATCCGCTGGGCGATCCGGCGACGCGCCAACTGCCGATCATTCTGCCGCCCGATTACGCGTCGGACGACGAGACATCGGGCAGGCGCTATCCCGTGATCTATGGATTGACCGGCTTCACGGGTAGCGGGCCGATGATGTTGAACCTCAGCGCGTGGCAGCCCAATTTGCCGCAGCGGATCGATCGCTTGATGGCCGAGGGCAAACTGTCACCCGCGATCTACGTGCTGCCCGATTGCTTCACGCGCTACGGCGGCAGCCAGTATCTCAACTCGACGGCCAGCGGACGCTACGAAGATTACGTCGTCGACGAGATCGTGCCGCACATCGATCGGATGTATCGCACGATCGCGAAGCCGGAAGGACGCGGCATCTTCGGGAAATCGAGCGGTGGCTACGGATCGATTAGGCTGGGCATGAAGCATCCCGACGTGTTTGGCGCGGTGGCCTGCCACAGCGGCGACATGGCGTTCGATCTGGTCTATCGCCCCGACTTTCCCCAGTTCGTCAACGCGCTTCAAAAAGCCGGCGGGCTGGACAAATGGTGGATCGAGTTTGAGTGCAAAGTGAAGAAGGAAAGCCGCGACATCGAAGCCGTCAACATTCTGGCGATGGCGGCTGCGTACTCTCCCAATCTGACCGCGCAACCACTCCCGATCGATTTTCCGTTTGACCTGGACACGTGCGAACTCAAGCCGGAAGTGTGGGCGCGCTGGCTGGAATGCGATCCGGTGCAGCTGGCCGATCGGTATGCCGACAATCTGAAGCGGCTGCGCCTGCTCTTTATCGATTGCGGCACACGCGACGAATTCAATCTGCATTTCGGCGCGCGCATTCTCGTCAAAAAATTACAGGCGCTGGGCGTCGCACACGAATACGAAGAGTTCGACGACGGGCACATGAATGTGCAGTATCGGTATGATGTGTCATTACCGAAGGTTGTTGGAGCGCTACAGGCTGCTGACTAAATACGCTGACGAGTGATGAGTGACGAGTGAATAGCCAATTGCGACTATTTACACATCACTCATCACTTTTCACTCATCACGGGAGGGGACCATGTCCAAGTTCAACAGCAGTTACATTCCTAGATCCGCCATGACCATCTTCGCGCATCCCGACGATTCCGAGTTCACCATCGGCGGGACACTGGCCAAGTGGGCCGCCGCCGGGTGCGAGATCACCATGGTGTTGTGCACCAGCGGCAACGTCGGTACGCACGATCCCCAGTACACGCTCAAGGCGCTGGCCAAAACACGCGAGGCCGAGCAGCAGGCGGTGGCCGACTTTTTTGGCGTGAAGCACATCGTCTTCCTGCGCCACGACGACTGCGCGCTGGAGCCCGATCTGATCTTGAGCCGCAAGCTGGTGCATACGATTCGCAAGCACCAACCCGAAGTCGTGATCTGCGGCGATCCCGAAGGCTGGTTCTACGGCAGCAACTACATCAATCATCCCGATCATCGCGCGGCGGCGAAAGCGGCGCTGGATGCGGTTTTTCCGCGCGCCGAGATGGAACTATTCTGGCCGGAAGAAGGGCCGGTGCACAAAGTCCATGCGGTCTACATTCAGGGCGCGAAGAAGTCCGACGTCGCGATCGATATTACCACCACGCTTGAGAAAAAAGTGAGCGCCCTGAAACTGCACCAGAGCCAGCTCGGCGATTGGGATCCGACAGAGATGATCACGCAGTGGGCGCAGGAAGAAGCGAAGGCTGCGCGCAAACGGGCGAAGAAGACAGGCCAGAAGATCAAGGCCGACGACGGCGGCAAACTCACAGCCGCAGAAGTGTATCGCGTGATGACGCTGGTCGATCAGCCGCAAGAGTCATGACAGGGTGATAGGATGACAAGATGACAGAGAGAAGCGTCATAGCGAGGAAGCCGCACGGTGTCATTCCGAAGGAGCGCTGTTGGCGACTGAGGAATCATGGTTGGTCGCGCTAGAGATGCTTCGTCGCTAAACAGCGCTCCTCAGCATGACACGCACGGAAAGGGTTTTGCCCTGACGCATCACGCCTGAGGCAGGGTCACCTCGCATCGACACTCAGCAATCAGAAATCAACAATCAGAAATGGAGTTGAATGGCAAAGTTTGACAGCGACTGGATCCCCCAAGCGGCGATGACGATCTTCGCGCATCCCGACGATATGGAGTTTTCGTGCGGCGCGACGCTGGCGAAGTGGGCGCAGGCCGGCTGCGAGATCACCGTGGTGTTGTGCACCAGCGGCAATGTCGGCACGCACGATGTGAAGTTCACGCCGTATTCGCTGGCCGCACTGCGCGAAGAAGAGCAGAAAAACGCCTGTGACGTATTGGGCATTAAGCACATCGAGTTTCTGCGCCACGACGACTGCCGCCTCGTGCCCGATCTGATGTTGCGCCGCGAGTTGGTGCAGCTGATCCGCCAGCACAAACCCGAGGTGGTCTTCTGCGGCGATCCGAATCTGGTGTTCTGGGGACCGAACCGCATCAATCATCCCGATCATCGTGCGGCGGCCTTCGCGGCGCTCGACGCGATCTTTCCCTGTGCCTCGATGGAACTGCTGTGGCCCGCAGAGGGTGCGGCGCACGAAGTCCACGGCGTCTACGTGCGCGCCTTCGAGCAGCTGGACACCTGGATCGATGTCGGCGACACGATCGAGTTGAAGATCAAGGCGCTGCGCGAGCATCACTGCCAGTTGGATGATTACAAAGACCTTGAAGGCACCATCCGCCAGCGCGCGATCGATGCGGGTAAAGAAAAAGGCATGGCCTTCGCAGAGAATTTCCGCGTCGTACGGTTGAAGGAATAATCGGACGCTGATGAACGCAGATTGACGCAGATAAGATGAATCAGCGTAGATCAGCGGCAATCAGCGTCCCAGAGGATTTGACATGAGCAACGACTTCATTGAACGATTACAACGCGGACCGGTGTTGTGCGATGGGGCGATGGGCACGCAGCTGCACGCGCACGGTATCACCTTCGATCATTCACTGGACGGACTGAATCTGACACAGCCGGAGGTGGTGCTGAACGTGCATCGCGGCTACGTAGAAGCGGGCGCCGATTTGCTGGAGACCAACACTTTCGGCAGCAATCGCTTCCGCTTGCTGGAGCACGATCTGGAAAACAAGGTTGCGGAGATCAACCGAGCGGGCGTGAGATTGGCGCGCAAGGCCGCCGACGAATCACGCCGCCAGATCTACGTGGCTGGATCGGTGGGACCGCTGGGCGTGCGCCTCGCGCCGTTGGGCCGCGTGACGGCGACGGAGGCGTTCACCGCTTTCAAGGAACAAATCACCGTGCTGAACGAAGCCGGCGTCGATGCGTTGATCTTCGAGACGTTCAGCGACCTCAACGAGATCGTGCAGGCCATCAAAGCCGCGCGCGAAGTGAACACCACTCTGCCCCTCATCGCGCAGATGACCTACACCGAGGATGGCTGCACGCCGCTGGGTGATACGCCCGAGCAAGTGGCGCGCAAATTATGCGAACTGGAAGTGGATGTGATCGGCGCGAATTGCAGCGTGGGCCCGGCCAAGTTATTGCCCGTGGTGCTGGCGCTGTCACGTCACGCGCGGCAAGTGGACTGCCGCCCGCTCGTCTCGATTCAACCCAACGCCGGTTGGCCGCAGCGCATGGGATCACGCTTGATCTATCCCGCCACACCCGAATACTTCGGCGATTTCGCGCGGCGTTTCCTGCAAGCCGGCGCGTCGATCATCGGCGGCTGCTGCGGCACCACGCCCGATCACATCCGCGCGATGCGCGCGGCGCTCGATGAAGTGGAATTGCAGCGATCGATCACGGTGGAAGTGGGCGAGGTGATTTCTGAAGCCGCAGAAGACCGATCGGGTTTAGCTCCTACGGCGCTCGCGCCCACGCAGCTGGCCGAGAAACTCGCCAAGAGACAGTTCGTCACCGCCATCGAAGTCGATCCGCCGCGCGGGCACAGCGCGACACGCCTGATCGAAGTGGCGCGGGAGTTGAAGCGCGCGGGCTTCGACGTGATGAACATCGCCGACACGCCGATGGCGCGCATGCGGATGAGCGCGTGGGCGCTGGCGCATTTGGTTCAGCGCGAGACCGAGATGGAAACGGTGCTGCACTTCCCCACGCGCGGCCGCAACTTGCTGCGCGTGCAAGGCGATCTGTTAGCGGCGCATGCCCTGGGCATTCGCAATCTGCTGGTAATGATGGGCGATCCGCCGTCGGTGGGCGATTATCCCGAAGCAGGCGATCAGCACGACATCGTGCCGTCGGGGTTGGTGAAATTGATCAAGGGCAGCCTGAACAGCGGCAAAGATTCGGCGGGCATTTCGATCGGCGCGGGCACGTTGTTCCATGTGGGCGTGGCGGTGAATTTCTATCCGCAGGATCTGGAACGCGAGATCAAGACGTTCCGCAAGAAGATCGTGTCGGGCGCGGACTTCGCGGTGTCGCAACCTATCTTCGATGTCACGCCGGTGCGCGTCTTCCTGCAGCGCTATCGCGATCAATTCGGCGAGGTTCCGATCCCCATCATGGGCGGGGTGCTGCCTCCGGCCTCACTGCGCAATGCCGAGTTCCTGCACAACGAACTGCCGAGCATCATCCTGCCGGAGTGGACGTTGGAGCGCATGCGCAAGGCGAGCGATGGTCGCAAAGAAGGGATCAAGATCGCGCGCGAGGCGCTGCTGGAATTGAAGGAGTTGTTGCAAGGGGTGTATGTGATGCCGATGTTTGGACGGTATGATTCGGCGGCAGAGGTGATTGAAGGGGTGAAAGCGGGATAGCGAGACAGAGTGACTGTGAGATGGAGAGAAAGAGCGTCGCCGGGCGATCCTCGATCGCCCGGCGACGCTTGGTTTATATCTCAAGCGATTGCTCACGAAGCGATAATCTGTTTGGACAGCAACTCAAACGCATCTTCAAGATTCTGAACGGTTGAGTCACGCGAGCCGGTGGCCGTGTGCAGATGATGGGGATGCGTTTTGATCTCAGGGTGATGCGGAGCATTGTCCCAACCGGCAATGAGCTTCTCGGATTCGTCCAGCCAATAATAGCTGTATTTCTTCAACCGACCGTCGATCCACACTTCAGAGACCCGCAGGCTGCTCCCATCGGCAAGCAGGAGATGGGCCTTGTAGAGCTCGATCCCTTCACGCACCAGATGGTCAACTGCTACAATCCCGGTCACCAGATCGCGGTAGCGGGCCAGCAGCTCTTCTTTCACGGCGCCGCTTCCATTTTTTGCACTGCGGCCCGCGCCTTTTCCGCACGGTCAAATACCGTCATCCAGAAGAACCAATCATTGTAGTCTTCGTGCGCTTGCAGCGTGTTCAGTGTGCGGAGTTTTTTGCGCTCGAATTGCGCAAAGGTCAAGCCATATCGGCGCTCGTAGCGGCGAATGTGGATCGTGGCTTCGCGTTGTTCTTTGCTTAGCTCACGCGCCCGCTGCTTCGCGGCCGCGCGAAGAGCCGTGCGCAGCAAGCGATCCTGCTCGCCGCTGGTTAGATACTCGATGGCATTCGGCACGCGTATTTCGACACTCTTCATAGCGGCCTCATTTCAGGGTTGTTCTCGCAAGAATTATAGCACAGACCTCAGGGCCATTCCGTCGCAGCGCAGGCTGCAACAGGTGAAGTAAGCAAACGCCGCCGGGCGATCGAGGATCGCCCGGCGGCGTTTTGTTGGTTTTGCTCGACTCGTTGTATACTGGACACGACAGACTACAACGGATTGAGAAATCAACGAATTCTGCGGAGGCCGCATGAGTCCCGATCCATCCCCAAGCGCGTGGGAAGTCGTGAAGCAGTTGATCGGCGGGATCAAGAATCAACTGCTGCTGTTTGCGCTGGCGACGATCATTGTGATTGCGCTGTTGGGCACCACGATTCCACCAGCCTTTATCGCGTTGATCTATTTCGTCGTGATCTTTGCGCTGGTCGTCACCGCGCTGCCGGCCATCCGCGCGGCCCGGCGCAAGTCGGACCAGGCCAGCGCCACACGCAGCGGCGGCGTCGACATGCGGGATGGCAACACCCACATCGGCGGGGATGTCGTCGGGCGCGATCAGATCATCGTGATGCCGGCCGCTGCGCCGGACAAGCCAGCCACTGTGCCTCTGTCCGAAGTCGAGCAACTCAAAGTCTACCTGGACAAAGTGATGGCCGACACCAACGTGCTGCGCCTGGGCGGCATCAGTTCCGAGGCCAGTGATCCGCAGCGGCGCTTGGCTGAGGCCAAGAATCCCGGCACATTGAGCGAGGTTTTCATTTCGTTGAAGATCGATCGCTATCGCGGCGAACCGGACGAGCAGGCGCAGCGCGGCAAATCTGATCCACGCGAAATAGCGACCGAGCGTGACCGCGAGCAGCTCACCGCACTGGAAGCGTTGAGCGCTGATAAGGCTGCGTACGCCGTCCTGTTGGGCCTGCCGGGCGCGGGTAAATCATCGGTGCTGCGCTATTTGTCTTATCGGCTGGCCGAGGCCTATCTACGTCCGCAGCAACTGAAAGACACGCTGCCCGAATGGAAGAGCAGCGCTTTGCTGCCCGTGTTCCTCTCGCTGGCGAAGTTGGCCGACGCACTGCCGGAGAAAGTTGAGCGCGGCCTGGATGCACGCGTGCGATTGTTCATCGAAACCGAAGTAGAAGCTGCCGAAGACTTGCAGGGCTTTGCGACACGGTTGTGGCGCGAGGCGCGCGAGCGCGGATTGTTGTTTTTGTTTGACGGCCTGGACGAAGTCGCGCCCCACAAACGCGCCGTCGTGAAAGAAGCGCTGACCGCTTTCTTGTCGACGCGCCGCGAGTGCCGCGCCATCGTCACGTGCCGCACCTTCAGTTACGGCGACGAGGCGTGGCGGCTGGACGGCTGGCCCGCGTTCCAATTGACGCCGCTCGCGCCGAAAGCGCAGCAGGAATTCATCGGCAAGTGGTATGCTGCGTTGATCCGCAACGATGCCGCTTCGCAAGCTCTGTATGAGAAGAAAGCCGCCTCGCTGCAGCAAGCCATCTTCTCGCACGACGCGCGGCAGTTGCAGCAAATCTCCGACAACCCGCTGCTGTTGACGTTGATCGCCATCGTGCACACGCACCGCGAGGAATTGCCCCGCTCGCGCGTGCGCATCTACGAGGAATGTGTGAACTTGCTGCTATTGCGCTGGCAGACGCGACGATCGCCTACCGCCCCGCTGCGATCGGTGCTGGAGGCGATGAACGCTGCTGCGCCCGATCGCACCAGCAGCCTGGAAGGGCAATTGATGCGCGGGCTGTACGAAGTGGCCTTTCAAGCGCGCGAGGGCAATGGCTTGCGTCAGGGTGAAACGACGCTGATCGACGAATATGCGCTGCGGAGCGCGCTGGTGCCCAAGTTGGGCGAGGGTGCGACACAAGTCTTTGTTGAATACTGTCAGAGCGCGAATGGCCTGCTGTTGGCGCAAGGCTCGCGCCGCCTGCCCGATCGGCCCGCCGACGAAAAACCGGTGGAATGTTACGCTTTTCCGCACCCGTCGTTTGAGGAATATCTGGCGGCGCGCTACATTGCGATGCTCGATCAGCCGCACGTTACGCTGGCCCAGCGCAACGCGGAGAACGACCGCTGGTTCTACGTGGGCGTCTTTCTGGCCGAGTATGCCAGCATTGTCAGCCAGCGTCCGCGCGATGTGTTGGATTTGACGGACGCGCTGCTGGCGGGTTCATTGCATCCTGAGCGGAGCGGCGGGCGTCCTTCGACTTCCTCTTCGACTCACTTCATTCGCTCAGAGTCCGCTCAGGGCGCGCCCGCCGCGCAGTCGAAGGATGCGGCCCTGCCGGGTGAGGGCTACTGGCGTAATGTGTGGCTGGCCGGCGTGGTCTGGCCCATCTTCTGCGGCGAATTCCCCGACCGCAACGATGAGAAAATTCTGAGTCGTGTGCGGCAGGAATTGACCACGCTGATCACGACTGAACAGTTGTCCCCGCGTGAACGCGCCGAGGCGGGCCGCGCCTTAAGCGCTCTGGGCGACCCGCGCGACTTCGACGACGTGATCACCATTCCCGCCGGAAAATTCTGGATGGGCAGCGATAAAACGGTTGATCAGTATGCCTACGATGACGAACTGCCGCAACACGAAGTCGATGTGCCTGAATTTCAGATCGGCACTTATCCGGTCACGGTGAAACAGTGGCGGGCCTTTGTAGAAGCGCAGCGCTTTGAAGGTGATCCAGACGCGCTGCAAGCGCCCGACAATCATCCGGTGGTGAAGGTATCGTGGCGTGACGCGCAAGCTTATTGCCAATGGTTGACACAGCAGTGGCAACGATCAGGTAAAATCAAAGGAGATGAAGTGGTGCGCCTGCCCACCGAGGCCGAATGGGAAAAGGCCGCGCGCGGCACGGACAAACGCTTGTGGTCATGGGTGGGCGACTACGATCCGCAAAAAGCAAATGTGGCCGAGACCGGCATCGGTGGAACCAGCACGGTCGGCTGTTTTCCGTCCGGCACTGCGCCCTACGGTTGTCTGGATATGATCGGCAATGTGCGGGAATGGACACACTCGAGATTTGAGGAATACCCTTATGCTGTCAATGATGGCCGCGAGGACGAAAGCGGGGATAATTCGCGGGTGTTGCGGGGCGGCGCGTTCTTCAACCTTCCACACTTCGCGCGCTGTGCGTACCGCGACGACTATCTCCCGGTTGGTCGTGACGGCTTCGTCGGGTTTCGGGTGGTGGTGTCCCCCGGCTCTCGCAGTTGACACCCTGATCCCTGAAAACCCTGATCCCTGATCATTTATTTTCCGCGCTTCGCGCGGTCGCAAAATTTGAAAACTCAAGAAGTCCGTGGAAGGCAGACCTGGCAGGTTTTCAAATGATGATCGGCCGTTGCTCATGACGAACCATTCCGGCCGAACCAGTTGGCCCGATCACGAGGCGAAAACCTGCCAGGTCTTGACGATCATCCCCATGAAACCCTATCGCAATCTGTACCCTTCCATCTGTGCGTGGGAAAATCTGGAATACGCGTATCGCCGCGCACGCAAAGGCAAGCGCGGGCGTGCGCCCGCCGGTGCGGCGTAGCGTCATTCCCGAAGGCTTCTATCGGGAATCCAGGCTGACCAGCGGCAAGTCACCTGACACATGCGGTGCAGTACTCCTGTAGGGCCGCTGCCGTAGGTCCCGCCTTGCCGTACCCAGGCCCCGGTGGGGCCTGGCGGCGCGCACGCCTAGCAGCCTGTCGGAGAGAANNTTTCCTCTCCGACAGGCTGCTAGCGCGTCGCCGGGTACGACGTGAGCGACAGCATGCGGGAATGACACCGAGTCGAGGCAATACCCGCCATCTTGAAATGGAGGCGCTGATGGAGACTTCACCTTTGTTTGCGCGCACGTTCGATTTCCTGTCGTGGCTGTTGCCCCGTACCCAGAGCTTTCCGCGCCCACAGCGTTTCACGGTCACACAGCGCTTGCAGAATGCCGCGCTCGATTTTCAGGAATTGATCGTCGAAGCCGAAGCAGCGCGCGGCGCAGCGCGTCTGGAAAAATTGCGCAGCGCCGATGCTGCGCTGAACAAGGTGCGCCTGTATCTGCGCTTGACGCGAGAATGGAACTGGCTGACCTCCGGCCAGTATCAACACGCTGCGCAGATGATCGCCGAAATGGGCCGCCTGTTGGGCGGCTGGTTGAAAACCGTTGGCACGTAGGGGCAGGTGATGCTCCCGGCGGATGTGACCATCCGCCGCTGGATTTGGCAATCCAGCGGGAGCGTTTCACCTTCGAGGCCGCATGAGCCAAAACCGTTGGCACGCAGGGGCCATCCTCGCGATGGCTCTCACTGCGGGGTCGGGCCGCCGGACACGCGGGTGTTGCGGGGCGGCGCGTTCAACAACAATCAACACAACGCGCGCTGTGCGTACCGCAACAACAATCACCCGGATAATCGTAACGACAACATCGGGTTTCGGGTGGTGGTGTCCCACGACTCCCACACATCGCCGGAAATGCGGCTGAGTTTTCGGACTGAGCCGCCGAGGCGCCGGCTGAGAGCTGGCCCGGCCCTGGCCCTGGCCGTCTTGCACTTTCAACAGTGCAAGCGGGCGAATACAGAACAGGCTCGCGCTTCGTTCTTCAGTGAACCCAGCGCGAGCCGCCCCTTACTCGTCACGCATTACTCGTCACGCACCACGCATCCCGTCCTCACTCCAACCCTCTCATCATCCTCGCCCATGACAAATTTCCCATCGCTCGTTTACGTCCAGATTCATCGCGCTGCTTAAAGTACCAATGTACCGCCTTCAGCAGGCGGTTTGCAGTAGGTTGATACTACTGACAGATCGGAGCCGTCCGCATATGATAAACACAGCCATTTTAACGGGTTGGAGGAAGAATGCTGAAACCGTTGAGACCATCGCGCCCCAGTTTGAAACTCGTACTCTGGATCAACATCATTGCCTTGTTGCTGATGCTCTTGCTGGCCTTGTTGGCACCGCACATCGCCCAGGCTAGTCCATTTGTCTCGCCACTCGTACCCAGCGCCGCTGTACCCAGCGCCTTGACCCCGCGCCGCTGTACCCAGCGCGTCCATCTGCCGCTCATCGTCGGCCCGGTGTCGACGCCGCAGCCAACGCCGCAACCACCGACGGGCCGCATCGGATCGATCGTGCCGTTGATCACCACCGTGCCGCGCTACAGCAAATTCGAAATCTCGTTCACCCTCTCGACCACGGCGACCAACGTCTACTTTCCTTACGATCCGGCGGCGCCCTATCACGAGAGCGGCGTCAGCGTCGATATGCTGATTACCTCGCCGGGCGGGGTCGAAAAGACCGTGCCCGGCTTCTATTATCAACCGGTCGATGCCAACCTCACGCCCGTCGGCCAACCCGATTGGCGCTGCCGCACCTCGCCGGAAGCGATTGCCCTATGCCGCGACCTCGGACTAAAGATCGACGAAGGCATATGCTGGCGCGTGCTAGGGCAGGTGTTCAGCGCGAGCAATCAACTCGATCTAGCCAGTGACGCCTTCACGTACAGTCTCGAGTTGGTGCAAGACGATGGTTACGAAGCCGCGCGCATGCAATTGGAATGGAGACATGCCATGCTGGAATCGACCGGAATCGAATCATGATCGGACCACGTCATTCCTGCACGCAGCCCACGCCACGCTTGAACGTCTCGGCGCGCAAAGGGAAGTAAGGCATCCGGTCAGGTCTGAACTTCGTTCATCTTTTCAAACAATGCTTGCATTTCAATTCAGCTTCATTATATACTGATACCCAACGCGCATATCGTGAGCCAAGGGTCATGCCGTTGCCTTGCATGATTTTCCTCTGTTGCAAGGTTTTAGTCCATCAACACTACGGGGATGATGTCCTCGTCGGCAACGTCCGACGAAGAAGAGGTTGATATGTTCCGCTCAATTGCCGTCTCTCACGCCTCCCTTCCTCGTGTATCGCATCATCGAATCGCGTTCATACTTTTGCTGGTAGTATTCGCTGTGGCGTGCATTTTGCTTTTGTTGCTGTCCCTCAACTTGGCCAAGGCACGCACCGCAACACCCACTTTCGCTCCATCCGCCGAGCAGACCGCCTCATCCGCCTTCCAATACTGCACCTTGCCCCTATGCCTCACCTGGTCGTCCATCGAAAGCGATTACACCAACAGCGTGGCCTGGGGCGACTATGATGGCGACGGCGATTTGGATTTGGCCGTGGGCAACTGGGCCGTGGGCAACTGGGGCGAGCCCACCCGCCTGTACCGCAACGACGACGGCGTGCTCACTGCCAGCGCGGTCTGGTCGTCGGTCGAAAGCAACAACGCCAACAGCGTGGCTTGGGGCGACTATGACGGCGACGGCGACCTAGATTTGGCTGTGGGGAACAATGGCCAGCCCAACCGATTGTACCGCAACGACGGCGGCACGCTCACTGCCAGTGCGGTCTGGTCGTCCACCGAGAGTGATCGCACGCAGAGCGTGGCCTGGGGCGACGTTGACGGCGACGGCGATTTGGACCTGGCCGTCGGCAACGGTGGCTGGGACTCTGGCTGCCAATGTTACCAGGGTCAGCCCAACCGATTGTACCGCAACGACGGCGGCACGCTCACTGCCAGCGCGGTCTGGACGTCCACCGAGAGCGACAACACCTACAGCATAGCGTGGGGCGACGTTGACGGCGACGGCGATTTGGACCTGGCCGTGGGCAACGATGGCCAGCCCAACCGCCTGTACCGCAACGACGGCGGGACGTTGACCGCCAGTGCCGTCTGGTCGTCTACCGAAGCGGACTTCACCAATAGTGTGGCCTGGGGCGACGTTGACGGCGACGGCGACCTGGATTTGGCCGTGGGAAACTTTGGCAATCCCAACCGTCTGTACCGCAACGACGGTGGCGCGCTCACCCCCAGCGCGGTCTGGTCGTCAGTCGAAAGCGACAGAACCACCAGCGTGGCCTGGGGCGACGTTGACGGCGACGGCGACCTGGATCTGGCCGTGGGCGGCTGGGGCTATCCCAATCGCCTGTACCGTAACGACGGCGGCACGCTCACCACCAGCGCGGTCTGGTCGTCCACCGAGAGTGGTCGCACCAATAGCGTGGCCTGGGGCGACGTTGACGGCGACGGCGACTTGGATTTGGCCGCGGGGAACTCTGGCCAGCCCAACCGCCTGTACCGCAACGACGGCGGCGCGCTCACCCCCCCCGCCATCTGGTCGTCGGCCGAAAGCGATAGCACCTACAGCGTGGCCTGGGGCGACTATGACGGCGACGGCGACTTGGACTTGGCCGTGGGGAACAATGGCCAACCCACCCGCCTGTACCGCAACGACGGCGGCGCGCTCACTCCGGTCTGGTCGTCGGCTGGAAGCGACAACACCAATAGCGTGGCCTGGGGCGACGTTGACGGCGACGGCGACCTGGATCTGGCCGTGGGCAACAATGGCCAGCCCAACCGCCTGTACCGCAACGACGGCGGTGCGTTCACCCTGGTCTGGTCGTCCACCGAAAGCGACGCCACCACCAGCGTAGCCTGGGGCGACGTTGACGGCGACGGCGACCTGGATTTGGCCGTGGGTAACTTTGGCCAGCCCAACCGCCTGTACCGCAACGACGGCGGTGCGTTCACCCTGGCTTGGTCGGCGGCCATAAGCGACAGCACCCAGAGCGTGGCGTGGGGCGACGTTGACGGCGACGGCGACCTGGATTTGGCTGTGGGAAATGGTTCCTTCGGCTCCGGCCAGCCCAACCGTCTGTACCGCAACGACGGCGGCATGCTCACCTCCAGCCCCGTCTGGTTGTCGGCTGAAAGCGACAGCACCCAAAGTGTGGCCTGGGGCGATGTTGATGGCGATGGCGACCTGGATCTGGTCGCAGGAAACAATGGCCAGCCCAACCGCCTGTACCGCAACGACGGTGGCGCGCTCACCCCCAGCGCGGTCTGGTCGTCCATCGAAAGCGACTACGCCCAGAGCGTGGCCTGGGGTGACTATGACGGCGATGGCGACCTGGATCTAGCCGTGGGCAATTGGGGTCCACCCAGCCACCTGTACCGCAACGACGGCGGCGCGCTCACCCCCAGCGCGGTCTGGTCGTCGGCCGAAAGCAACCACACCGCCAGCGTGGCCTGGGGCGACGTTGACGGCGACGGCGACCTAGATCTGGCCGTGGGAAATGGTTCCTACGGCTCCGGCCAGCCCAACTGCCTGTATCGCAACAACCGCGATAGCCGCCTGCTACCCGGCTCCATCCCCACCGTTTACATAGCGCGACCGGGTCTCAATGCCAACTTCTACGCCCTCTCTGGAATGCTGACCAGCCAGATCATTCCCATCACCTACACCCTCACCGACCTGCAAGGCGACCCAGCGCGCTTCATTCGCGCCTGGTACTCGCCAAATGGTGGCGGGCAATGGCTGCCGGCGGTCGCGGCTTCGGGCACACTGTCGGCAAATCTAGGCGCTGCAGTGTATCTGACTCGAACTTTCAACAATTCGACACCCAGTGTGATTGCGGATTTGAAGACGATTACTTCCGTGCTGGCTATCACGCCCACTGATATGATCGCCGACATTGATGTCCGTTTGAACTTGACTCACACTTTCGATAGCAATCTGATCATCACATTGACCGCGCCATTTAGCCGCCCGGTGCTATTGGTGAATCAACGTGGCGGCAGCGGGGACAACTTTTCCAACACCGTCTTTGATGACGAAGCAACGACATCTGTTCTCAGCGGCACAGCCCCCTTCGCTGGCCGCTTCCGTCCAGAGCAGCCCCTGTCTGTCCTTGACGGCCACCTGTTGACGGGCACATGGACGCTCGAAGTTGCAGATATGGTTGCGGGAAATACCGGCCGCCTGCTCTCGTGGGGCATCACCGCCACCCTGAACAGTGGCAAGGTCTACACGTATCTCTGGGATGTTAATAACAGCGGCTTCTTCGGCCAATCCGATAATGTGGTTTTTAGAATCCAAGAAATTCCGGCTGTGACGACCGTTCCCAACAGTACCCCAGGTCCATACCTTTACGGTTCGTATGCGTCATCAACTTTCCCCTTCCGTGTGCGCGGTACACAGGTGCGTGTACTGAGCGGGACGCAGCCGATCTCCAGTGCGCTGGTCTATCGCCTGCCGATCAGCCAGACCTTTGGCGCGCTGCCGTTTGCCGCTCTTTCCGGCGAACCCTTCTACACCGATAGGCAGGGCTATCTGCAAGGGCGCGGTCAACTGAATGCCGGGGATCGATTGATCGCGCTATATCCCCTCACGTCGACTGATGCCTATACCTTGTACCTCACCAGCGCCGCACCCACCCTCACTGGCCTTAACTGGTATACCGTCACACAGGCGGGCGTTCAGACTCTGACAGTTTCTTCCGCTAACTCTTTGATGCTCTTCAACCTCGACGCCTCACTCGAGTGGGATGCACGACAGGACACGCAATTCCTTTCGCAACTCGAACACGATCTGCAGCGCACCTCGGAGTTGCTCTACGACTGGACGAATGGGCAAGCGGCGCTGGGTCATATCAACCTCTACTACGACAAAGAACACTGGAACGACGTGCACCTGCGCATCTACGCCACCAATCGCCTGCGGCCCAATGCAACGCAGGGCGGCATCGTCTCTGACCTCCTCGTCGATCCGATCACAGCGACGTCGGTCATTACCTATGGGCCGGGGCAGATCAACATCGGCGCGGTGTGGAACCGCTACGGCGAATCGAACGGCAATCTGGGTGAAGACTGGCCGCGTGCGCTGGCACACGAACTGGGCCACTTCGCACTGTTTCTCGACGATGACTACTTAGGACTTGATGCGAACAATTTCCTGATCCCGATCGACACGTGCAGCGGCACGGCCATGAGCGATCCGTACCGTGAAGACTACAGTGAATTTCACTACAGCGATCGGTGGAGCAATGATTGCGCCGACACGCTGGCCAACAAACAGACCGGGCGCTGGGACTGGAAAACGATCACCACCTTCTATCCGTGGCTAAACGGCACATTGACCAACACCGGCCCCAGTGTGTTACCGCTGGCCGTGACACAGATCAACTTCGTCGAGCCGCTCACGCCGACGACGGTGCTCGCTGCACCGATCTTCAACCTCACGCAAAACGGAGTGCGGGTGCAGCCGGGTGCGAGCGCGCGAGCATTTCTGTATCAGGCGAATCGCGCGATCGATCTCGGCAGTCCTACGCTCGATCAAGTGAACGCGCGCGGGGCACGCGTTGGCGATCGGTTGTGCGTGTACGAAGCGAGCGCGCAACGCCTGGGCTGCGAAACGATCACGGCAGGGGATGAAGAACTGGCGTTGATCACGCAACCCAATTGGCAGCCGGACATCCAAATGACGCCCATCAACTCACGCACGCTCAACGTCACGGTCACTGTGGCTGGTCTGCCGCCGATCCTGACCTTGAGCGCGCGCCTGTATCCGATCGATATATCTTCCGCCTCGACAATCTCCCTGGTTCACACAACCGGCGCGAGATACAGCGGCACCTTCGTCTTGAACGATCCCGTGTCGCAGGGCTACCTGCAAGTCTGGGTGAACGAACCCGAGCCGCGCCGCGAAAGTGTGGCGGACTTTGGCCTGGGCGGCGGCGCGGCCTATCTGCACGGGCGCAGCGGCGCGTATCGGCATGGAACCGGCGCCTATCGCCACGGGACGGGTGCGCCGACCGAATCCCCCGACGGGCAGGTGATGATCTTTGCCGATGGACTGGTCTTTGCTGACGATGCCTTCTTTGCGCTGCAAGCCGTGAACACAGTGTCGATGCCGCTGCCGGGGCGCACGCAGGTGGGGCAAGCCTATCGGCTGTTGAAATCGGCGAATGCGCCGAGCCTGGTGGGCGCGTCGATCAACTTCTATTATGCGGGCCGCGATGTACCTGTCGGCGAAGAGACCTTCCTGCGTGTCTACTTCTTTAATGACAATACGTGGCAGGCACTCACCACCACTGTCAACACCGACTACAACGTGGCGATGGCGACGGTTCCAGCGACAGCGGGTGGTGCAGGGATCTACGCGCTGATGTCGAGCATCGAGATTTCGCTGTATGGGCCGGGATGGGATCAGTTCTCGTATCCAGTGCAAGCCACGCGGCCGGTGACGGATGCGCTACTCTCGATCGACGGCTACTATGCGATCGTGTACTGGTATGACGGGAGCGATTCATTCGATCACTGGAAGGTCTACGCGCCAAGTGTGCCGGGCTATGTGAATGACCTCTCGACGTTGCGCTTTGCCGAATCGTATTGGATCAGTCTGACGCAATCGATCACGCTCAGCCTGTCAGGGGGCTGGACATCCGGTCGCACCCTTGCGATTCAGAGTCCACCCGCTACGTACTATGGCCAAGTGCTACCAAGCGCCAACTTCACGCCGGTCGCAGGCATGCAAGTTATTGCCACGATCGATGGTCACGTGTGTGGACAAGACGTCACGCAGAATGTGGGTGGGCAGATCGTGTACAGTCTCAATGTGATAGCCGATGGGCCGGGTGGTGCCAGCGGCTGTGGTGCGCCGGGGCGTGCCATCACCTTCAGCCTGGATGGCCAAGTGATGTTGCCGCCTCGTGTTGTGTGGAATAACGATCAAATCTGGGAAGCGCCATTGCGCTCAGCGGCGATTTCTGATCTGACCGCAATGAACAGTAGTCCAACGTTGTTGGGACAGGCGACCTGGTTTACGGCTACAGCGACAGGCAATGACCTCGCCTATACTTGGAACTTCGGTGATGGCAGCCCGGCCGCTGGCAGCGCGACTCCGTCACACATATACGCGACCGCGGGTGTGTATCGCGCACTCATCACGGTCACGAACAGCGTGAGCACCATCACGGCCACGACGCCCGTCACCATCACGATCACCGATGTGCCAATCAGTGGTCTGACTGTACTCAACGACAGCCCGACGCCGCTCGGCAGTGCCACGCATTTAACGGCAACGATTGCCTCGGGTAGCAATGTGACCTATCAATGGAACTTCGG
>PMCF01000457.1 GCA_003154115.1 Anaerolineae bacterium
CAGGGCCTTGCGCCTGTCCAAATGCGGGCGACCGCGAGGGTCGCCCCTACGACTCAACCAGATTTAGCCACACCCTAATGATTTGACAGGCCAGCGAATTGGCGTAAAATTGGCCCCGTCTAATGGGGCGCGGCCAGTAAGGCCGCGTTTTGCTGAAAAAAAAACAAAAGGAGTAGATACGATGCAGTTCAAGCGACTCGTTACTGTGCTGATTGTGGCCGCCGTTTTTGTGGCGGTGCTGCCGTTGACCGTACTGGCAAGCTCTGGTCAGGCGGATATCACGCCGCAGCCTGCGGCGGCGGAGGCGTTAGGACCGAATTTGTTGACGAACCCCGGCATGGACGGCAAGTACGTCAAGCAGTGCGCGTTGCGCTATGGTCAACCGTGGGTGCAGGTTCCGTGCCCGGCTGATTACAATTCCGAAGTGGGCACCATCAAGCAGTGGGAGACCACGCAGGTGCCGTCTGGTTGGTCAGCCTGGTGGCAGCAGCCTAATAGCAACTTTAGTGATCCCAACTACTTCAACACCTATCCAAATTATTGCCCGGACAGGAAGTCTACGCCCGACGATTGCAAGGCGTGGCACAATCCAGAGTATCGTGACACTTTGGGCGGCCCGCAGGAAACCGGTCCGTCGCGCAAGGTGGCGGGTGACAATTCGCAGAAATATTTCACGTTCTACTCTGTGCACGAAGCCGGTATCTATCAAGTAGTCAGCGGTGTGAAGCCCGGCGATCATCTGCGCTTCAGCGTCTACCAGGAAGGCTGGTCAAACGGCGCCAACGATCCGTTCCATTCGGATTTGGGTCAGCGCATGAATCTGCAGGTGGGTATTGATCCCACAGGCGGTAACAATCCGTGGAGTTCCAACATCATCTGGTCGGCCCCGGCGGAAAGCTTTGACAAGTTCACCCAGTTCACGGTCGACGCGATAGCAAGGAATAATATCGTGTCGGTGTGGACCAAGTCCAAGCCGAACATGGCGTTGCAACACGTTGATGTGTATGTGGACGAGGCTAGCTTGAATGTAGTGACGGGTGGCGCGGCCAAGTCTGGAGCCAAGTCTCCTGCGCCTGTCAAGTCGCCGGTTACTTCGACCAAGCCGGTCAGCGGCACGGTGGGTACGACAGCGCCGACCACGCCCGTTACAGGGACGCTGCCCATTCCAGCCCCGGGTACTTACACCGTGGTCAAGGGCGATTCGCTGAGCAAGATTGCCAGGCGCTTTGGTGTTTCCGTGGCAACCCTGATCGCGCTCAACAATATCACAGACCCCAATCGCATTGAAGTGGGAATGGTTTTGAAGTTGAAGTAGTGCGCGTGATAGAGTGAGAGAGCCGGGGCGATATCGTCCCGGCTCTTTTTTGTTGGCAGCGGCATTCAGCGTTGGGGGCTTCGGTCATTATAGCGAATTCCACTTTGATTTACGGCTCAGTCATTCCCGCCTTCGCGGGAATGACACGGCACGGCGCAATACCATAAACCAACCTGGAAACCGTTCTAGGAGTCTGATGAAAAAGTGCTCCAGCCGCCGTCCCCGGCGGCGACCTCACGCGTGGAACCGCCCCGAGGACGGGGCTTTGAGCGGGTTTTTCAGCGCTCTCCTAGGTCGGGTAAACGGTTCGACGTCGATCGTTCACGAAATGTAATCCTCGGCGGAGCGTGGCGTATCAGCAGATAGAGACGTGCCACGCGGCCAGATCTTGCGGAAGAGCAGCACACTCATGACGACGAATAAGGCCGTGCGCCCGAGGATGGCGGTGGCGCTGATGGGCGGCCACCTCAGCACATCGGCCAGCGGCCACTCGATGAAGAGTAATAACGTGAAGATCAACACCAGTCCCAGCCCGCGCTGATTGGGAAACGAGAGCAAAATGAAGGGGATGATCAACATCGCCCACTGCGGACTCCAGCCTTTGGACCACAGATGAAACAGCAGCAGTGTCAACGTGGTGAACCAGATGAAGTGCTGAGGGCTGCGCTGATCGATCGGGCGGCGGAACAGCCACAGGAAAATAAGCCCGAAGACGATGATCCCCAGCACGGCTGGAATCACCGGCGGATTGCCGTAAACCTGGTAGGCCAGATCGAGCTGCGTGCGCGCCGGCACATCGCCCACATCGCCCACGCCCCAGTTGCCATCGATCAACGCCCATGGTGTCGACCACGAAGCGCGCACTCCGTTGGAGGCCAGCGACGCCATCGTCCACGATCCACCGCCGAGCAACACGAACGGCACGAAGGCCAAGGCGAACACCACGGCGACGATGATGACGTAGCGGGCGATCGGTTTAGGGGCGGGCCACAAAAAGCGCGCGACCGCTCCGATCAGGAAGACGGGCGTCAGCTTGATCAACATGCCCAGCGCGAGTGAAACGGCGGAAGCGGTGCGCTTATTGGTGATGAACCCATACACGGCGAGTAGGGTAAAGAACACGAAGTTGGAGGCCTGGCTGGCGTTCCAGTAAAACAGCGGCACACTCAACGCGGTGTATACCCAGGCCAGCCAGTTGGCGCGTTCCATGTCCCACGTCCGGGTGGCGATGCGGTGAATCAGGATCAGCACGCCTGTCTCGAAGAAAAGCATGACCAGGCCCAGCAGCCGCGCGAAGAACTGATAGGTGGGTGTGGTGAGTTCGCCCGCAGGCATAAATGTGCGCACGAAACCATACACGGCTTGTGACGTATAGGCTTGCAGCGGCGGATGTTCTGACCACGAATTGATAAATGGCAAGTATCCTTGATCGGATAGCCGGGCGACACGGTAATAATGCTGAAAGTCGGTGTAGGCGTTGAGCAACCCCTGCGGCGTGTACAGCAAGAGAATCGTCACGCGCAGAATCACAAACAGCGTGACGATGGTTTTCAACTGCGATGAAGAGCGCGATGGCGAGGTGTTCATTGCGGGGGATTATACCATCGGGCAGGGTAAGGCCGACCTCATGTCGCTTTTTGTTTCATGCTCGTGCATGCTATACTTTCACGCGTAGTTGTGGTGACGCCATTTTCTCAATTGCGTATCCATAGATTGAGGTACAACGATCATGAAGCAAAAATACACGCTCCTTGCATTGTTGGTGTTTCTTTTGCTCACCGCCTGTAATGCCGAGGAACCGAAGAGAGGATGCAATTGGCCTGCAAAAGAGAAGTTCTCCGAATCGGACTTGATAGGCACCTGGGGCGGTACCATCGAAGATGCTTGGGATTCTCAAATTATCATTCAGAGCGATGGCCGTTACAAACAAATCATTAACATCAAACGAACGGGGTTCCAGTACGAAAGTGGCTGGCGACCATGGCACGTCACCTACTCTGAAAAAGGCTTGCCTTACCTGCACTTGGAAGGGCTGCTGATGTGTGCCTACTGGGAACAGATAGACTGCAGCACCGGGCAGACGGGTATTGAACCATTTATACCTGGGGATACAAAAGATCCATTCGGCGATGCAACCTACTGGCAAGACGTCTGCCAGAACAAATGGGTAAACACTCCCGGCGAGGGGGTGTTTACGGTGATTGGGGGTTACAAACTACCACCGCGCGGAATCATGCTTGCTCCATTTACCAAGTCTCCTGACGGAGTCACCGGTCCAGCGTACGAACTGCATGAGCCCAATCTGTCAACAGTCACTCCTGATCCTTAACGTATCACGCAAGCGCCGACGATCATAGCGACGCAAATGATCCATTACGACGACGCCTTCATCCTTGGCATCCAGAACGCCGTCAACTTGCGACGATACTCACTTCATCTGAGAGTCTGTGAAAATATTATGG
>PMCF01000458.1 GCA_003154115.1 Anaerolineae bacterium
CATGGCCCTTTTACAGGGACACTACCGATTTTCAACTACGACCCACTAATCCCAAGCATTTGACCTATGCGCTCAATGTGCTCGATTGGCCCAGCGGCGACGAAAACGGCCAGGTGCAGCGACGCACGGGCAACGATAGCACTTTCGCGGACAGCATGACGCCTGCGCAGGTTGAAGCGGATCCGCGCGCGCAGAACGGTGATATGCGGCTGATCCCCATGTTGGAAATCGAGCTGAGTGGCAACACGCAAAGCGTGCCGCTGCCCATGACCACCACGGTGAGGACCCACGTCGCACTGCAAGGCGTGGACACGTCATGGCCGGTCAGCACCACGCCGCCGAGCTTCACCACGTGGCTGTCTGGCACTTTGAACTTTGCGCAGGCCGGCAGCAACGTCAACGTGAATGTCCAGTTGGACGGAACGCCGACGTTGCAATGGTTGAACATCTATACCGGCACGTGCTCGGCGGGCGGTGATTTGATGTCGCGTTTGACCGCCGGTTCCGCTTCGAACGTCATCACGAACACGAATCTATTGAATCTGGCCGACGGCAATCACTTCGTCATGGCCGCCAGCGCCGGACACACGTCGGCCTGCGCCGATTTGATCGATCTGCCGAACGGCCCGTATCTCGATCGAGTGGTGGACGAAACGGTGTTAGCGCCGTACGGGATTTCGGTGAAGGACAAAGATCGCAACGGCACGATGTTAGCCTATGTGCCGCTCAACGTGACGCCCGATGACGGCGGCGGGCAAGCGGCCTTCTCGGCGCGGGTCTTGTATCAACCGAAGACGGGCAATCTGGGCGATGTGGCGCAGAAGGTGCGCCTGGTCTGGATCGTGCAGACGTTGACCGACTGGTGCAAGCCCGCACCCGATGACGCGGACCTGGCCTCATCGGATGTGTGGTGCAAATACGAAGCCAGTTGGAATCTGGACAACATTCAATTCGTCCACACCTACGACGACGACTGGCAACTGACCGGCCTGAGCGTGCGCGAAGATCACGGCGTGAACATGGCCGTCGCCTGGGAAGACCCCGCGGGTGAAACGACCCTCCAGCGTCAACTGGACGACAAGTTGTGGATCGTGGCTGCCGGGCTGGAAGAGGCCTTCATCGGCGGGCGCGATCAAGACGGCAACAAAGTGCGCGACATCGGCGTGGTGAAAACGGCCGATGGCGAAACGGTGGCCGATACGACGATTGCGGTCCGCTTCAATTCACCGCTTTCGGCGGGCGTCACCATCACCGATCGGTTTGGCCTGCCCCTGACGGCCACGCTGCACGTTAACAACTACGCGTATGCTTATCAAGATCAGGTCGCGTCGATGATGATGTCCGGCACGCAGCAGATCTTGACCCAGAACTTCAATGCCTATACTGATTCCACACCGACGCTGTTGTTCGCGCGGGAAGAGCGTTTTCGATCGGTGAGCCTGGAAGCGCCGGCAGTCCGATCGGTAGTGACGAGCACCGTAACGTTTGATTTCAATGGCCGCTTGATCGACACCACGGCCGCGATGAGCTGGGCGCCGTATCGCTTCAAAGATGGCGCGTGGCAAGCGTATCCGATGAATGAATACTGGGATGCGTTCGGCGTACGCTTGAAGTCCGTGCTGCCCGACGATCCGGCGTTATCCGCCGCCGATAACGAGAGCCTCAATCACGGCAAGGTGATCTTTGCCCGGTCGTATTATCTCTTCATGAATCAGGGCCGCGCGGCGCTGGTGCAGATCGGGCGCGATCTGGCCTTTGCGTACAGTCCGCAGCAAGCCGATCTCACGTTGACAAAAACGTTGATGGCGTCGGCGTCCGGCCTCGGCGGCGGGATCAGTGCGGTGCTGAATAAGGTCGTGGGCAAATTCGGGGACGAGTTGGCCAAACTCTTGCGTAGTGGCTGGGATACGGTGGCGTATTTGGCCCTGTGGGCCAAATACGGCTTCCTCTCTGAACTGCCCAACACGTTGTTCCGCGTCGCCTCGGATGCCGATGTCAGCACTAGCACGGTGATCAAGAAAGCAGTAAGTGATTTGTTGGGGCGCATCGGCTTCAGGATCATGAATGAAATGCCCACCAGCACGGCGGGGCGAGTTGCGGTTGTCGGAGCCGGGGTAGCGATCGGCGCGGTATTGGTGCTGAGCATTGCATCGGTGGCCGTGGGCTTTGCCTTTTCCAATGCGCTCTTGATGATCTCCGCCGTGGTCGGCGTGGCGCTAGCCGTGGTGCAAGTGAGTTTGGCGATCTACGCCCTTTATCAATATGCCACCGACACGCTGGAGGCGTTGAGCCGAACCGCGATGGTGTGCGCCGTCATCGGCGTGATCATCGGTTCGTTGATCGCTTTTGGCTGCGCCATCGCCACGCTGATCACCGGCCACTTGAAGTTCGGCAGCACGGCGGCCAATGCCGCGTTTGCGATGGCGATCGCGTACACGATCGTGGCCGTGATCTATCTGGTCATCTCGTTCATTCCGGTGGTGGGCCAGATCATCGTGGCGATCCTCGGCGCGATCGACGCGTTGATTGGCGGGGCGTGCAGCATCGCTTCGGCGGTGGTGGGCTACAACGTGAAGGAGAACGTCGTGGGCCAGTGGGTGTGCAAGGGCATCAGCGGGCTGGCCGCCGAGCTGGTGAAATGGGGCATCTATAGCTCGGCGATCATGCTTGATTTGCAAGATGCGAATCGCCTGCAATTCGGCCAGTTTAACTACGATCTGGTGCAGCCGGAAAAGGGCCTGTCCGTCAACAGCGGGGTGATCTATCGGATTGAGTTGACCAACACCATCAAGCTGGACAGCGTCCTGCCAACCACCGATGAAGTCATCGCCGGCTGGAAGAGCGGTACGTCGCTGATTCCGGTCGATTGGAAACAGATGTCGTATTTCTGGCAGTACAGCACCAAAAACTTGAAGTCGTCCACCTTCGCTTATCAATGGCAAGCGGCTAAAGCCGATATTGACGCCGATCTCAGCCGCGACACCATGAACGATGCGTGGAGCTTGACGGGTCACACGAATCGAATCGGTGTCAAAGATCAAGCCTATATCACGCCGACCGTGACCAGCAGCGTCATCACGTTGAATGAAGCGGGCATCAATCGCAACCCCACGTTGTATCTGGCGGAAGGCATGGCGGTTCCCGAACAGGAATGTTTTACCGTCTACAATCCGCCGGGCTGCGTGGGAGGATTTTATCCGTATATCTGCCTTGTGCCGGTGTGCTATGTCCGCACCTCGCATGACACCAACAACTTCGACTTCGGGCAGCGCTTCACGCTGGATGTGTTCCCGGCCACGCTCGACGAATTCTACGCGCCCGTCGCCAAAGATGGCGGCGTCAGTCTGGCGTGGGGGCAGGCGGTGAGTAACACACTCGCCAGCACGCCGGTCTTTGCGCGCCAGAAAGACTTCGACGGCGACGGCTTGCTCAACGCCGCCGATGGCGGCGCCGATCCCAACGATGCGCTGTGGGACACCGATGGTGATGGCCTCGGCGACGGCTATGAAATCCAGCACGGCACCAATCCCACGCTGGCCGATTCCGACGGCGACGGCTTGAGTGATGCCGAAGAATTGCGGCTGGGCACGGATCCCAATCGCAAGGACACCGATGGCGATGGCCTGACGGATTACGAAGAAGTCATCGGTTGGTCGTATGTCTATGCCATCACGCCGAGCGGCCAGCAGTTGCGCACGTGGGTCGTGTCCGATCCGCTCAATGCCGATGAAGATGGCGACACGCTTAGCGACTTCAAAGAGAAAGCGTTTGGCTTCAATCCACATGTCGTGTCCGATCCGCAAGTGCTGACGTTGAAAACAGGCGTCACTGAACCCGCTGCGCCGCGCCTGCTGCTGCGCCTCGACGAGACGGCGGGCACAACGACTTTTGCCGATGCGTCCGGTCACGGTCACACGGCAATATGCGATCTCGCCACGTGTCCCGTCAGCGGACAGAGCGGGCACTTTGGTTTAGCACCGCAGTTCAGCGGCGATGCGCTCAGCGTCGCGCACAGCGAGCTCACCGAATATCCCACCAACTACACCGTCGCCGCGTGGATTGATCCGACGACGGTGACGGGCCAGCAAACCATCCTCGCCTCGGCGCGCACCAACAGCAACGATGGCTTCAGCCTCGGTCTGAGTAACAACAACTTGACGTTCAGCCTGTACGGCGCACCGACTTACGTGGCCGTGACGCATGTGTCGGCGAATACGTGGACGCATGTAGCAGCCGTTGTGTCTAGCAACACGGGACCCCAGAGTAACGTACAAGTGACGTTCTATGTGAACGGCGCACAGGCCGGTGTGTATAACAGTTCGCAAATGCTTCGCCCTGATCTGAACGATGCGCTGCTCGTCGGGGCTGAGACACCGAGCGGGAGTGCCACCCTCACGAATGCCTTCACCGGCAGCATTGATGAAGTGGCGATCTTCAATCGGGCGCTCAGCAATTCCGATCTATCTTCTCTGCTGAACGGCCAATATGATCCAGACGATACTTACTTGAAGCCGCAGGCGACCGTGGCCTACACGTCGTCGATCGGCAACAAGTTGATGGATCGCTACGCCCAGGGCTTGTTGTCGCTCAGCACCACCCCGCTCGGATCGTTGCTGCTCAACATGTCGCCGCAAACCTTCGTCTTGCCGCCGCAGGCGCAGGCGGCTTTTACGGGCACAGCCGTCGTCGGTACGGCCGGTGCGATCAGCCTGACGCAAGCGGCGCAGGCCGAGATCACCGACTGGCGCGAGACAGCCGGTTACGCGCAGATGTGGCTCAAGCTCGACGATCCGATCACGTCCACGACGTTCGCCGATTCTTCCGGCCAACTCACGCCAGCCAACGGCCAATGTTCGGGCAATGCCTGCCCGCTGCGGCAGCAGTTGGGCTACTTCGATTACGGTGTGACCTTTAACGGGCCGCAGTTCATCACGTTGCCAGACACGCTACGATTAGGCATGTATGACAGCAGTTTCTCTGTTTCGGCGTGGGTCAAGCCCATCGATGTGAGCGCGACGCGCACGCTACTGGCCGCCGATCGCGCCAACGATGCCAATGCGTTACGCATGGAATTGGTAAACGGCAAGCCGTCTTTCACCATGCACACGACGGCCTTGACGGGCACGCAGACGCTGCGCGCAAACAACTGGTATCACGTGGTCTTCCGCTACGATAAAGCCTTGGGCGAACAGGCCATTTACGTGAACGGCGAATTGCAGGCCAGCCGCCTGGGAGTGACCTCGACGTTGGGCGTCAGCACCACGGCAATGGTACTGGGGCGCGGTTACAACAACACCAACTTCTTCCGGGGCAGTATCGATGATGTGCGCGTGTATCAACGCGCGTTAGACCTCACTGAAATTCGCACGTTGTACAATCAGCCGGTGCTGCGCCTGGGCTTTGAAGACGCGCCGCCGACATGGCCCAGCGTGATCAGGACTTTCGCGGACTCGTCCGGCTTCAATCAGCAGACGCAATGTATGGGGAACAATTGCCCCGCTCAAGTGCCCGGTATCGCCGGCCAGAACGCGGCCAACTTTGACGGCGCGGATTACCTCAGCGTGCAGTCGCAGCCGAGTTTGAACTTGAGCGATGGACAATTCACGCTGGCCGCGTGGGTTAAGCCGATCGCGCAAGGTGAGCCGATCAACGCCTCGTGCAACATGACGGCGACGTACTACAACAACTTCTCGTTCACCGGCACGCCCAGCAATACATTGTGCGCCAACTGGCCCGTGGCCTCAATGGACGCCGATGGTTCGGCGGCGGGCACGTGGCTGGTCAACTATCAATCGACGACCAATCAATGGCCCGCCGGGTTCTCCGGTCGCTGGACGGGCCAGTTTGAGTTCAATCAAGGCACCTATACTTTCTACGGCGACCTCAGCCAAATGGATGCCATCACGTTGACGGTGGACAACAACTCGATCGGCCGTTTCCCGACCGGCGGCTTTTTCTGGCTGCCCAACGGCAAGACGTTTAACATCAACAGTACGGGTATTCACACGGTCACCGTCGAGGTCCGCACCCGCGATCGATCGCCTTACGTGCGCTTCGGCTGGATACCGCCGCATGTGCAAAGCATCATCGGCTTGAAAGCGGGCGATCCGAATGGTTATCCCACCTTGCAAAGCGTCGCGCGCAAAGTGCGCTTTGGCTTTGGCACGTCCAGCAGTTGGGCATCTAATACCACTACCGAGACGGTGCTGACCGCCAACACGTGGAACTTCGTGGTGTTGACGGTCGGGCCGCGTTACAACACCGACGGCTCGTTCGATCAGAATGTGGCGACGTTGTACGTCAACAATCAAGTCAAAGCGAACTGGGGCTTCGGCAGCAGCAAGCCGTCAAACGCCGCCACTTCATTTGATGTAGGGCGCGCGACTACCGGGGCTTCGATCTATGTCGATCACTTCAAGGTGACCAACAAAGCCGATGAATCGCCGCACGCCGAAATCTATTTGAACTGGAATGACAACAAGATTTGCGTAACCAGCACGGATACCGGCGATGCCAATGGCGATAGCTGCATCTGGGGTGGCCTGTCTGATAACGATGTGCGCAACGTGTATAAGGTTGAATCGCTGGGAGGCAGCGGCGGCGAGCTGCGCGCGTGGGAGGCCGATAACGGCGCGGAAGCCGGCCACAACTACGGCGATGATCCGTTGTGCGATGTCGGCTCCGGCGCCTGCACCGCTGGTTATACATTCAAGAACACGCAAGTCAGCATTCCCTTTACGCATCTGTTTGACTGGCAGGGCGACAACGGCCAAGGCGACGGACTGAACGGCGAAGATCAGACGCGTATCTCGCTGTATGTGGGCGACAGCACGCACTGGGCTTATCGCAATCCGTCCACGCCGGTCAAAGCGCAGCTGGACGACGTCACACTCTACAAGCGCCCGTTGTCGGCGGATGAAGTGCAAGAGCTGTATCTCTCGGCGTCGGCGGCGCTGTATCTGAAGTTGGATGATGCGCCCGGCAGTCAGAGCTTTGAAAACTCGGTTGACGTGAGCAAGCAGAGCAACGCCTTCTGCACGGGCACAGCTTGCCCCACGGCCGGTGTTAGCGGGCGGATGAATCAAGCGACGTTGTTTAATGGATCGAGCAACATCCTCAGCACCACTCTGCTGCTCGATGAATCCCCGGCGTCCCCCGGGGCCACCCTCATGGGCTGGGTCAAGCCATCGAGCACTAGCACTGGCCGCCACGATGTCTTTAGCACGGACTCGGCGTCTGCGACGGGCGGCAATCAATGGTCCATCGTGCGTGATGGCAATGAGTGGAAGATCACCAACGGGCAAAGCCTCATCGCTACCGGTGCGACCGTCGATGCCAACCAGTGGCAGCATGTTGCCGCCGTGTTCATTCCTCGCACGGGGATCAAGTTCTACAAGAATGGCACGCTGATCACAACGCTAACGCCGATCGTGACCTCGGCCGCCAACGCGCCGTTGGCGATCGGTGGCGCATGGAGCTCCAATTACTTTGACGGCGCGATCGATGATGTGCGCGTCTTTGCCAGCGCGCTCACCGATGCCAACATCCAAACGTTGTGGCAGGCCGCTCCGGTCTGGCAATTGCATCTCGATGAAGCCGCGGCGACGACCACGTTCGCCGATGCGGCGGGCAACAATCCTGCTACGTGCAGCGGCGCGGCCTGTCCCAACACCGGTGTGGCCGGGCAAGTGAGTCTGGGGGCAGAGTTCAATCTGAATGACGGGGTGAGCGATCAACTCACGGTGGCCGATGACAATGCGCTCGATGTCGGTCAGTTCACGATCGGGGCGTGGGTGTTGCCGTCGGTTATCTTGACCCGATCGCAAACGCTCATCGATAAAGGCTCCAACTTCCGGCTGTCGATCGCCGCGAACGACCTCACGCCGACGTTGTCGATCGCAACCACGCCCGGCTGCGCCACCGTCACTCAAGTAAGCGCGGCGACAGCGTTGATACCCAATCAATGGAATCACGTCATGGGTTTGTTCGACGGTAGCGCGTTGCAGATTTACGTGAACGGCTATTTGCAGGGCAGCACGTCCGTCAGCGGATCAGCCTGCACCAACGCGTCGAATCTGCTGATCGGCAACACCGCCGATAGCCGCTTCTTCGCGGGCCGTCTGGACGAAGTGACCTTGTACAATCACGCGCTGCTGCCCACCGATATTCGCGATACGTTCTGGTATCAGGGCAAGTTAGTGGAAGAGCGCAGCACGCAAACGCTCATCGTCGATAACGACAATCCGACTTCGCAAGTGCAATTGCCCACCCTTCCGTATGTGCCCGGTGGCGCGCAGTTGCTCGTCACCGCCCACGATGCCTCGTCGCCGGTCAGCATGGTGGAACTCCACGTGGATCAATACCACGGGACAGCGGCGTGGCAGCCTGCCCCGCAATGCATGGATGCGGTCGGTGACTCGGCGTGGTGTCCGTACTTCACGTCGTCGGGCGAGGGTGAATATCGTTTGCAAACGCGCGCGACCGATGCCGTGGGGCATCAGGCTACGTCCGGTGTCACCTCGTTGTATGTGGACACGACACTGCCCACGCTCGGCAGCAACTTGAGCAGCGGTGCGCTCGTCAGCGCTTTGCCCGATCCGGCCCATGAGAATGCGTGGATCGTTCAACTCAGCGGCACGGCTATCGATTCGGTGATCGCCAACAGCGGCTACCCCGGGAGCGGCGTCGTGACCGACAGCGTGCGCATCACGCTCGTCGATGCGACCGGCGCAGTGTTGGGTCAAGAGCGACAGGGCGCAACCTTGACCGGCGCGACGTGGAACATCAATTACGCCGTGCCCGAAGCGCGACCGACCGGCGCGTATACCATCCGGGCCGAGGCGATCGATCGAGTGGGCAACGTCCGCACTGCGACCGATCTCGTTACCATTCAGATCGATGCGACTGCGCCCACCGTCGATCTCAACTCGACGACGATCAGCGGCGCAGTCGTAACCAACACGCAGGCCATCAACGGCGTCATCAGCGAAGTGCCCACGCCGCGCAGTCCCGCGTTGCTCATGCACTTTGAAGAAGCCGCCAACGCGCGCACCTTCGCCGATAATTCCGGTTGGGTGCGCAATGGCGTGTGCGTGGCCGCCACGTGTCCGACCAGCAATGTGGCGGGCCAATACGGATCGGCCGTGCAGTTCAACGGCACGCACGTCATCTCGATCGCGCACAGCGCGCTGAATGAAACCGCCAACGGCTTCTCGATCGCGGCGTGGGTCAATCCAGCGACATTGAACGGCACGCAGCGCCTCATCGCGGCGGCGCGCACGCGCAGCAATGACGGCTTCAGTCTGGGCCTCAACGGAAGCAGCCCGCAGTTCAGCGCCTTTGGCGGCAATGACTTCAACTTCAACGCGCCGCTGACGGTGAATACGTGGACGCACGTTGCCGCGGTTGTGGCCAGTGACAACTCGATTAGTTTGTATGTGAACGGCACGCTGCGTGGCACGATCACCTCGACGGTGCCGATCACGCCTGACCTCGATGATGTACTGATGCTGGGTGGTACGACGACGGTTCTTAGCACGACATTGACTGAAGCGTATAGCGGCAAGCTCGATGAACTGATCATCGTCAATCGCGCGCTGGCCGCGGATGAAATTCGCGCGTTGGCGCAGCCGCAAACGGCGGGCGTCGCCAATGTGCAAGTCGCCTACCAATCGAATCTGCCGGGTTCGCCGTTCTACAACGAACCGACCCCGGCGGGTGAAGTGCTGCATCTGGCGCTGGAAGATCGCCCCGACCAAAACGGCTTGCTCAACTTCGTCGATGCGTCCGGCCTGAATCACACGGGCGCGTGTCAGGGCGCAGCCTGTCCGACCACGCAGCAGACGGGGCACATCGGCAACGCCGCCAAATTCGACGGCGCGCAAAACAAGATCAGCGTGAATAGCTTTGGCACACCCGCCGCACTAACGTTCGCCGGCTGGGTGTATCAATCGTCGGCTTCGGCGCAGACCGGTTATCTGATCAACGCCTGCTTCGGCGGCTTGTCGGTGAACAATCGCGTGCCAAAGTTGGAAGTGCGCTTTAGCAATGGCACGTCCAGGCAAACGAATACGAGTTCGTCTATTCCGCTGAATGAGTGGGTGTTCTTAGCGGCAACGTATGACGCCGGTTGGCTATACCTCTATCAGAATGGCACGCTCATCGGCAGTATTTATCAGGCGGGCACCTTGAAGTCATGTTCCACCGCGACCACCATCGGCGATGGCCTGGTTGGATCGCTTGATGACGTGCGGCTGTTCAATCGGGCGTTGTCTGCCGCTGAACTGAAAGTGATGTACTTCGGCGCCAACCCGATCGTCGATCTGCCCTTCGACGAGCCGTGGCTGATCGATGGCGCGACCACCATCGATGCTTCCGACTGGCGGCACAACGGCACATACCACAGCAATAACGTCAACGGTCTCACGCCGATCGGACAAGTGGGCGCGCACGCGCTGGCGCTGGATGGCAACAGCGACTACGTCAGCATCGCGCCGCAGTCGGGACTCGATCTGAGTGGCGGCCGCTTCTCGATCGGGGCGTGGATCTATCCGTCGCCGCAGGACAACAATCCGTATCCCATCATCAGCAGCGTGGCTTACAATGCCGTCAACTCAGCATATCCGTTCTTGCACGTGATCAATCGCACGCAGTTGCAAGGCGGTTTTGGCACGGGCGGCGCGTTGAAGTCGGTGACGACGGGCAGCGTGTTGACAGAGAACGCGTGGAATCACGTGGCGGCCACGTTCGATGGCACGACGTACACGTTGTACGTCAACGGCACCCCGCAACTGATTACCACGACACTGCAAGGGAACGTCCCAGCGGCTACACAACAATTCGATATTGGGCGCGGCGCGGCAGCCAGCGCTTCGGGTTGTGCGCGCATCACCAATCTCACACTGACGCCGGGAGCGACACCCGCGCAGCGTGTCAAAGTGAATGGCACGCCGGTCTTCACGATCACCACGCCCACGCCGAATGCCGTTTACACGGTGCTGTCCAACACCGATCTCTGCGGCTCGATGACCGTGGCCGTTGACTTCTACATTGTCAGTTCCAAGACGTGGTCACAGTATGGCGCCACGACGCTGAATGCCGCGCCCGGCTCTGGTTCGGCTTCGTTTGTCCTGCCCGTGCGCGGTAGTTTGAACTGGTCGATGACGCTGCGCCCTGGCGATGTGCGCTACTGGCGCGGCCAACTTGACGAGGTGCGCGTGTATCCGCGCGCATTGCTGCCCGCCGAAGTACAAGCGTTGGCGCAGACGCGCTGGCTGCCCGGCGCGGTTGCTAATCTCGGTAGCAGCCTGTCGGCGTGGAATGCCACGGTACCGGCGGGCCTTGAAGGTTCGTATAACCTCGACGTGCGCGGCGCAGATGCTGCCGGTCATGTGAATTCGAATGCAGCCTCGAGTCCGGTGTGGAGCGGCGAGATCGATACGTTGGCCCCACGTGTGAGCACGACGCGCACCGCCGTAAGCGGTGGTTATCGTTACACGACCACTGCCGAAGACTACAACTTATCGCTGAGCGGCTTCACTTCGCCGTGCGGCGCGGGCGTGGTCACGAGCACGGAATACTATCAAACGCCGTGGTATCGCGCGCTGGCCGGATCGAGCGGCAACGGGCGCGTGTATCGCCTCAGCGCCGACTGCGTCCTCAGTAACCCCGGCCTGTTTGAACCCGGCACATGGCTGCCCACCGCAGGTGGGACGACTTCAACCTTGTTGACAGGCCGCGTCGCCGTCAGTGGTACGCAAGTCTATGTTGCCAACGGCGGTCTGTTGCAAATCGATGCGAGCAGTGCTTCACAGCCGCGCTATCTGACAATGTATGATGCGAACGGCGATGCGCGCGGTGTGGTGATCAGCGGCACGTATGCTTACATCGCCGATGGCAGCTTCGGCCTCACTTCGATCGATCTTCGCAGCCCGACGGCCCCGCTCGGCCGCAAGGATACGCCCGGCACGGCGTTGGATGTGGCGCGTTGGGGCAACTACGCTTACGTCGCGGACGGATCGGGCGGACTGCGTGTGATGGATGTGACCAGCCCGACAAATCCTGTTGAGGTGAGCAGTCTCGCCACGAGCGGCGATGCGCTGGCCGTGGCGATGGCGGGCACGCCCGGTGTGCTGATGCAAAGCGTGACGGAATCAGAACCGGTGACTTCTTCGACAGTAACAGACGCTGTGAATGTCACACCTCAACCAACGGATATACCGCCCGCCAATCTGTCTAATGAAGAATGGACCTCGATCCAAAATCAGATTGAGCAAGCGAATGCGACTGTGTCCGATGGGTTGATGTTGCAGGCCACCAAGACGTTGTCGCCGTCGCTGGCGAATGCCTACTTTGGCAATGCGGCCGTGGTCGATGGCGATACGATGGTCGTCGGTGCAAGCAGTGTGAACGCCGCCTATGTGTTCACGCGCCACTCCGGCGGCGATAATCAATGGGGCTTAAGCGCCACGCTCGTGCCCACCGATGTCGTGCCGGGCGATAACTTCGGGAGCGCAGTGGCGATCAATGGTGACTGGCTCGCGGTGTCTGCGCCAAACGCCACTTACTCCGGCATCACCGGCAACGGGCGCGTGTATCTCTACCAGCGCAATCAGGGCGGAGCCGATGCATGGGGCTTGATGCAGAACATCAACTACGCGGGCAGCACCAACGATCAATTTGGCTATGCGCTGACGCTGGACGGTGATGTGTTGATCGCCAGCGCCCTGAACGCGGGCCGTGCGGTGGTGTACAGCCGCAGCATCTTTGATTGGACGCAGCGCAATATCATCACCGTGACCAGCACCGCCGATAACTTCGGCTATGCGCTGGCGCTGGTGGGCGATACGCTGGCGATCGGTGCGCCGTTGGCCGATGTGGGCAACAATACGGATGCCGGGGCGACCTACATCTACACGCGCAGTTTCGTCTTCTCGGCTGATGAATGGACGCCCGTCATAACCTTGACTGCCAGCGATGGCGCGATGAACGATCACTTCGGATCGGCGTTGAGCGTGTCCGGCGATCGTGTGCTGGTGGGCGCGCCTCAGGCGGCGATCAGTGGACGATCTCAGCAAGGCGCGGCGTATCTCTTCACGCGCAATCAGGGCGGCGCGAATGCGTGGGGGCAGGTCAAGAAGATCATCTCCACCGACGGTGCCGCCAGCGATACGTTCGGCAACAGTCTGGCGCTGGACGACGATCGCGCGTTGATCGGTGCGGATAGTTTCAGCAGCGGACGCGGCAAGGCCTACACCTTTGAACGCAATGAAGGCGGCGTCGACAACTGGGGTCAGCGGCGCATCATCACGTTGACCGGCGGGCTGGATGCAGCACCGGCCTTCGGGCACGCGGTGGCGTTGAACCGCGACACCGTGCTGATCACGGCGAACAATCAAGATACGTTGGTTGCGAATGACAATCGCGGCGCGGCCTACGTCTACGCACTCCGCGGCGACACGTGGTTGCCGCAGACGCCGATCACGCCGACCGGCCTTACTACCGATGAGAACTTCGGGGGGCGGGCGGCGCTGAGCGGCGATACGCTGGTAGTGGGTGCGCCCAATCGGAACGGCTTCACGAACTCGGCGGTTTACATCTTCCAGCGCAATCAGAACGGCGCCGAGGGCTGGGGCCTGGTCAAGCGCCTCGCCGGCCCGGCCTCTAGCGAATTTGGTTATGCGGTTGCCATCGATGGCGATACACTGGTCGTCGGTGCCCCTAACGCCGATACTACAGTGTGGATGACTGTAACGAACTCCGGCGTGGCCTTCGTCTACGATCGCAATCTAGGTGGAGCCAACAACTGGGGTGAGAGTGGCCAACTCCCGATGGCCGGTTCACCGCACAGCGAATACATCGCTACCGGTGATCGTTGGGGCACGACGGTGGCCGTCGATGGCGATCTCATCGTCATCGGCAGCACGACGTTGAACCGGGTGCGGACGTATGTCCGCCGGCCATTCGGCGACACGATCTGGTGGGCGATGGGCGGCATCGACACGCCGCAGGCCAATCACTTTGGATCAGGACTATCACTCAGCGGCGATATTCTGGCGGTCGGCGCTGATGACAACGTAGCCGGACCGGGCGCGGTCTACATCTACAATCGCGACTACAATCCCGGCCCGTGGGTCTTGAGCACCACCCTCATGTCGGTGGATGCCATCGGCCTCGGCTCTGAAGTCATGCTCGACAGCAGTACGCTGGCAGTGGTCGCGCACAACCCGATCGTGACCACGACTGCACAGATCCGACTCTACGATCGTAACGCGGGTGGCGCGGACAATTGGGGCCTGGTGATCACGTTGCCCGTCACTACCAGCGTTGGCCTGCAACTGCAACAGGATATGCTGGCGATCGCGCTGAGCGATCAGACGCAGATTCGATCGCGCCATCAGGGCGGCCTCAACCAGTGGGGCGTGATCCAGACCTTGCCGATCACCAACGCGTATGGACTGGCGCTCGCTGGCGATACGTTGGCCTTCGGTTATCCCGATGCCCATCAGAAGGCAGAGGTCTATCGGTTGGCCGCTCGCCCGAGCGGGACAGTAGACGCCTACAATACCATCGAACACGGCACTCTCAACGTGGCCGCGCCGGGCGTGCTCGGCAATGATCTATCCGCGCGTGGGACGCTGACGGCAACGGTGAACACTACGCCGACGCACGGCACGCTGACGCTCAATGCCAATGGCTCGTTTACCTATGCCCTGGGATCGACCAATCACTACACCGGCACGGACACCTTCACCTATCGTGCATCCGATGGCACGCTGACGTCGAACCCGATCACGGTGACGATTACCATCACGCCCGTCAATGATCCTCCCACGATCGATCCCATCGCCGATGTGGTATTGCAGCCCAATGCCGCGCAGCAGACGATCACGTTGACGGGGCTGGGGCCGGGCGATGCGTATGAGCACGAAGCGATCACGATCACAGCGCAATCGACGAATACGGTGCTCATTCCCAACCCGATCGTGTCGTATGCCAATCCCAACGTGACGGGTACGTTGCGCTTCACGCCCGCCACGAATCAGACGGGGCTCGCCACGATTGTCGTGACCGTGACGGATGGCCTGACCAACACGGTGCGCCAGTTCACCGTGAATGTCTGGCCGCTGAGTGGGCCGTTCGCATACGTGGCGCTGGGCAATAGTGGCCTATCGATCATCAATCTCACCAATCCCGCGCAACCGCAACCCGCCAGCGTGATCGATACGCCCGGCTTCGCCAGTGATGTGGTCGTGTCCGGCACGTATGCTTACGTCGCCGACGGCTCGAATGGTTTGGTCATCGTCAATGTGAACTCGCCGTTGAGTCCACAGATCGTCGGGCGACGCGCCACCGCCGGCAATGCGTCGGGCGTCGTGGTGATCGGCCGCTATGCATACGTGGCCGATGGCTACGCGGGCGTCACGATGATCGACGTGCTCACGCCGACCGCGCCGACATTGGTCAGTACGACCAATACGCCGGGCTATGCCGGCAACATCACGACGAACGGACGCTATCTCTATGTGACGGACAAGACCGGCGGCCTTCGCATCTTCGATACGCAGGCCCCAACCGGACAAGCCGCCGCGTGTGATAGTTCGGGGAACTGCACCACCACCACGGCACCTGCGTTGCTGGCGCTTGACTACTCGGCTGTGATCGAACCGGCGCGCGCGACGGATGCCGCGAACGCAAGTGTAGCGATCCTTGATGCGCCGCTCGTGTTGACGAATACCGACGCACTCACCATCACCGGCAAAGCGGCGACTGATCTCTCTTCGCTGCAAGCGTTGACGATCACCGTTGACGGTAGTGTGATCGATACACAGAACTGGGCGACCGAAGCAGTGAGCGAAACGGTGTGGACTACCCTGTGGAATCCCACGGGCCTGTCTGATGGCGCGCATGAGATTCGCGCCGACGTATCGACGTGGGCGGGTGATCTTGCCAAAGATGTCTTCGTCGTCACAGTGGACACGTTGCCGCCACAGATTAGTCTGGACTCGCACGTGCTGTTGGGCGAGGCGTATCACGCGCCGGGCCAGCTAGACATCAGCGGCCTCGTCACCGATACGGCGGGCGTGCAAGCCGTGCAAGTGATCTTCAACGGCGATACGTACAACACGCTGCTCGACGGCAAGGCGTGGCATGCGTTGGTGAGTGTGAATCAACTGCCTGATGGCGAAACGTACAGCGTGACACTGCAAGCGTTGGACATCGGCGGCCATGTGACGCAAGTCGCTGACGCCATCATCGTCGATGCGGCTCCGCCGACCAACGTCGATCTCATGCTGAGCGAAGGGGGTAACAGCCTCGCGCCCGGCACGACGATCCGCACGTTGTCGCCCACGCTCACGCTCGACTGGACACCGGCCACCGATGGCAGCGGCGTGCAATCGTACCTGATCGATTGGACGACGGTCGTGACCGACACCTACAACGCTGTGCAGATCACGCAATATCCTACTCGCACTTCAACGTATCAGCCGGGCGAAGGTCAAAGCGTGTGGGCGAGCCTCGATAGTATCGATGTGTACGGTCAATCGAGTTCGCAGACCACCGGCCCGATTTACATCGATGCGCCACGCACACCCGATTACGTCGCGCTGAATTACAGCGGATGGCAAGACAGCGGCTGTTCGCTCATCGGCGTGGATCGTCGCATCGCACGCAGCACAAACGACAAAGTCGCACTGAGCGCCGAGCAAAGATTCTTCGCGACATGGTCGAATGACAATCTGCGTCTGGCGTGGACGGGCGCGAACTGGGATGAAGATGGCGAGCTCTTCATCTATCTGGACACGCAGCCCGGCGGCACGACGACGGCCTTCAATCCGTTCATCGACACGACGCCCGACACCGTCATCCATCTACCTGGTGTAACGCCGACCTCCACAGTGAGTGCGCTCGCCGCCGATTACCTGATATGGGTGCGCGATGCCAACACGGCGTTGTTACTCCAATGGCAAGGGACGGATTGGGAGTATGTCGAAACGTTATCAGCTGATCAATATCTCTATCGCAAAGATGTGAACGACGGTCAAACCGACTTAAGCATTCCCTTCAACTCGATTGGTATCACGTCGCCCGATAGCGCCGCGCTGCAACTCGTCGCGTTTGCTACGGAAGAATCGGCGCTGCGCTTGTGGGCCGTCATGCCGAATGCCAATCCAGTCAACAGTGATCAAGTTGTCGCAACCGGTATCTACGCCGGCGGCGTGCAGACCTTCGCGTTAAGTCGCGCCTATCAGTGGAGCAACGTCGGCGCGGGTGTCTGCCCCAACGGCAGTGACGGCACCAGTCAAACCTACTCGGATGTGGATGCGCATGTCTCATTGCGCGCTGATCCGATTGGCGCGGGTTACAGCCTGCTGGATGACAATCTGTTCTGGTTGTGGAACTTGCTCGCAGGCGATCGCACCGCCGATGTCACTTCGGCTTTCAACTTCATGAGTGCTGATCATCCACGTGTCGGAGCAAATCAGACCATCACTTACGCGCTCGAATATCGCAACGACGGCACGGCCACGGCGCATAACGTCGAAGCCGATCTCAGCGCACTCTTCACGCTGCAACTCAACGGCCCATCGACACTGGTGTTGGGCGATGTCGCGCCGGGTCAAATCGTCACGGCGACCTTCAGCGCGCACATCAACCTCAGTGCCAGTCCGCTGGCGTGGGCGGCGGTGGCCGTGAATGTCTATGACGCTGGACATCCGCGATCAGGCGAGCCGCTCGATCGGTTGTGGGTGGATCATCAGGTCGATCGTTCCGCGCCGGAATTTCTCGGCCTGTTTGCACCCGATGGCGTGATCGCACCTCAACGAACCACGTTGACGGGCTACTCTTACGACGAATCAGCTATCCCGCTGTTGACGATGAACGTATCCGGGCAGAGTCCCATCAACTGCCTCAATGCAGTATCGGCGGCGGGACAGTGGTCGTGCGTGCTGGATGCGACGGGCCACGCCGATGGCGACGTGTTGAACCTCAGCCTGCAAGCGACGGACATCTACGGTCAGATGAGCACCGCCACGAATCCGCAGCCGTTGATCATCGATGCCGTGCCGCCCACCGTCACGATCGATCTAGCGCAAAACCAGATCGTGAATGGATCGAGTCTCAACGTAAGCGGCAGCGCGACGGACAATCATGGCCTCGATCACGTGGAAGTCTGCGCGGACGATGCGGCGTGCTCTAATGCGCCGCTGCAACTAGCGGACGGAGCAACAACGCAAGTGTTTGACGATACGCCGGAAGGCGGCCTCGTCATCGACGGCAGCACGACCTGCGGCAGCGGCGAGATCGTCCGCACGTTCAATGTCGCCGAGACGTTCGCCATCGGCTCGGTGCGCGTGGGCCTCAACGCCACGCATGCTGATCGCGACGAGATGCGTGTAGACTTGAGCGCGCCCTCGGGCACGTCAGTACGCTTGCTGGCCGATGATGGACTATCGGGAACACATCTGCAAAACTATGCTGTGATGTTATCCGATGCGGCTTCACAAAGTTACGCGAATCGATCGGATGATGATGTGACGCGGGGCTTCGATCGGCTGGCGCGACCGTATCAACCGCTGCGCGCCTTCAACGGACAGACCTCGGCGGGAACGTGGACGCTGCGCATCTGCGACACGAATCCAGCAGCTAACGATGGCCAGTATCAACGCAGCCAGTTGATACTGGAACCGCAAGCGGCGCTACAACTGGCGCACGACGGTCAATGGTCGTACATGTTGTCCATCTCGAATCAAGAGGACTACGTTGCTCATACGATCAGCGTTTACGGCATCGATCGGGCGGGTAATCGCACTGCACAGCCGACACACGCCACGTTCATCGTGGACAACGTCGCACCGGTGATGACGGTAACGCAGTTGATCGCGACCGCGCCGCTGACGCATAGTCTGCCTGTGTTGAACATCGCCGCAACGGATGGCAGCGGCGTGGCGCAGGTGCTGGTCTTGGTGGATGCGCCCAACACGACGTACGCCACACTCGCTACGCGCGATGGTGCGGGTTGGCACTTCGATCTGGATCCCAGTCTGATCGGAACGTATCGGCTGTGGATTAGCGCCTACGATAATGCTGGAAATGTAGCATCCTCCGGCGCTTACCAGGTGAACGTCACCGGGCCGCTGCCATACACTACGTTCCTGCCTATCGTCGCGTACAACTACGTGAACCGACCGTATGTGGTGTTGCTGCCCGTCATCACGCGGAACTATGCAGCCAGTCAGACCCGGCGGTGACGAGTAGCACGGATTCTTGAATGACCAACAGGCGATGTTCGTCCAAGTGGCGGACAGCGCCTGTTAGATCAACATGAAGACTCGGGCGATCCAGTTTCGCCAATGGCGCAGACTTCCACATCACACAGTGGGTGCAAGTGTGCCCGCGATTCCGGCGGTAGCCGGTAGGAGCATTACACTGCGCATCACCGAGCAGCCAGCCGGTTTGTGGATGATGGTGGAGTGGCAGGATGCGCTGGGCAACTGACATCTCGTTGAAGGTTGGAGGGCACGCGGAGCCTGCCGAGAGGAGCACAAGTAGTGCCTTTTGCAGGAAGATTGACAACTAGCGAATTGGTATCCGTTTAGCCGGGTACCGCCGAACCTTGGCAACTCTGCTAACTCAGTCAGCGCCTTGTCAAGACTACCCCGTGATGTTGCGCCTGAGAATCGCGGCCTCTCGTGTAATAGTTTGTATTGGCCGGATCAGCGTTAACGACTCCACTCCTCAACCTTTACCTCGCTGAAGGCGGTATAGTCTGACGGATTGAGTGTAACGAGGACTAGGCTGTTCGCATGGGCATTCGCCCGGCCAGGTTGCCGGTGAGCGCATACCGCGTCAATCCGACGGCATAAGCTGCTTGCTCTGATTCTGTCAGCCCTGACCAGGCCGCCGATAATGGTCGGCCGGTGATCTTGCGCAGCAGCGTATCACGATATTTATCGGCCACTACCTGATCCTGATCAGCGAGGTGTGCGAAGAAGAACTCCACCAGCGGCCACGGCCAGGCGGACGATTTTAGCCAGAGAATATCGATAGCGCTCAAGAGGTGATACCGTTGCAGATCGTTCGACTCGACTTCTGCCGCCTGCGCCAGCATTAAAGCCGCAAAGTTGTTACCTTTCCGGCAGTGAACGTGCTATACTTCGCCTCATAGAAACAAAACCGCCCCACGCTGTTCCACCAGCCGGGGCGTTGGCTAACGCGAAATAGGCGCGTCAACGCCGAGAAGTATAGCATATTCTCAGGCCGGGCGTGGTTGTTTGCTGCGCGCGGATTTTTGTTTTGGAGGGGAGGAAGAATGGCTACAAAATCTAAACGACAAACACCTCAAATTGCCGATACTGCGGACTTAGGCGAAAGAAAACCTCTGAGTCATGTAGTGCTCCTGTCAGATGAGACAACCGTACCGCCCGCAGCGGACGCTTTAGCACTAATTCGTGAGATTGAGCAGATACGCCAATCGAGAGTTATTACTCTTTTTTCTAATCCGGAGGTTTTACTCGCGGGTGACATTCCACTCGCGCTTTATCGACAACTCAGGGCTATTGGCCGAGTGGAACGAATTGATTTATTTCTGCATGCTTGCGGCGGCGCCACAGAAGTACCCTGGAGAATCATTACGCTCATCCGAGGCTTTTGTCGACACTTTAGTGTGCTCGTGCCCTATCGCGCGTACAGTTCAGCAACGCATATTGCCATGGGGGCCGATGAAATTATCATGGGGGATATGTCTGAGTTAGGGCCAACTGATCCAGCGCGAACGCATCCATTGCTGCCCAAGGACGGCGACAGGCAACTGTTTATTTCCGTGCAGGACTTGCGGCAATGTATCGAGTTCATTAAACGCGAAGCAGCCGGCGAGGATGGAAAACGACAACAAACACCCGAGGCATGGGCGACCATTTACAGCGCGTTATTCGAAAAGGTTCATCCCTTGGCGCTGGGGGCAATAGAGCAGTCATATGCTTTAGCTCGTTTGATTTCTGAAAAAGCCCTATCTACGCATTTTGATCCGGTGGGCGAAAAGGACAAAATTGCACGCATTGTCAGCGTGTTTTCTGACGAGTTTTTTTCGCATCGGTACAACATTGGATGGAAAGAAGCCAGTGAATTGGGGCTGCCTGTGCGGTTTACCGATGACGACCTATGGGATCGGATGTGGCAATTGTATGAGCACTACGCGGCCTATCAAGAAGTTGTGCGGCCGGTTGATGATAGGACCCGCACTATTGGCCGGCCAGTGGTCTGGATAGACAGTGGAGATCATCGACAAGTGCTTGAGGAGCGTTATCATCTGCGCGAGTCAAAGGGCAAGCGGGAGGAACAGAGCTTAGAGCCCAGCTTGCCACCACAATGGATGACGATGAAGTGGGAAGAGACAGACTTGCAAGATAGCCAGCCGACAACGTTTGAGGCCAGGGAACAGGGTTAGCATGCCATTCCCATATCATGTGCGTTCCAGCGATTTTACTTTTGACCGCCAACTGCAATGGGGGGACGTCTACTGGTATGACTTTGGGGTAGCCAAATCGAACCAGGATAAGACCATTGCGGAACCCCACCTGGCCGTTATCGTGAATAACCCACAAATCACCTGGCCGGGGGTAGCGCTCATCATGTCAATGACGGGCGCAGAACACAAGCACCAGGGTTACGTCTTTCAGGTGCTCGTGACGAGGCGGGAATGCTCTAAACTGGACAAGGACTCGCTCGTCAAGACTGATCAGATCTATAGTGTGCCAACGAAGCCGGGGCTACCTGATCAGTATTTCTTGACTCAACTCGAGATGCGAATCATGAAGCGAATATACGAGAAGTTGGTGCTGGTACTCAACTTTAATGAGGTAGTCAAATGAGGCTACAAATGAAGTAGCCCAACTATTGAGTTGGGCTACTTTCGGGATTCATTAAGCGGAAGGCCGTATTTTGTTGGTAGAGCAGCGGGTCCGTAACGACTTCAAGGTCATCGGTCTCGCGTGCGGCGCGGATAGCCGCAAAGTGTTCGGGAGGCAGGGGGGTGGAGAGGACCCCCGCAAAGGTAGCCGCAGTACGTGCCAGTAGAGAGCTGGATGCCCAAGGCGTGGTATAGCCGAAGTGTGCTAGCCGCAAAGTCAAAGTTGTGGGCAGCGCAATGTCGGTGGTTGTCAGGCTACCCACGTGAAAATGAACTAGATCTGGTGATGAGAGTTTTTTCCACTTATTCATGAGAACCTCAACAACAAGCTGTATGCATGCCAGATAAGAGGAAACATCTTACAACTTTACAATACCTTCCAAAATGATTATACAAGCATAGAACTATTTGTCAATTGCCACTTCGTACAGGTCGTAAGGGTCTGTGGGACAAATGTTCTCGCAAGGATGACGAGCGATTGTTCGTAGGGATAGATGAGGCGAACGGCGGCAGCAATTCTCAACATGACCGCAGGGGCGGCTCCAGTGCCGCCGGTTTCGCGGGCGTAGGAGCCCGCGCGAATTGTGGACAGCATGATCTGACTGGTAGATATTCGAATTGCTTTGGGACCTGACTATGCCCTCCACTCCCGAACCCTTCTCTCGCATCCTCATCGACAATGCCCTGGAAGCCAGCGGCTGGAATTTGCTCGATCCGCGGCAGGTGCGGTTTGAAGTGCATAACGCCGGCCAGCGGGCCGACTATGTGCTGCTGGACTCCATCGGGCGGACGCTGTGTGTGCTGGAGGCGAAGCGCGCGGATCACGATCCCTACGACGCGAAGGAGCAGGCGCGCGGCTATGCGGAGAACCTGAAAGCGCCGTTCGTGATCCTGTCGAACGGGACGGAGCACTGGTTCTGGAATTACGCGCGCGCCGATCAACGCGATGCGTATCGCATCGAGCGGCTGCCGTCGCCGGAGGACCTCGATCGGCTGCGGTTGAAGAACATGCAGCCGCCGCGCCCGTTGCTGACCGAGCACATCGGGCCGGATTATCTGAAGACCTTCAAGCCGGATATTGCGCTGTACGGCTATCAGGTGCGGGCGCTGGATGAAATTGCCGCGCAGTTCGATCGGGATGGCAAGCGCAAATTCCTGCTGGAGATGGCGACGGGCACGGGCAAGACGCTGTTGTGTGCGGCGTTAATCCGACGTTTTCTGGTGACGCGCAACGCCGAGCGCGTGCTGTTCATCGTCGATCGTATCGAGTTGGCCAAGCAGACGATGGAAGACTTCGATGTAATCCTGCGCGACTACAAGCCCGTCATCTTCAAGACGGCGCGCCGCACCGGGGATTTGATCGGTTCGAGCGTGGTGATTGCGACGATTCAATCGCTGCTGGTGGACCGCCGTTACCGCGAAGAGTTCTCGCCGTTCTATTTCGATTTCATCATCAATGACGAAGCGCACCGCTCGATCTATGGCGACTCGCGCGAGGTGGTGCAATATTTTCAGGGCACGCGCGCCGGCCTGACCGCCACGCCCAAGGCGTATTTGAAGAATATCAATGTCGAGCAGTTGGGCGTTGAGAATCCCAAAGCCTTGGAAGCGCGGCTGCTGCGCGATACGTATCACTATTTTGGCTGTGAGCCGGGTCAGCCCACGTTTCGCTATGACATTCTCGATGCCGTGCAAGACCCCGCCGGGCCGTATCTGTGCCTGCCGCGCATTGTCGATATTCGATCCGACATCACGACCAAGGCGTTGGACGAAAAGGGCTGGGCGGTCACCATCGACGAGCAGCAGGAGAACTTCAAGGTTCAAGATTTGGAACGCAAAATCTTCACCCCCGATCGGAACCGGGCGATGTGTAAAGCCTTTTTGGAGCACGCGCAGAAAGACCCGCAGGCGCAGATCGGCAAGTCGATCATCTTCGCCGTGAATCAGACGCACGCCACGGCGCTGACGAAGATCCTCAACGAGATACAGCCGAACATTGCCGTAACGATCACCTCGCGTATTCCCGAAGCGTCCAGCATTGCCAAGGAATTCCGCGACGGCAAACGGCAGGAACGCGTGGCCGTCTCGGTCGATATGCTGTCCACCGGCTACAACTGCCGCGATTTGCTCAACGTGGTGTTGATGCGGCCCATCTTCTCGCCGACCGAGTACATCCAGATCAAAGGGCGCGGCACGCGCTTGTACACGTTCAAGCACAACGGCTGGGAGTTCGAGAAGAAGGTGTTCTTCCTGCTCGACTTCTGCGGAGTGGCCGAATACTTCGAGGATAAGTATGACTACAGTGTGCCGCTGAAATTGCCGAGGCCGCGCAAGGTGCAAGAGGTCGACGGCGCAGCCACAACCGCACGCACCACGGGCGAGACAAAGCCGGGCGATCAATACGAAGCCGGTGGAGCCGGAGAAACCGATCGAGATACAGGACAACCGCCCGAACTGCCGGTCTGGGAAGGGCGTGACACGATCGTCTTTGAAGAAGTGCGCATCGTCGGGCCGAACGGCGAGAAGGTGGATGTGATGACGTTCCGCGGATCGTTCGAGCGCGACCTGCACGAATTCGCGCAGCGCGAGCCCGCCTTCCAGCAAGCGGTGGAGGCCGAAGACGACGATGCGGTCGAAACGATTCTCAACGAACGCTTCTTCCACAAGCCCGAGATGTTCTACTCGCCCGACAAGCTGGTGAAATCGTATGGCGTGCCCGCGCCGACGCCGGCCTTTGCCTACAATGCACTCGGCAAGAAACCGCTGCCCACCAAGGATCAATTGATCGGCGACCTGGTTGATTCCGTGGCGGCGCGCTTCAATCTGCGCTACAACGATGCCAAGTGGCTGGCGACGACGTTGTATCTCATCGCCGATGATGCCGCTGCCTTGCAGCGCTTCCTCGACGGCGACCTGACGCTGTTCAATGCCACGCAGTTCAACCTGTTGGGCGGCCTGCCGGCGCTGGCCCGCTTTGCGGAGCGTGAGGCTGTCTTTGACGTGGTGCGGCAGTCGCTGCTGGTGCGCCAATCTCAGTTAGGAAATGCCATTCTATGATCGATGTCATCACCACCGGCAGTAACTTCACGTCCTCCGGCCTGCGCCAGAAGGTCGATGGGTTGATGGATATTCTGTGGTCGGGCGGCGTCAACAACCCGATGGATTCCAT
>PMCF01000408.1 GCA_003154115.1 Anaerolineae bacterium
GTTCCCACAGCAATTCCTGAAGAACCTCGATGAGATAAGCGACCAGGGTCACAGTCATCGGCGGAGGCGGATTAGGTGAGGCCCTCAACCAGTGAGGTCATGGCGAGGGCGAGTTTCTTTACGCCTGACTCGTTACTCATTACGATCCCCGTCGTGTCGTTCACGCGATCCTTACGCTAGATACCGCCTAATTTCCTGAATCAATGTGTCCATGTCATACGGCTTCTGAAGAAAGCCGATCGCCCCCTGGCTGACGAAGCGGCGCGTGACTTCGCTCTGTTGATAGCCGGACGACAGGATGACGGATATTCTGGGGTTGACTCTCCGCAGCTCGTGAAAAGTCTCTTCACCACTCAAGCCCGGCATGGAGAGATCAAGCAGCACCAGTCGGATGTCGGCCTGTCGCTCGCGATACAGCGCGAGGCCCGCCCGGCCGTCGGGCGCGGTGATGACCGTCAGCCCTTCGGACTCGAGAATATCCGTGACCGCTTCGCGCACCGGTTCTTCATCGTCGATCACCAACACGAGGCCCTGCGTCAGCGCCGCCCCCTGTCCGGCGGCGGAGATCGTCTGCCCCGTTGGCTGAGCCGCACTGACCGGGAAGTAGAGTGTAAACGTCGTGCCTTTGCCCAGTTCGCTTTCGACGCGCAGCCCGCCTTTGTGACTCCGCACGATGCCAAGCACCGCGGCCAGGCCCAAGCCCCGGCCGGTGACCTTGGTGGTAAAGAAGGGATCAAAGATTTTGGACAGCGTCGCCGCATCCATGCCGGAACCGTTGTCCTGGACACTCAACGTTGTATAGAGGCCGGGTGCCAGGGGCGAGCCGATGTACTTCCACAACGGGGCGTCTGCCGGCGTGATGTAGTACGTATCGGTCGTGACGCGGACTGTGCCCAGATTTCGCCCGATCGCTTCGGAAGCGTTGATGATCAGGTTCATGACGATCTGTTGCATCTGACCGACATCACCCTCGATGAAAGGCAAGGACTTAGCCAGGTCCGACACGAGGCGAATGTTTTTCGGGATGGCGACTTCAAACAGGTGCAGGTTTTCCTGAAGCAGGGTATTGAGATTGATGGGCAGGACCTGAAATTGACCGCGTCCCGAATAGGCCAACAGCTGTCGAGTGAGATCGGCCGCCCGACGGGCGGCGCCGGCCGCCTTTTCGACATGAGCGCGTGGCGCACTCCCGGCGGGCAATTGCTCCAGCGCGAGAGAGGACTGCCCAAGCATGGCAACCAGCAGGTTGTTGAAATCGTGAGCGATACCGCCGGCGAGGACGCCCAGGCTTTCCAGTTTTTGGGCCTGGCGCATCGCTTCTTCAGCGTGCCGGCGCTGCTCGTCGAGCTGCAGTGATTCGATGGCGTAAGCGAGATCGGCCGCCAATTCCTCGAGCAATCTCGTCTCCTGTTCGTCAAAGAACGCTGGTTCGGCGGCGCAGAAATGAATGACGCCCCACAGTCGATTTGAAACCGTCAGCGGCAGGGCGGCGAGCGACCGATACCCTTGCCTCATGGCGGCCGCCCGCCACGGCGCCGAGGGTTCATCCTGCTCGATGTCGTTCGACAGAAAGACGTGGCCTTCTCGGATGACGGCCGCGGTTGGATCGCTTCCACCTGAAGCGCCTTCGACCAGGGAAACGCGGAGTTGTTCAAGGTCGCCTTCACGGTAACCGTGGCTCGCCACAATCTGCGCCGTGTCTGCCGCTTCGTCGAAGCGGCCAATCCAGGCCAGTCGGAAGTGTCCGACCTCAACCGCGACGCGACAAGCCTCGTCAAACATCTGTTGTCGATCGCGGGTTCGCACGATGATCTCGTTGATGCCGCTGAGAACGGCATAGACCCGGTTCAGCCGTTTAATTTCTCGTTCGGCCCGCTTGCGCTCGGTAACATCCTGTTTGATGGCGATGAAGTGACTGATTTCGCCTTGGGTTTGTCGCACTGGCGTGATCGTCATCTCTTCCGTGTACAACGTGCCATCCTTGCGGCGGTTGATGATCTCATCATTATGCCAGACCTGTCCAGATAGAATGGCGTTCCAGAGACTATGGTAGAAGGCTGGGGCTTGCAGATCTGATTTTAGGATGCGTGGGTTCTGGCCAAGCGCCTCTGCGGCGGTGTAGCCGGTCAAGCGCGTGAAGGCGGGATTGACCCACAGGATGGTGCCCTGTCGGTCGGTAATGACAATTCCATTAGCCGCGGCTTCCAAGGTTGTACTCTGCAAATGCAATGTCTCCTCCGCCTGCTTGCGCGCGGTGATGTCATTGGATTGGACCAAAATAGAGGGTTCGCCGCCGAGTGTGATGAGGGCGGCCGATGCCAGAGCATAGCGCGCCTCGCCGTCCTTGCGGCGATACGCGTATTCGAAGTTATAGACACTGCCGTGTTCGTGCAACAGCCGCCGGAACTCTCGGTTTCGATCGGGTTCAACCCACAAGTTCAACTCGGTACTGGTGCATCCCACGATTTCCGCTCGCGTATAGCCGGTCCACTGCAAAAAGACATCGTTCACATCAAGGTACACATGGTCTTTTGCCGAGGAAACTGACAGGGCCGACGGGCTAAACCGAAACGCGGTTGAGAACTTGGTTTCGCTTTCTTGCAGATCGCGAAACATCAACAGACTGGACAGGGCGTCGGCCAACCGCCTGCCGATCTCCTGCAAGAGGCGCTCCTCTTCCTGTGTCCATACCCGAGCGTAAGAACACTGATGAATCCCGAATTGCCATGGTTTATCCACCCTGGGATACACGGCCATCGACATGAAAGACTTGAAGCCGAAACGTTCCGCTACGTCTGCAGGCAGCGGATACTCGGTTTCCGGGCCGAATTTCACAGGACCGTCCGAGTTCAGCAGAATACGAAGCGTCTCCGCAACTTCCGGATCCATGGGCACGTCAGTCCCTAAGGTGAGGACTCCGGGATGTTCAGGCTTGTTGCGCTCCATCGGCACTCTCCATGAGGCTGCCTCAGGATCACATGGGTACCTCAGAAACGCTCGGTCGCAATCGAAAATCGGAAGCACCACGTCGAGGACATCAGACATCATCTGCTCAAGATTATTCGTGCCCTGCATCGCCCGATTGACCCGATCCAGGCATTCAAAGAACCGCAGATGGGCTTGACGCTCGTGTTCGGCGCGTTTGAGTTCGGTGATGTCCGTACCAATCCCCTCAAGTGCAATGGGATCTCCCTCGCGATTTTTGATAAGTACATTTCGCTGGTTAACCCAGCGGGCCTCCCCTGATTTATGAAGAATTTGGAATTCGTATGCCGGCGGTACTTTTCCTTCCAGAAGATTCTGCCACTGCTCCTCAAAGTATTGGCGCCAGTCGGGATGGATGATGTCCCGGATTAAAAATGGGTGGGCATACCACTCATCAGGTGGATAGCCGGTAATCTCTGCGACTGCCGAATTCACATATTCATATCTTCCGTCAGGGATCGACATTCGATAGATGATATCTTTGGCGTTGTCTGTAATCCGCCGGATGCGTTCTTCGCTCTCGCGCAACGCTTCCTCCGCTCGTTGACGCTCACGCCGGTTCTCGGCCTCATGCAAGGCGCGTTTGACAGCCGGCGCAAGACGCGAGAGCTTTTGCTTGAGCACGTAATCGGTTGCACCTTGCGTGAAACCTTCAATCGCGGCATCCTCGCCCAGGGTGCCGGAAACGAAGATAAAGGGAAGATCAGGCCGAAGTTCTTGCGCCAGCCGCAAGGCCGACACACCATCGTAGGCCGGCAGCCGATAATCTCCGAGGATGAGGTCGTATTCACCCTGCTGTAGGGCCTGGGTGAATTCATCCCGGTTCTGGACACGATTGATCCGGCAGACGATCCCCGCCGATTCGAGCGTGGCCTGAATGAGCTCCGCGTCCAGCGCGTCATCTTCCAGATGCAGGATTTGTACCCGATTGTCCATCTTAGATCATTCCTTTCGTTCGCCGGGAAAAGGCTGACGTGGCGAGGGTTTCCTGATACTGCCCGGTGGCGGTTCGTTGATCAGCGCCCAAAACACGCCGATGCCCTTGACGACTTCGACAAATTCGGTGAAGCGTACCGGTTTCACGACGTAAGCATTAACGCCCAGTTTGTAGCACTCCGCCAGATCGTGATCTTCGCGCGATGAGGTCAGGATAACGATCGGGATGAGGCGCATGGATTCATCCGCTTTGAGTTGCCGCAACACCTGAAGACCATCTAGCTTCGGCATCTTGAGATCGAGTAAGATCACTACCGGATCCCCGGTGAGGCGATCGGCGAATAGTCCTCGGCGGTACACGTAATCCAGCGCCTCCACCCCATCGCGCGCCACGACCACTTCGTTGGCAAGATTGTACTCGGCCAGTGCGCCAAGTGTCAGTTCCACGTCTTGGGGATCATCTTCGGCCAGCAGAATGCGTTTGAGGGTGCCCATTGTTAACCTCCGGGAGTGAGCTGCGGTAGTGAAAAGTAAAATGTCGCACCGTGATCGACTTCGCCCTGCGCCCAGGTTCGGCCGCCGTGTCGGCTGATGACGCGGCGGACATTGGCCAGCCCGATGCCGGTGCCTTCAAACTCGTCGGCCCGATGCAGGCGCTGAAAGACGCCGAAGAGTTTATCGACATACTGCATGTCAAACCCCACGCCGTTGTCGCGCACGAAGACTACGGCTTCGCCCTGACCCAGCTGGCAGCCGATCTCGATCTCGGCTGGTTCACGCGGTCGGGTAAACTTCAAGGCATTCGAGATAAGATTGACCAGCACCATACGCAACATGGCCCGATCGCCGGCGACCACCGGTAAGTCGGCCATGCGCCAGCGGATGGTTCGGCCGACTGCCTCCGGCGCAAGTTCCTGGATCACCTCGCGGACCAACTCATCCAGATCCACTTGCATTTTAGATATTTCATAGCGGCCCATCCGTGAGAAGGACAAGAGATCGTCAATCAACGTGCCCAGGCGTCTGGCCACGTCTGAAATGGCCGCCAGATAATGTTGGCTTTGCTCATCCAGCGCCGTGGCCAGTCCCTGCTGGAGCAATTCTAGAAAGCCGTCGATGTGGCGCAAGGGCGCGCGCAGGTCGTGCGACACCGTGTAGACAAACGCTTCCAATTCTTTGTTCGCCGCTTCGAGCTGCGCCGTGCGATCGACGACCCGTTGTTCGAGTTCCTGATTGAGTCGACGGATTTCCTCCTCCGCCCGCTTGCGTTCGGTGATGTCCCATGACAGGTCACCCAATTGTGAGACGATCTCGATGTCACTTTCGTTGTAGTTCGTAGCTTTGTTACCCACACCAATGATCGCCTTGATCAGGTTGCCTCTGAAAATCGGGACAACGATTTCTCTAGCGACCGGCGCATGACCCTCCGGCAGCCCTTTGCGATGCGGTAAAGAAGCATAGTCGTTGTGGATAACGGGCCGGCGCTCATGGATACATTCCACCCAGACCCCCGCCTGGGTCACCTCATAATGGCTGTCTTTGCCGGCGGCCGTGCACATGTTTTTCAGGGTATTCGTCGACCAATTCTGCAACAAGAGCGTTTTTTGATCGGCTTCGAGAAAATGATAAAAACCGATCGTACTTTCGGTCAGTGCTTCAATTTCATCCAATGTGGCCGTGAGTAATTCATCCAGCGAGTGTAAACTAGCAAATTCTAACAGGCGCAGGCGTGTCTGCATAATATTCTCGACTCGCTTGCGTTCGGTGATGTCGCGGATGATGCCCCGGTAGGCGGTAGTCACACCCTGTTCGTCTTTCACCGCGGTTAAAGCACAGTGTGTCGCCAGCTGTTCGCCGCTCTTTTTCTTGATGATGACTTCATATTCGGCGGCACCCTGCGCATCGACCATGGCGAGGAGCCGCTCTCTATCCGGCGGATACACGTAGACATCCCGCGCCAGATCAAGGCTCAAGGTTTCCTCTTTTGTGTCGTAACCGAACATTGCGACACCCTTCTTGTTCATGTCGAGGATTTTTCCGCCGGGGGAGGTGACATAGATGCCGTCGAAGGACTCTTCAAAGAGCGTCCGGTATTTCTCTTCGCTCTCGCGCAGCGCTTCCTCCACCTGCTTGCGTTCGGTAATGTCTTCGATCAGGCCATCGTAAGCAATCAGTTGTCGCTGCGCATCGTAGCGTGGCACAGACGTATTCCGCACCCAACGCATTGAACCGTCGCGATGCAGGAGGCGATGTTCTAGCGGCAAGGCTGCTTCTCCAGACAGTATCTTGGCGGCCTGCTCCGTCACCGCCGCTCGGTCCGGCTCATAGATCATGCGATACCACAGGTCCGCATCTGCCGCATAGTCTTCCGGCATATAACCCGTCACCACCGCGCAACCCGGACCGTGAACCGTAGCGACGGGATGACCCGCTTGAACCTGGACCGTATAGAGATAGTCCGTGACTGAGCCAAGCAACTGCTTGTAGCGTTTCTCGCCTTCTCGTAACGCCTCCTCCGCCCTCTCGCGTTCCGCGAGTTCCTCGGTCAGCTCAGCCGTGCGCTCTTGGATAATCTGTTCCTGTTTCTCGTAAAAAATTGCGTTGTGTAACACCAAGGCCACGATGGTAGACAGGTCGTCGAGCAGGCTAAGCACGGAGGTGACATGCTCTTCGTCGGGCAAGCCGAGTACGAGCATGGCCCCCACGCGGAATTCTCCCGCATATAACGGAAAGACCATCGATAGTTCAAACCCCTCTTGCCGCAGAAGCCCGGCCACCTCCGCAGGTCCTCCCCCGTACCACAGCTGCGCCGTCGGCATACGGTGGATGACGTCGTATAAACGGGCTCCATCTGGCGATTCGGCCCAGTCACGCCTTCGCAAAGGATTTACGCTGACAACGCGGTGCCCGGCCGCGGTTGTAGTGCCCGGACATTGGATGAGCAACACGCAACGCGCGCCGGTGAGGTCCCGAACCTCTTCGGTCAGATAGGTTCCCAGCTCACCGGGATTATCCGCACAACGAAGCACATTGCTCAGGATGTCCATGGCCAAGACGGGAAACGCCTGGTCCTTATCGCCTGCGTCCGGTTTCATAATGAAGCTCCTGTGGTGATGTGTCGAAGCAACGCTTCCTTGATGGCGGAGTGCAGAAGTTCGAGCGATACCGGTCGCACCTCATAAGGCAATCCGCAGTATTCGGCGCACTCTTGCAAGGCGGCTTCCGGCACCGGCGTCAAACCGGTATCCAGATACATCAATTTGTGGTGCAGCTCTTGCATCAAGCTGGTGGCATTGGCGCGGTTCAAGCCAAGTTCTTGCGCAAAAATTTCTTTCCAGCGACACGCCCATTCGGGGATCAGAAAAAACGCACCCTCATGCGATAGGCGGCGATATTCCTCAGACCCCAGCAGCAGCTCGCAGCAGTTCTTGCCCCGGGTGCGAACGACCCCAGGCTGGGCTTCCAGCGCCGTCATCCGGGCGCAACAATCGCCGTAAATCAATACGACCCGCTGCCCTTGCTTCAGATCACTGTCTAGAACCGATTGGAGAGACGACGCCAGTCGTTCAGGCTGCATATGCATCATCGACGGCAAAAACCTCAGTTTGAGATCTGACCAATGCACTTGACAGAGCGACTCCACTTCAGATTGAAGCACAGCACAACCGATCATGACTACCGGTGGGTGAAAAACGCTGTTCATGTATCGATCTTTCCAAAAGATTCCGCTGCTTTCCGCATGGCGTGGATGTTCTCCGGCGGGGTGTTCCAGGCAACATCGGGACCGGAAGTGCCCAGGACAAAACGCGCGTCCTGCCGGCGCTCTTCCAAAATCGCTCGGCACCGATCTTCCACTTCAGCGGCTGTCAGCTGCCCGATGTTGGCGCAATCCAGCCCGCCAAACAACACGTTGTCTGGTCCGGCCACGCAGCGGGCCTGAGCCAGGTCGTCCCGTTGATCCACGATGAACCCCACCACGGCTGGCAAGCCTGTCAACAAATCCAGGTGGGCCAACAGTGGCGCACCCACGTTATGCAAGACCACCGGCCCGCGCAGCTGCGCCAGGACTTTCGCCAGGATGGGCCGCGTAAAATTCGTTACGATCTCGCGCGTCACAATCGCGGGCGAGGCAAAGCCGCAGGGCATGACGACGAACGTCGCACCAGCCGCGAAGAAGCCGTTGACCAATCGGACGTAAAACGGAACGATCGTGTCCATCACACGTTGGGCCCCGGCCGGATCGAAGAGCACTATTTCCAGCCAGGTCTCCAGTCCCATGATCACTGCGGGAATGTCGGCCGGAATCGGAATCACCATGGCGATGGGAACCTCGCCCCTGTGCTCGGCCGCCATCCTCCGGATCACGTCCCGAAAGTACAGCAGCTGCGGGTGTATGTCGGGATCGGGAAACACGATCGAGTCCCACTGCTCCACCGATTGGATGGCCGGGCGGCGGAGGTTGGGGGGCAGCGTGTCCAAAAAGACAAGTTCGCTGCCGAAGGCCGCGCCAATCGAAGCAAACGCCAGCGGCGCACATAGGACGTCCGGCTGGAACGTCTCACGCACCGCCGATTGGCCGCGCGCATAGGCCGCGGGGTCGGTGTAGTACTGTTCGAGCGGGCAGTGGGTCAGCCGCGCACCATAGAGACCCAGCACCGGCGCGAACGCACGCCGATCGAGCGGTTGTCCGGACAGGGTGGCCTGGATACGTCCCATGCTGTTCATGCGACTGCCTCTTTTCTAACGGACTGCTTCCAGAGCCGGTCAAACAAATCGGCCGCGCCGAGCGCGTCGGGGGCGGTGCCGTTTCCGCCGACCTCCGCATCCAGACCAGGGCAAATACGGAACACCGCGCCCCCGACCGCCAGCTGAATTCGTCCAGTCAGGCCGCGGCGATCAATCTCTTCTCGCACCCGCGTGATATGGCGGGCGGTTGTCATCATCATGGCCGACACACCGATCACCCGAGCGCCGACTGCTTGTGCTTTGTCCACGAACTCTGCCGCCGGGACATCGTTGCCCAGGTCGTGGACGATCCAACCGTCTGTGCGCAGGAACGTCCCCACCATCCGGCGACCCAAAGCATGGAAGTCCTCCTCGATATTGCCAATGACTACCGGTCCTTTGGGCAGCTGGTCTGCGGGTGAAGGTTTTCTCAGATCCACGATCTTGTTCAACACATCCTCTGTCACCTTGGCCGCTACATACACCTGCGCGAGTGTGAACGTCTCGGACGATCTCCATTCCTCCCCGATGAGTATCAGCGTAGGATCCAGAATCTCTGCCAGCAGACGTTCGTAGCCGTGTTCAGTGGCCCAGGCATCCAGCAGCGCGTTAGCGCCCGGCCGATCGGCCAGCCGAATTTTTTCGATCAGCGCCTGTTGAATAGTCATGCTCAAGCCTCCTTACCTGCTCGAATGTTTTTTCATGCGTCTTGCTGCGTCGACTTCTTCTCCAGTTCTGTGATCTTGTTCCGGCTCTTCCGGGTTCGGCAGGATTAGTGGAACATTGTCGTCATGTTTTCTTGAGGCGGTTCGTTGATCAGCGCCCAAAACACGCCGATGCGCCTGACGGCCTCAACAAATTCCGTGAAGTGGACCGGCTTCACGACGTAAGCGTTGACGCCCAGTTTGTAGCACTTCGCCAGATCGTGATCTTCGCGCGACGAAGTCAGGATGACGATCGGGATGAGGCGCATGGACTCATCCGCTTTGAGTTGCCGCAACACCTGCAGGCCATCCAACCTCGGCATCTTGAGATCAAGCAGGATCACGGCCGGATTCCCGGCGGGCCGATCGGCGAATAGCCCCCGGCGGTACACGTAGTCCAAGGCTTCTACTCCATCGCGGGCCACCACGATTTCGTTGGCAAGATTGTACTCGGAAAGCGCATCGAGTGTCAGTTCCACGTCTTGGGGATCATCTTCGGCCAGCAGAATGCGTTTGAGGGTGCTCATCGTTAACCTCCAGAAGTGAATTGTGATAATGAAAAGAAAAACGTCGCGCCGTGATCGACTTCGCCCTGCGCCCAGGTCCGACCGCCGTGCCGATTGATGATCCGGCGCACATTGGCCAGCCCGATGCCGGTGCCTTCAAACTCATCGGCGCGATGCAAGCGTTGAAAGACGCCGAACAGTTTGCCGACATACTGCATGTCGAACCCCACCCCGTTATCGCGCACGAAAAAACTGGTCTCGTTTGCTTCACGCGTACAGCCGATTTCGATGTCTGCCTGCGGGCGCGGCTGAGTGAATTTTAACGCATTTGAGATCAGGTTGACCAGCACCATGCGCAGCATGGCGCGATCCCCCGTGACTACGGGGAGATCGGCGACGCGCCAGTGGATGTCTCGGCCGTGCGTCTCCGGCTCGAAGTCGCGAATGATCTCCTGCACGAGGTCGTTCAGATCAACCGATTGCCGGGCCAGTTCGTGACGCCCCATGCGCGAGAAGGACAGGAGATCGTCAATCAACAGGCCCATGCGCCTGGCCGAAGTCGCGATCGTCTGCATGTAATGCTGGCTCTGCCCGTCAAGGGTCGCAGCGGTGCGCTGTTGGAGCAGGTCCAGAAAGCCGTCGATGTGGCGCAAGGGCGCGCGCAGGTCGTGCGAGATCGAGTAGGCAAAGGCTTCGAGTTCTTTGTTCGCCGCTTCCAGTTGCGCGGTACGATCGGCGACGCGTTGCTCAAGGTCTTGGTTGAGCCGGCGAATTTCTTCTTCAGCGCGCTTGCGAGCGGTGATGTCGGTGAACATCGCAAACGTGCCCTTGAAATGATATTCATCATCGAAGATGGGCTTTGCGGAAACAAGAGTCCACAACGCCTGCCCATCTTTGCGGCGAAGGCGGCGTTCGTAACCCTCCGCCAGCCCCATGTGACGGTTCTCCATTCTTCTTAGATGATCGAGCGTATCCTCCTTGAACATGAAATCGGTCACCGGCCGACCGATCATCTCTTCGGCGGAATAGCCGAGTATTTCGGCTGCCCTCGCATTTACAGAGGTCGTGATGAAATCATCTCCGAGCACCCAGATCCCCTCGCTAGCCGTGTCCACGATGCGGCGGTATTTTTCTTCGCTATTTCGCAGGGCTTCATAGATCCGGGCGTTCTCCAATGATATGGCGGTCTGAGAGAGAAGCATCTCCAGAATCCGAGTTCTCTCCGGAGTGAATGCTTGAACCGTCAGGTTGTTTTCCAGGTACAAGATACCGACAAGTCTGCCCAGACTCAATAAGGGTGCGCAAAGTAACGACCTGGTTTTCTCGCGCCGAACATGTGGATCATTGGTAAACTCTCCTTGGCTGGCTGCATCATCCAGGACAACACTTGCTTTCGTGCGAGCCACAAAGTGGACGACATTTGGCGCAACCAGGTTACTTTCATCTATGTTGGACAACAGAGGTTTTTCTGCCTCCTCTGTGCCGATTCCTCCTTGGACGGCAATTTGCCAAACTCCATCTCGCTCCAGCAGCAGAAATCCACTTGGCGCACCGGCGTTTTCAATGACGATGCGCATCACTTGACTCAGGAGCTTGTCTATCTCAATATTGCTTGAGATCGCCTGCTGGGCTTTGGCTATTGACACCGCGTCCAGGTGTTTCACTAATGTTGCCGCGTCTGGTTGGCTATACTGCACCAGCCAGGGATACTGGCGCTTCAATTGTTGCACCTTGCCGTCCGCCCCCCAGCGGGCATAACAAGCAGCCGCCTCTGCCAGATAGGTCCGAGCGAACTTCTCGAAGCCGCGTTGCTGGTAGAAGTCTGCCGCAACTTCGTAGGCCAGGGCCTCGGTGTGTACGAACCCATTTTCGCGGGCGCAAGCGATGGCCTTTTCGTAGAGGCGCTCGGCGTCAAGGACGCGGTTTTCGATGCGGGCGATCTCGGCGCCTACCAGAGCGGCGCGGTTTTCGAAATTCGCCGGGCAATTCTCCGACCAGATTTCGAGCTGTCTGTGGTGGGCGGTCAGAGCCTCTAAATGGTGTTGGCGCTGGTCGTCTGGGGCGCGGCCGTAATAGGCGGCTTGGGCCATCGCGCCGTAAAAGTGGTAGTCGGCTTCTTCAAAGGCCAAAGGTGCGGTCCAGAGCAGCTGTTGCGCCTTCGATTCGGCGTCGATGGCCGTCGCGTAGTCGCCGGCGATATAGCGTGCTTGCAATTTCCGAATCCAATACCGACATGCAGCGATCGCCAGGGCCAGGTTGCTGGAGAAATGGTTTTCAAAGCGAAACTCATTGAACTGCCCGTCGTCAAAGCTGCCGAATTTCAGAGTCAAGCCGCGTAGCATGCGAATCAACGCGAGTTGCGCGGCGATACTGTCGCTGACAAGGCCAAAGCGGGCTTTCTCGACGAACGCGAGTCTCTGCTCGACTTCGCCTTGTACCTGCGGCAACGGCTTTCCGGCGAAGAGAAGATCCGTATTCAGGCTATTGGACGCGAAGGCCTCGTACAAGAGGTCTCCGGCCCGGTTCGC
>PMCF01000154.1 GCA_003154115.1 Anaerolineae bacterium
AAGCCGAAGCAGATTGGACGACCCTGTGTGTCTTTCCCTATCCGCTTGATGAGCCAGTGCGACCCGTCTTGAAACAGTTCAAGCAACTGCATGGCTAACGGTCGCTGTGCACGATGTCCTGACTACATTCTTATGGTCGGCTCGCCGGCAAATTTTGTGCAAAATGTGCTGACTACGGACAGCTAGTGGTTGATAGCTAGTTGCCGGTTATTCAAACCGTCCGATGATTGAATATCTCAATCGTCGGACGGTTCTCTCTTTCTCGCCGTCTCTCCCTCCCCTGTTCGCGCTCTACAACGTCTTTCGATACATCCGGTGAATTTTGTAAAAATCGATCCCCAGGCTGGCGATCTCGCGCTGCATCTTGTCGTTGTCCGCGCCGATCTGCACCACATCGGCGTAACGGAAATGACTATCGCGCACGCTCTTGTACATCTCAGCGAACAACAGCGCCGTGCCGCCGCTGCCGCGATACTTTTCGATCAAGCCCGCGCCGTTCAGGTTGATCCACTTGGTGCGCTTCAACTCGATCAAGATGTCCAGCCACCCGAAGGGGAACAACCGGCCCTTGCAGCGTTGAATGGCCGCCGAGGGATCGGGATAGCCAAACAGGAAGCCCACGATCTGATCGTCTTTCAGCACCACTTTGACCAAGCGGGGATCGGCAAACATCAGCAGCTGCCGCGCCATGAGCTGCGCTTCTTCGTCGGTGATGGGAAACGTATCGGTGGTGCCGCTGAGCGCGCCGTTATACAAATCCTTCATCGGCCCGATGAGGTGCTTCAGATCGCTGCGTTTCTGGTAGCGCGCGATGCGCAAGCCGCGCCGCTGCTGCACCAGGTCGGCAATCTTCAACACTTTTTCCGGCAGCACAAAGTTCGGACTCAGATACCCTGACACGACTTCACCCGCGCCGGAAAAGCCCGACTCTTCCAGTAAGACCGCGTAGTAATCGAGGTTGTAGGGAATGCCCAACGCCGGACGATGCTCGAAGCCTTTCACGAGCAAGCCCATCCCATCGAGCAACGAAAAGCCTTTGGGGCCAAAGACCTGGGTCAGACCGCGCGCGCGCGCCCACTCAAGCGCCGCGGCGAATAGACCCTGTGCGGCCTCGTGATTGTTCTCGGCTTCGAAGAGATAAAAGAATGCTGTACTGGAATGGTTCCACTCGTTATACGGCCGATGATCCAACACGGCGAGCCGCCCCACCACCCGATCGGCTTGCTGCGCGATAAAGAACTCCGCCGCCGAGTGTCGATAGAAGGGATGCTTCTTCCGATCGAGCATACGCTTCGCATCGGACTCAAACGGCGGCACCCACTGTGGCACGTGGCGATACAGCTGGAAAGGAAAATCGAGAAAGCGTTTCACCTCGCGCTTGTTGCCGGTATCGATCGGGCGAATGTCGATCATCGTTGAGCCTCCGGGGTGCTGTCATTGTAGAATGTTTTGGCCTGCCTGCAAAGTGGCAGCGCGCTTGCCCGTTCTGGCCGATCAATCTACAATCGCGCCAGGTCTGATTCAGCAAAGGAGTCCCATGGACAACGCCATCGAACGCATCCTGCTCGACGCCGACACCATCGCCGCCAAGGTGAAGCATCTGGCTTCCGTAATTTCGGCCACCTATCAAGGCGTGGATGAATTGATTCTGGTCTGCATCCTCAACGGCGCATTCCGCTTCACCGCCGATCTGGAACAACACCTGACCATGCCGTACAACATCGACTTCATGTCGTTGAGCAGCTATCCCACGGCGGATACGCGCGCCACCGGCGAGGTGCGCGTCCTGCTCGACGTGAAGAACAGCCTGCACAGCAAGCACGTGCTCATCATCGAGGACATCATCGACAGCGGGCACACGTTGAATTATCTGTATCAAATGCTGGGGACCAAGCATCCTGCTTCGTTACGCTCGTGCGCACTGGTGAGCAAGACCGAGATGCGTGAGGTGGATGTGAAGGTGGACTGGATCGGCTTCCACGTTCCGAATGAGTGGCTCGTCGGCTACGGCCTGGATTGGCACAACCAGTATCGCATGCTGCCGTACATCGGGGTGTTGAAGCCAGAAGTGTATATGAAGAAGTAAACAGGGAGCAGTTGATCAGGGATCGGGCAATCGGGAAACGGGTGCTGATTCCACGCGATATCTGATCAACCGATTAACTGATTCCCGATTCCTACTCCGTTCTTCCCCGCGACTTGAGATACAGTTCGTAGGCTTTGTAGAGCAGCGGATCGTAGACGCGATCGAACGCACCTGCGAAGCGCACGAGTTGACCACCGAAGCCGCGCTTGAAGCGATAGACGCCCCACAGGTCATCGTGACGATCGAGGTACTGCGCTTCCAGCGTGGCTTCGTCTTCATCGGGCACGCCCCATAGATCATATTCCTTGCAGCCGCGTGACTTCGCCCACTGAATGCCCGCCCATTGCAACGCATAGTTAGGCATACGTTGACGTTCCGCTTCGCCCGAAGCGCCGTAAAAGTACCACGCGCGATCGCCCTGCGCGAACACAAAGATCCCGGCGATGACCTGCTCTTGATACGTCGCCACCAGTAACTTCGCCTGTCCCGTCGGCACGAACAGCTGATAGGCCGCCTCGTAATACTCCGCCGAGTGCACGAAGAAGCCATCGCGTGCGCCGGTAGTTTGCATCAACGCGTTGAAGGCCGGTAGATCATTTGGCTGAGCTTCGCGCACGACCACATCCTTCTTCGGACCGAGGCGAATGTTGTAGCGCGTCTTGGGATGCATCGCCGCCAGAATCTCGTCAGCGCTGCGCGCAATGTCGAGCGTGATAGTGCGCGGGGGCTGCACCGTCTGCGGACTGGGACGAAATCCGATCGTGCCGAGTTGATCTGCAAAAGCGGGATCATCCAGCCGATCGGGTTCGATCTTCAACAAGATCGAGCGATGTCGCTTCAACAACCGATCGAGCCCTGACAACAACTCCGTGGTGGTATCTTCATCGGCAAAATCGAGCAGCGGCCCTTTGGGAATGTAGGCGAGGGTGCCCAGCCGCAGCGGCAGCGATCGAAACAGCACCAGCGCACCGGCGACGATGTGATCGTCGCGCGTGACGGCCACCCGATCGGCACTCCAGCCGAAACGTGACTTGAGCTCGCCCCAGGTGGAAGTTTGTAAAATGTGCCCGTGGAAATGAGACGCAACGAAGGCATCCCACTGTAGTGAAGAAGGTTGAATGATCATCGGCGCGATTATAACATTGTCGGTCGGCGTGACGAAAACGGTCGATGGGCTTATACTCAGCACTGGAGGTGCACCATGCGAGGTAGATTGATCTGGGGTATGTCGCTGATTGCGATGGGCGTGTTCTTTTTGGCGCAGCAATTGGGGTGGTTCGGCGCCGTGCGGCTTCCGTTTTGGGCGTTTGCTTTCGGCTTGCTGGGCGTGATATTTCTCATCACCTTCGGCGGCGATCGACGGCAGTGGTGGGCGTTGATTCCGGGCTGCATTATGCTGGGACTGACCGTGATGATCGTCAATGGTGAGATCAAACTCCTAACGGACACTCAGGCCGGCGCGTTGTTTCTGTTCAGCATCGGCCTGCCGTTCCTGCTGATCTATCTGGTCGATCGGCGTCAGTGGTGGGCGCTGATTCCCGGCGGTGTGTTGAGCGTGATCGCCTTGATCACGTTTATGACCAGCCGCGAACTGCCCGGCACGACGATCACGGCCATCATCCTGTTCGGGCTGGCGATCGTGTTTGGGCTGGTGCGCTTTGCCACGCGCGCCAATCCCTTCATGGGTTGGGCGACCTGGGTAGCTGTCATCCTCGCCATGATTGGCGCGCTGGTGCTGGTGACGGGGCCGCAGGCGGCAGCTATCGTCGGGCCGACGGTATTGATCGGGTTGGGGCTATTCCTGCTGGCGCGAGCGTACTGGCCCAAGCTGCGCGTGAGACGTTGAGAAACGTAATCCAAGAAACCGGGTTTCTCCAAGATGGACGTTCAATTCCTTCCCAAATGAAGAAACCCGGTTTCTATAATAAGATGAGCCAGAAAAAACCGGGAGTCTGATGAGACCCCCGGCTTTTTCGTTTACCGCTTATCCATCTCCACGTAGTCACGCTCATCGTAGCCCAGGTAGATCTGCCGCGGACGCGCAATCTTTTGATCGGAATCGTTGATCAGCTCTACCCATTGCGCCAGCCAGCCCACCGTGCGCGGAATGGCAAACAGCACGGGGAAGAATTCCACCGGGAAGCCCAGCGCTTCATAGATCAGGCCGGAATAGAAATCGACGTTGGGGTACAGCTTGCGCGAGACGAAGTAATCGTCTTGCAGCGCGATGTGCTCCAACTCCAGCGCGATTTCCAGCAGCGGATTGACGCCCGTTACCGCAAAGACTTCGTCGGCCGTCTTCTTGATGATCTTAGCGCGGGGATCGTAGTTTTTATATACGCGATGCCCGAAGCCCATCAAGCGGCCTTTGCCCTTCTTCACATCCTCGATGAAGCCCGGCACGTTCTTCACGCTGCCGATGGCGTTCAGCATCCGCAGGACTTCTTCGTTCGCGCCGCCGTGCAGCGGGCCGTACAGCGCCGCCGCCGCGCCCGCCATGGCCGTATAGGGATCGGTCATAGACGAACCGATGGCGCGCATGGCGTTGGTGCCGCAATTCTGTTCGTGATCGGCGTGCAGAATGAAGAGCACGTCGAGCGCGCGTTCCTTCACGGGATTCGGCTGATACTTCGCTTCCGACATCTTGTCGAGCATGCCGAGGAGGTTGCCCGTATAGCTCAGATCGTTATCAGGGTAAACGTAGGGCAGGCCCCGGTTGTGCCGATAGGAAAACGCCGCAATCGTGGGCACCTTGGCGATGAGGCGATGGATCTGCTTCATGCGGCTGTCGGCATCCTTCACATTGCGCGCTTCGGGATAGAAGGTAGACAGCGCCGCGACGACACTGATGAACATGCCCATCGGGTGGGCGTCATAACGAAACGCTTCCATCAAGTGCTTAAGGTTCTCATGCAGGAAAGTATGATGCGTGATCTCATACGTCCACTTCGCCAACTGTTCTTTGTTGGGCAGTTCCCCATAAAAGATGAGGTAGGCCGTTTCGAGATAAGTGCTTTTTTCGGCCAGCTGCTCGATCGGGATGCCCCGGTACCGCAGGATGCCGACATCGCCATCGATGTACGTGATGGCGCTTTTGCACGAGGCGGTATTCATGAACGCTGGATCGTACGTCATCATCCCGAAGTCAGTCGGGTTGACCTTGATCTGGCGCAGGTCACCGGCCTTGATCGTCTCGTTCTCGATCGGGACTTCGTAGGTCTTGCCGGTGCGATTGTCGGTGATGCTCAATGTATTGGCGGGCATGGCAGTCTCCTGTTTGAAATGAGATGGAATCACAATCAGTACAATGGGTAAATTGTAGCCAGTGCCCCGAGCAAAGTCAATCGACAACCCGCACGAATCGCAGCGCGCCCAGACCAGCATACTGCCGCACGTCGTGGTGGTGCTGATTGTGAGGTCACTGACGCTGAAAGGGTGAGCAAGCGGTATGCTATAATCGCGCCAACTATAAGGCCGATCGTACCGATCGGCCTTTTTGCGATAAAGCCTATGACTCGTTTTCAGCGTTTAACCACTTTTCTCGATCAGTACCTCACGGCTGTGCTGGGATTGCTGGTCTTCGCCATTGCCTTCTTCACTTACGTCTCGACCGTGCCGCCGGTGCAAGTGCCCGGCGATCCCAGTGAGTACACTTTCATTCCGTGGATACTCGGCATCGCCCATCCGCCCGGTTATGCCTTCTACACGTTACTGGCCGCACTGTGGCAGCATCTCCTCCCGATCGGCACGGTGGCCTTCCGCACGCACATTCTCGCCTCCACGGCTGGAGCGTTGGCGGCGACGCTGGTTTATCTGATCGTGTTGCGACTGATTCAACCGGCAACCCGTAGCCAACAACCCGTAACCGGCATTCCGCATTTGGCGGCCCTGTTTGCCGGTCTCTCTCTCGCCGCGGCGACGGATGTCTGGCAACACAGCATTCATGCCAACGCCCATATCATCACCTTGCTGCTGGCGACATCGAGCGTGTTCTTGCTAATTCAATGGTGGAGCAGTGGTCAGGATCGTTGGCTGTATCTCTTCGCCGTGATCGCCGGATTCAGCCCGCCGCATCACTTGTTGCTGGTCTTTGCCTTTCCCGCTTACGCGATCTTTATCGTGCTGGTTAGGCCTCGATTGTTTTTGCAACCCAAAAAGATCCTTGCCTTGATCGGCTGCTTTCTGCTGGGGTTGAGTGTCTTCCTTTACTATCCACTGCGCAGTCCCAGCGCGCCCTTCGGCCCCAACACCATCACCTCACCGCAGGCCTTCATCGATTTCGTGAGTGCCGCGGGGCTGCGGGTGAATCTGTTTCACTACGGTCTGAGCGATCAGCTCACGCGTTTCCGCGTCTTCTTCGAACTGCTTAAATTGCAGTATTCGATTGTCGGTATCCTGTTGGTCATTCCGGGCGTCATCTGGCTGGCGCGCAAAGCATGGAAGCCGTTCGTGTTGTGCGCGGTATTTTTCCTGTCGTTGTATTTCTTCATCATCAACACGGTGCAGGATGTGATGGCCTACCTGTTGCTGCCCTTCATGCTGATCGCCGTGCTTAGCAGTGTAGGCGCGTGGGCGCTGGTGACATGGAAACCCTTAAGGTCTAGGAAGACCTTAAGGGTTTTGATCCTCGCGGCGCTGCTGCTGCTCCCGATCGGCCAACTCATCTCAACGTATCCGCGTGTCTCGTTGAATGATTACACGGCGGGCGGCGATTGGGTCAAGACCGTCTTCGATCGCTTCGCGGGCAAAGGCGAGCACGCGGTGTTGCTCGCTCCGTGGGAGGCGATGACGCCGCTGTGGGTGGCGCAATACACGCAGGGCCGCGCGTTGAGCGAGACGGACGTGATCCCGGTCTATGTAACCACTGCTTCTCAGAATCCGTGGCTTGACAATGTTTTCGCGCACTTGAATGAAGGGCCAGTGTACTTAGCTGATTATCGGCGGCCCGTGATCGAAGGACGATTGTTCCGTCTGCGCCCCGAGGGAACGTGGCCGTTGTGGCGCGTGGTGCCGCCGGGTGACACCAGTCTGCCACCGCTCGATCACACGCTGAGTCTTACAGCGGGTGAGGGTGAAAACACGATTGAGATTCTGGGCTACTCGATCGATCGAGATTCCATCGAGGCCGGACAATCTGCGCATCTCACGCTGGCCATGCGCGCGCCCATCACCCCGACGCACATCTTGATGCCCTATGCTGTGCTGGGCGATCAGGAATATCGCTGGACGACGGACTCGCGGTTGCTGACGCCGGAATGGAAACCGGGCGAGGTGATCGTCGAACGATACGAGATGCCGGCTTCGTTTAATACGCCACCGGGCGGCTTCGAAGTGAAGTTAGGCTTCAGTGATTTGAGCGCCGGACACGATGTGCTCAATCCGATTCCTTTGCAGAAGTTATCCATTGTGCCTGCCCGGCGAGCGCACGTTGGCCTGCCCGCCGATGTTGTCGCCAACTTCAATGCGCAAATCGCGCTGCTTGGCGCGACGGCCAATGGAGTGTGGCATGCGCCGGAACTGCCGACGATCACCGTGAGGGCGGGTGAAACGATCGAGGTGTGGTTGAACTGGCTCGCGCAGCAGCAAGTTGACGAGTCATACACGGTCTTCGTGCATCTCATCGACGGGAATAATCAGCTGCACGCGCAGCAGGACTACACGCCGATGGGCGGCGCTTTCCCCACGCAGTTGTGGATTCCCAAATGGATCGCGGGACAGTCGGTGAACGATCCGTATCAGATCAAAGTGCCGGACGATCTGCCGCCCGGCGAATATTTCATCGAGACCGGCCTATATGGCATGACCAGCCAGCGCCGCGTGCCGATCGTGGGACGAGATGGAAGCCTGGCGGGCGATCGCGTGATTTTATTCAAGGTGACGGTGCAGTCCAGGTGATGCTTATCTTTAGAAACCTATATAGCGCCAAATGGCACCCTAATCGTGAGCGAATCTGGCAGGATCCGATTAGGCTGTGTCCGCGCGCAAATTCACGCTCGACCGAGTCTTCCGCCGCTTCGCCCAACTCCGCCCGAATAGTAGGCGATACACTGTGCGCAGGCGGAGTAGGAGTTGGGAATGGTGAGGAAGTAGACTCTGACGTGCAGGCTGACACTACCAACAAAAAGGCTACACCCATAATACCTGAAACAATATAGGAACGAGTATTCACGTTATTAACTCCTTAAGAAGGATAGCTCGCGCATGTTTTATTTATTGGTAATGAAATGTAGAGTAAACACAACGGAATCCGGTGTACAAAGGAGTAGAGTCCGGCGTATCAGAAAAGCGCCTCGCTACGCCTAGATCGGATAGTTGGCCACGTATGACCTTCGCAGTTGACCAGTCCGGGCCTTGCGGATTAGCATAGGGTGAATGTCGATAGTAATCTTCTGTGAAATAGTCGTTCGTCCATTCCTGAGCGCCGCCCATCATGTCTAGCACGCCGTATGGACTGGCGTTGCCAGCATGGGTTCCAATGGGCCCGGGATTCGCTACCGGCGCGATTAGGTCGTTGCGCTGAGCATTGCCCCATGAATATCGCCGCCCATCTGTACCACGTGCCGCTTTCTCCCATTCCGCATCAGTCGGAAGCCTGCCGCTAATCCATCGACAGTAAGAATCTGCACCATACCAACTGACTTTGCTCACTGGATAATTTTCGTAGCGTTCTTCATCAATCCTGAATTCTTGATCAAGCCTAATATGCGTGTCATCACCACCGAATGAGCTACAAGCATGACCAGTACAAAGATAGTCGACATTTGAAGTTCCACCCGCGTTTTGGAGAAGAAGGTTCAGAAATGTGATGTACGCTTTATAGGTCACTTCGGTCCGATCGATGTAGAACGCATCAAGATAAACGATGTGAGCGGGGCCCTCGAGGCAAGAAGCAGGCTTGCAGTCCTCGTCAGTTCCCATCAAGAATTCGCCGGCCGGGATATAGACCTTATCGCTTGAAGTGGAACTACCTGCTGAGGCAAGTGTTGGAACAGGATTAGGTAAACTGTTCTGAACGTTTACCAGAGCCTTTTCCAATGAAGTCGGCATACCACCTTTGATGCAGCGAAATCCAGCCACACCCTGCGTGGCATCAAATGAGACTCGCACTGTCACACGATACGCTGCTGGGTTACTCAATCCATATTCATTACCCCGTACTGTCCATCGTCCAGGCCTAAGATCGGCGTCAAACACATGAAAGGCATCAGGCCATAAATCCTTCATGCCGGGATAGAGCGCAAACTGATCGGCTGTCCACTCGGCAGCGTTACCGACCATATCCAGCGCACCATAAGGACTGGCATTATTGGGGCGCTGACCAACTGCTTCAGGCATAAGAGCAACGCGTTGTTGATCCCATGTATTGCCCCATGGATAGAGACGTCCATCCGTCCCACGCGCTGTTTTTTCCCACTCGGCTTCTGTCGGCAGACGTTTACCCACCCATTGACAATACGCACTTGCTTGGAGACCAGTGACAATTGCTAGATAGTCATCGAATGCCGCATTTGTGGCGTAGTCGCTAGGAAGTTGGTAGCGACTAGGCAATACAGGCGACTGACTACAAACACCTGCTTCAAAACAATGGCGATACCGCACATTCGTGACTTTGACATTGTCGATTAAAAACGAGGGAAGCGAAATCAGCAGTTTCGGAACTTCATTGGCGAATAAAGTGGGAAGTGTGTTTTTGTCAGTTGCTGAGAGGCTCTCATACAGCTGAATATGTTCTTGGGTTGAAGTACCCATCGAGAAATTGCCGGCAGGTACCTCGACCATCGGCACATCATCTTGGCCGGTTGCAGGAACTGGTGTTGGCGTGGCGGTTGGCGCAAGGGTGTTAGTTGGCTGAACAAAAGGACTCGGCGTGGCTGTTGGAGCCGCGCGCATCGCTAGTGCCTCAGGCGGCAGTGTTGGTTTGCCGAGAGGCAGGGTTGTCACCGTTGGAAGGTTACTGGTATCCAGTGTGTCTGCCGTTATTGACACAGGCGTCTGCGTGGGATTGCCCAGAGCAGAAGTTACCTTGGCATTAGTCGTTACTGGAATGGACGAGGCAACGGGTCGTGAAGTTGACGCAGGCGATAGCGGCAGCGGTGCGGATCGCGGTGCGGCGAAGATCGCCAGCAACGCGACGACAATCAACGCACCTCCCAGGCTTAGGAGTAACAGGCGGCGAGAGTTTTTCATCGGTGGTTCCTTTGGTGTGCGAAGTCAACGAAAAGGGGAACAGTCCGTGTTGCGCACAGACTATTCCCCCGGCTTGGTTCCTGTTTCAAGGCAACGTGCGGTTGCACGTCGCCGGTTGTTGGTTGTTTAGACTTCGCTGTAATCAGTGCTGCGGCTGAATCGATGGAAGACAACGGCGCTCAGTGTCGATGAAGTTATTGAGTTTGTCAAGTTCGGCGAATTAGGTGAGTCACTGCGGTGCATTTTAACTTGAGGACAAAACTGCGCCAAGCCCCCGAGGACGAGGGCGGAGAGCAAAAGAAAGAAAAGGTGGGTAGGTCACGTCAGCGACGCAACCTACCCACTCTCCACAGAACAGAAATATCTTATTGTGCTCCTTCAAAGAGTTGGGTGTGGCTAAACTCAGTTGATCGCCAATGTAAGGGCAGGGCCTTGCGCCTGCCCAAATGCGGGCGACCGCGAGGGTCGCCCCTACGGCTCAACCAGATTTAGCCACACCCCAAAGAGTTGAAGCTTGAAGGAGTGACTGCTGCGGTTTCTATTTGTTTCTACGGACTAGCGGCAAGTAGATAAAGCTTGGGCCGATGGACCGCGGCGCTAAAACGACCAGCATGCCTAGATTAGACTGCCGGCTGCTCGTCTGTCCAGCGGCTTTAAAGTAGAGCGGTCCCGGGCTGGCGCTGCCCTTGGATAGTTTGAACGGCGCTTGGAACGAACCATCTGCGCCGGCAATCACGGTGCTGATCACGCTTGTGACCGTCGGGGTGGTGCTGCGCAACAGCTGCACGGTCTCACCGGCGCCAAATCCATCACCAGCCAGATAGTAGCTCGAAAACGCTCCAGGTTGCAGGTACTGAGGTTTGATGTCGAGTCGTGCTTGGACATTGGCGGCCGAGACTTTGCCCCACGACGGGAAGCCGCTGTAACCGTCCGCCGTGATCAAGAAGGCGCGATCGCCAGGCGTATTATCGGCAGCGCTGAGGAACAGGCCCACATTGAAGGTGTAGCCATCCCGGGCATAGGAGGCCGTCAGGTTGCCGCTGTCATCCGGCTTCCAACTCGGTCTAAAGTTAGCGCCTTCGCCCTCGTCGGGATGGGCAAATGGCCAGATGGGCGTTTCCATCGTGTAGTAATAGGTAGCGCCTATCTTGCCAAAAGTCAACCGTCCAATGTCGTAGGTTGGATAGGGATTCTCCGGTTCACCCGCTGCAGGCGGCGTGCGTGGATCCAGGCCCTGCATGACCAATGGATCCCCATAGCGCGTGTAAAGGAAGGCCAGCTCATTACGGTTGAGCCGCCACGCGGGATAGTCGCTCAACAAGTAGTTGCCTGCCGTGTAATCGGCCTCATGGTTAAATACAAAGTACCGCAACACGGGCGGATTCACCGTGTAGTCGACGAAACCCACGTGGTTGTAGCAGAAGTCGGGCAGGGTTGTGTAACTGCACGGCAGCACCGGAGCCGAATAAGTAAACATCAGGAATTTGCCGTTAAAGTCGGCGTTGGCGAACATGATGTCGTCTTTATAGGGACCTGACGGCAGAATCTGGATGTCGGACGGCGTCGGACTGGTGATCGGATAAAGATAGTGAATCCCTTGTTTGACTGTCCATGAACCGGGATCGGTAGCGGTCAAGTCATACTGCAATTTGGTGTATAGCACGCCCACACTGGCATTCTGAGCGTCCGATACCCACGCTGGATCATAGGCCTGCTCGATCACACAAGGGGCGCCCGTACCGGGGCCGCCGGCGCAGTTCACGCCGACGTTCGTTAATTGCCGGGGGGCGATGTATCCGTCGAGCGGCGTGCCATCGGCCTTGATCAGGAATAGATTGAGGTCGAGATCGGTGGCGGTGGTACCGCCGCGATTGGACGCATAGACCACCAGCTTGCCGTCGGCTGACCAGCGCGGGTAAGAGTTGGCATAGCCATCGCTCAAGAGAGCAAAGGTATCGGCGGTCTGGGTGGGATAGGCCACGGCCTGGATGCGGTAAAGGTCGAACTGAGTCGTGTTCAACTGCCGGGCATAGACAATGTCACTTGTCGAAGAAGCGGCCGGCGGCGGCGGTGGCGGCGGCGGCGATACAGGCGTAGTGCTCGAGTATTGTCCGGTATAGAAGGCCTGAGTGAACGTGTACCAGTAAGTCCCCTTGACGGTAAGATCGTCATACGCTGGACTAAAGCCCCGTCCACCCCACGCTCGACCGGCCGGCGACGGCAAATAAACGGATAGACCCTGGCTGCCACTCGAGTTAGCGCCGTTTGATTCGGCGAGCACAACGCCGCTGGCAGAAGGTGAAAGGGCGTTGAGCAGATCGGTGGCCGTGGATTGCACCGCGGCGTCCGTGATGCGATTTTTGATCTGAAGCGCAAAATCGCCCAGGTCCACAAAGTCTTCGTCGTGATATTTCCGGGCAGCATCGCGGGCCAGTTGGATGTCGCCTGCCGAAGTTGGACCGACCACCAACAACGCGTTGGAAAAAGCGTTTACTTTAGTCTGGAGCGAATCGAATGGCGCCTCCAGCTTAAGGGCGCTAAAGGTATACTCTGGAGACGCGCCAGCCCCGGCCGGACCATAAAATGCACCATACTTTGCGACCAAATCCGCGCCAAAGGCGTCTGCTGTTACACCGGGATTGGTCAACAGGGTCGGCAAGTACTTGTCGTAGGGTGTGCCAACGCCCGGCACTGTTTCCTCAGAGGCCCCCAGCACATTCACGTAGTCTTTGATGGTTAACCCTACTTCATATTGTGCCATCAGACAGGCATCAAAGATCAAGATGTCGTATTGGGGTTTGCCGAGCGCGGCCAGCCCGCCCTGCAGGGCGGTGCGCAGCTCACTCATATTCCAATAGTCGCCAGTGGGATCGTCCGATTCAACGGCTTTCCAGCCGCCGCCGTGATCCCAGACGACCACCGCGTACTTATTCGCTGGATAATTAGCATTCACCCAGGTCATGAAGTCTACGAATTTCTGCGGGCTGCCGGTGTCAATGTTTCCACTGACACTCCCTGGTGTGACATCAGCCAGGCCGGTGCTGTCAATTCGATAATACTTGGTGGGCAAGGTCTTCTTATCGACCAACACGACGACATTGACGTTGTCATTCGGATTCGTATGCGCGGCTGCCGCCATCTGCTGGAGGTTGATATCGGCATAATCGGACAAGCTGTTGTCCCCTGCCAGGTATACCGCAAACGTCCAAGCCTTAACCGCGGCTGGTCGGTTGGGCAGCGTGTCTGTCGCCGGTTGGATCGATAGATGAACTTGTTCGGGGGTCAACGAAGGCAGCGCTGAGCCAGGGGGCAGCCCGCCATTCACCACGAAGGTAGCCTGACCGCCGGCACTGACCTGACTGGAGGCGGCTTGCAACGCACCACTTGCGTGTGCTTCAAGCGCCTTGATCGTGTGAACGCCGTTTGTCATCGGGTGAGGAATATCAAACAATGTGGCAAAGGTTCCGTCCCATTCGGTGATTATCGCCTGGCGTCCGGTGACATTGACACCATCCCAATAGAGATCGATTCGTTGCTGGGGGGCATAGCCGCGCCCTACGATCCGAACAGCATCCCCGGGCTTGCCCGCCGGCGCGCTGAGCGTAAGCCGTGGCATCCCCTTGAAACCTCGTTGATCGGCCAGGCTCAACGCGAAGCCGTTCGAACGGCGAGTGTTATCGGGCACAGGCGTTGGTCCCTCCACGGGCGCGACTGGTTTCGCTGCGCTATGGCGGGTGGTATCGGTCGCGGGATAAACGGGTAGCGCTTGAAGATCGTTGCCTACTGCTTGAAGGCGTGGATCGACCGCGCCGGATGGTTCCAGCGGTGTTTTGGCAGCCAGACTGGAAATGCGCAGCATGGTAATCATTACCAATAACACCACGGCAAGACACAGCAGCCACCGCATGAGTCGGTTGCGAATCATTTTGGCCTCCTGATTGAATGACTGATCTGCTGATGGGTTAATCAAACAGATGACTGAACCATAGATCGCTGGTTGACGTTGTTGTCCTGGATTGCCACGCATAACAGGATTTACGACACGCGGTAACAGTCACGTTGTTGGATAGACACCTCCTCCCTTCCATGCTCGCTTAGCTGAGAATGAATTAACCGTCAAACTGGAGGCGCGCAAGCTCCTATGAGTGTCCCCCCAGAATTCATAGACAAGACCTACGCATTGAGGAATGTTCTGCTAACGTTAGGATGTGATGGTGGTAGCGCAATAGTGTACTCAGATTGATTGAGTGCACCCGTAAGAATTCTATCATAGAATATAGGGAGAGGCCATTCTCTCTTGACGACCCAGTTCGGGCTGTTATAATCCTTACTGTAATTGGATTCAATCACGGTATCTCGGCTTGATTCCTCTCTGGATGGGCACCAGTCCGCATGAGCGAACGTGAGCAGATCGAGCAAACCATTGCAGCGCTAGAAGCGCAGCGTTCCATCTTGGGCAGTCTGGTGGTTGAGACGGCCCAAGCGCCTTTGCGTGAAAAACTGGCGACACTCCAGGCCGCCGCTCCCCCGGCGGAGGCAGATAGCGAAAGACGTCAACTCCTCACGGTTCTGTTTGCCGATGTGTCGGGTTTTACCGCGCTCTCAGAAAAACTCGATGCGGAAGAAGTGCAGGACTTATTGAGCCGGCTCTGGCCTCACTTGGATCANNAAGCATATTGGCGATGCCGTCATGGCCGTCTGGGGCCTCGCGCAGGCCGTCGAACAGGATCCCATCCAGGCAGTGCGTGCCGCGTTGGAAATGCAGACCGAGCTGGCCGCGTTTCGCGCCGAACAGCAAATCGCTCTAGCGATGCGCGTGGGCATCAACACGGGCTTGGCCTCGATTTCACATGTCGTTTCAACGGGTGAAAGAAATGTCATCGGCGACGCGGTTAACCTGGCGTCGCGTCTGGAACATGCGGCGCCGGTCAATGGAGTTTTGATCAGCCAGGAGACTTACGATCGTATTCATGGTTTGTTTGACGTCGAACCACAGCCGCCATTGACCGTCAAGGGCAAAGCCGAGCCGGTCCATACCGTCGTTGTTTTGCGAGAGAAACCACGCGCTTTTCACATGCAGACGCGGGGCCTGGCCGGCGTGACGACCCGCACCATCGGGCGCGATGGCGAGTTGTCTATTTTACAGACGGCTTACCAGCGCGCTTTTGAGGGGGCCGGCTTGCAGTGGGTCACTGTTTCAGGCGAAGCCGGTATCGGCAAAAGCCGTCTGCTGTATGAATTTGAAAAATGGATTGAACTGCGCCCCGAAGACATTTGGTATTTCAAGGCCCGCGCGTGGCCCCAAACCGAACACACTCCCTATTATCTGCTGCGTAACCTGCTGTCCTCCCGATTTCAGATTACGGATGGCGATGAACTAGCCATCGCCCGTGACAAATTGACGACCGGGCTAGCGGAGGTCCTTGGCCCCCAGCTGGGCGAAGAAGCCGCGGCTTTTATCGGGCAACTCGTCGGCTTGGATTTTAGGCACAGCCGGTGGATCGTTCACATCGCTGAAGATACGCGCCAAATCCGTGGTCGCGCCGCCGTGCTGTTTCGCGCGTATCTGGCGCAGCTGTGCGCTGATCACCCCACGGTCTTATTGTTGGAAGATCTGCATTGGGCGGATGGAGAATCGCTGACGCTGCTGGCTGACCTTTTTGCGGAGCAGCACGCCTGGCGACTCTGCGTGATCGGTTTGGCGCGGCCGGCGTTGTGGGAACGATCGGTGCTGTGGGGCCAAACGGATCTCACCCACCCGATTGCCTATCACACTCGTCTCGATCTGACGCCGCTCTCCGATAAATCGGCGAACGATCTAGCGCGCGAGTTGCTACAAAGATTACCGACTCCGCCGGATTGGTTGGTTGCGCTGCTCGTAGAGCGGGGAACCGGTAATCCTTATTTTATTGAAGAGCTGGTGAATTGGCTGATCGAGCAGGGCGTCATCGAAACGGATACCCGTGAGCCCACTCGCCTGTGGCACGTTAACTCAGAACGGTTGGTGGGGTTAAGCGTTCCCGGAACAGTGCAAGGAGTATTACAGGCACGCTTAGAGTGTTTGGAGCCTACGGAACGCGCGACCTTACAATGGGCCTCGGTCGTGGGGCGAGCTTTTTGGAATGGCGCCGTGGAATATATTGGGCAGTGTCAGATACCAGGAGCATGTTGGGAAGCCTTAAGACGGCGCGATCTAGTATTCCACAAGCCTAGCTCACAATTGCCGGGACAAGAAGAATTTCTTTTCAAGCACGCCTTATTGCGGGACGTATCGTATGAATATACGCTCAAAAAACTGCGCCGTGTCCTCCATAAGCGTTCGGCCGAGTGGCTGAGACAGGCCACCGCCGAGCGTGTCCAGGAATGGGCGGCAGTGATTGCCACACACTACGAACGAGCCGACGAAAAAGCCTTAGCCGCCGAATGGTATGCTGAGGCAGGCAAACAAGCTCAGGCTACTTTTGCCCTGGATGCGGCGATTGGCTATTACCAGCAGGCGTTGACTTTCTTGCCTCCCCAAAACGATCGAGATTTGCACCGGGCCGTCTGGCAAGCCGACCTATACAGGCGTTTAGGCGAAGTGCTGCGCGGACAAGCTCGTTTTGCCGAGGCGACACAAGCGTTCGAAACAATGCTGGCCGTCACTTCTGCGTCAGGCGACCGCGTGGCGCAGGCGCAAGCCTGGATTTGGCTATCGCGCGTTCACCAGGTACAGGGAGATTATCACGCAGCTCTAGACAGTGCTCAAGAGGCGGAAAAAACTGCCCGGGAGCTCGGGGCAGAAGTGTTGTTAGCCAATGCTTTATATGAAAAAGGCTTTGCCCTGGTCAGACTGGGCGATGTTAAAACAAGCCTGGCATTAAGCGAGCAAGCCCTGGCGCTTAGTGTCAACTTGAATGTCGAGGACACTCTGGGCGACATCCTGAATTTGCTCGGTGGTATTCACGGAATGCAGGGAAGCTATGAACAAGCCCGCCATTACTATGAGCGTGCGCTGGCACTGTTTCAAAAACTGGGCGATCGGAATGGCGTGCGGACGATGTTGAACAATCTAGGCGAGGTAGCTCGAGCGCGGGGAGATTATCAGGCGGCCACGGTATTGTATCAGGATGCCCTGACTCTTTCGCGCGAAATTGGGGATCGGTTAGGCGAAATTCTATCTCTCAACAATCTGGGCGGGGCACAGGTGGGACTCGGAGAATACAGCGCTGCTGAAGCCGTATTGCGGCGGGTCATTCAGATGGCAGACGTGTCCCACGGCTGGTTCGCTTTGTCCGAAACATATTGTTTTCTCACCGAAGCGTGCTTGGCGCAGGGCCAAATTGCTGAAGCGGTGGAGACGGCGCGGCGAGCGCTGGAACTGGGACAGGAGAGAGAAGCATCTGAATATATCGGCACAGCCTGGCGTGCCTTGGGCCTGGTGGCAGCGCGCTTAACCGAGCCGATCCTCGTCGGCACTGAACAGTATGATGCCGTGGCCTGTTTCACGGAAAGCGCCCGTGTCTTTGCCGAAACCGGGATGGAGGGAGAGCGCGCACGAACATTGCAAGCCTGGGCGAAGTATGCCGCTCAGCGCGGTGAACAAGACCAAAGTGAACGGCTGCAGCGAGAAGCGCGCGCGATTTTCGAACGGCTAGGTATGACAGAGGAAGTACACCGATCGGAAATGAAATGAGTGCATGGGTGATCTCATTCCTCGCAACAAATGCGGGCGGGCCTATGACGCTAAAGACCGACCTTGCGCCGCGAGTTGGGCCAAAATAGTTTAGCTGGTGAATATTTCATCTGCATTTTACGCCTTACGTTTTACACTTCATGGAGGGTGCCTATGGCTTCTCCACAACACCCCAAGCGTCTCCTCGGATTGGCCCGCAAAGAACTGATCATCATCGGTCTGGTCGCGGTGTTTATCTGCCTGGGCATTGGAGCGGCGGTGCTGGTGGTGAGTCGTGTCGCATCCACTGTAACGACGGCGCTCAATCAGCCGACCGCTACGCCGGAACCCACGCGCCGACCACCGACGGCAACCTCCATTCCGACGGCGACACCTCGGCCCACAGCCACCCCTTTGCCAACGGACACGCCCACGCCCGTCCCCACCGCCACACCCGAACCCGGCCAGAGCCGCAGCAATCCCCTGCCGCCGCATGCCATCGTGCAGTCGGGCGACTGGCAAGTGCAGCTGCTCGAATCAAAGCGCGGCGAGGAGGCCGCGCAGCTGATCCACGCGGCGAATCAATTCAATGACCCCGCGCCCGCCGGCAAAGAATATCTGCTGATCAAGGCGCGCGTCAAGAGCCTGCACACCGATGGGCAATCGCATCGCATTTCGGGGGGCGATTTCAAGCTCACCGGCGATCGTTTGACGCGCTACCTGCCGGTTGGCGTAGTGCCGCCCCCGCCACAGCTGCAGGCCGAATTATTCTCTGGCGGCGAAAGCACAGGTTGGATCGCTTACGAGATCGGACAGGGCGAAGGTCAGTTGATGGTGGAGTTCGATCCCTTAAGCGCCAGTGAAGCTCAATCCGTATTCATTGCGTTGAAACCTGGCACGGCGTTGGCGGTCGATCCTGGCCTCAACGCTTTGACGCCCACCGACTCCGGTCGTACGCATAAACAACCGGCGGCCCTGAACGAGACATTGATCACAGACGATTGGCAGCTCACCGTGTTGGAAGCCGTGCGCGGCAGTAAAGCCTTTGAAATGGCGCAGGCCGTCAATCAATACAACGATCCGCCTGCTGAAGGGATGGAGTATCTGGCGGTGCGCGCACGCGTGAAGAACCTCAACCCGCAGGATCGCTTCGTCATGCTCGACAGCGGCTCGTTCAAATCGATCGGCGACAAGAACGTGCTGTATCGCGCGCCGGCCGTGGTCGATCCGGAACCGGCCTTGCAGGCGTATCTGTATCCGGGCGGTGAAGCCGAAGGTTGGGTGATCCTGCAAATCGGTCAGGGCGAGGGCCAGGTGCAGATCGTCTTCGATCCGTGGCTGGGCGCTGAGCAGATCAATCGGCGCTACATCGCGCTGCCTGAATAGGCATAGTTGTTACAACAAGTCTCATTGACTGGTTGGCGAATTAACCGATCACCCCTATACTGACATGCCAAAACAAGGGAGTGTGTGTTTTGGGCGAACCAGCAGTAATTCCCTGTCTCCTCGCTTTGGCCGATGGAACGTTGTGGCCGGGCCGCGCGTTTGGCGCGATCGGCGAACGCACCGGCGAAATTTGTTTTAACACCAGCCTCACCGGTTATCAGGAAATCCTCACCGATCCGTCGTATCACGGCCAGATCGTCGTGATGACGCAGCCGCATATCGGCAACACCGGCGTCAACGACGAAGACGATGAATCACGGCGCGCGTGGTTGTCCGGCTTTGTCGTGCGCGAGGCCAGCCCGCTTACCAGCAATTGGCGCGCCACGCAATCGCTCGCTGACTATCTGCGCGAGCGCGGCGTTGTGGCGATTAGCGATGTGGATACACGCGCGCTGGTGCGGCACATTCGCACGATCGGCGCGCAGAACGCCGCGCTCTCCAGCGTTGACCCTCAACCCGATCGCTTGATCACCCTCGCCCGATCGGCCCCCGACATGAACGGCCTCGATCTGGCGAAAGAAGTCACCTGCCTTGACTCGTATGCCTGGTCGATTACGCACCACGCACCACGCAATATTTTTCACGTCGTCGCCTACGACTACGGCATCAAGCACAACATTCTCCGCCTGCTCACGGCGCACAATTGCCGCGTGACTATCGTGCCCGCACAGACACCCGCCTCCGAAGTTCTAGCGCTGAATCCTGATGGCGTCTTTCTCTCCAACGGTCCCGGCGATCCAGCCGCGGTGACATACGCCATCGACAACATCAAACAGTTATTAGGCCGCGTGCCGATCTTCGGTATTTGCCTCGGTCATCAATTGCTAGGCTTGGCGTTAGGTGGCAAAACCTACAAGTTGAAGTTCGGTCATCGCGGCGGCAATCAACCCGTGAAGAATCTCGACACGAATCGCGTGGAAATCTCCAGTCACAATCACGGCTTCGCCGTCGCTGCGGACAGCTTGCCGCCAGGCGTGGAGGTCACCCATGTCAACCTCAATGACTATTGCGTCGAAGGTTTGCGTGCGTCTTCTCTGCGCGCGTTCTCCGTTCAGTACCATCCTGAGGCAGCACCGGGACCACATGATGCTAGATACCTATTTGAAGAGTTTATAAAACTGATGGAAACTACGTCGCCGTCATTGCGAGGAGCATCCCGCCCAGCGCGCCGCCGCTTCACGGGCACGGCGTGAGCGAAACATAGTGCAGTCGAAGGATGCGACGAAGCAAGCTGTACCACTGGTTGCACAGCATCCGATCTGTCACGGCGACGGGAGCACTGCACCGGGTATAACGCAAAACTGTAGGGCGTGCATACTGCCCGGCCACGCTCGCGCTGGATGGCACATCCGGCGCCACCAGACGCTGGATGTGCCATCCAGCAGGAGCGTATCCCACAAGTCACCAACACTTTTGCGTTATACTCCACTGCACCGCATGTGTTGCTTCGCACGCCCTGCCCGCAAAGCGGGGAGCGCTCGCAATGACGCTGGTAGTCAACGCTTGCCTGGCAGCGCGGTTCTCAATCAACAATCAGAAATCATCCATCAACAATTAACCATGTCCAAACGAACCGACATTCACTCCATCCTCATTCTCGGCGCTGGCCCCATCATCATCGGGCAGGCGTGCGAGTTCGA
>PMCF01000117.1 GCA_003154115.1 Anaerolineae bacterium
GCGAGGATGTGCTGCACCCAGCCCCAATCGGCGCTCTGCTTGCCGGGGAAGCCCGCGCCTTTCGGAAAACGGTTGAACTCGTCGGCATCGTAGTCCTTCTCGCTGAACCAATCTTGATTCCACATCGGGTTCGCCACGGCGCGGTCGAACTTTTTCAAAACCCTAAGGGTTTGCGAAACCCTTAGGGTCTGGGTCTCGAAGAATTTGGGATTCTTGAACGTATCGCCGATCTCGATGGTCCCTTCCAGGTCGTGGATGATCATGTTCATGTTCGCCATCGCCCAGGTAGTGGCGATGTATTCCTGCCCGTACATCTTGAGCGGGGCCGCCTGTTTGATCTTGGCCCGGCGTGCTTTCTCCTCGGCGACCAGTTCGCAGCGGATGAGCAGACTGGCTGAACCACAGTCCGGATCGTAGACACTCATGCCCGGTTCGGGGTCCATGATCAACGCCATGATCGTCCCGACCGCATCCGGCGTGTAGAACTCGCCCGCGCTCTGGCCGCTTCCCTCGGCGAACTTGCGGATCAGGTACTGGTAACTCTTGCCGATGATGTCGGCTTCCACGTCGTTCAACCCCAGGCGCTTCAGGCTGATCTGTTCGATGAGGGCGCTCAGGCGGTCGTCGGAAATATCGCGCTGGCCGTGCGTCGTCGCGTTGAAGTCCACCCGATCGATGATGCCGCCGAGTTGCGGGTTGGCCTTGGCAATCTCGATCAGGTAAGTGGTCAATTGCTGGCCGATCTTGTCGGCCAGGGTACGGATGATCGACCAGACAGGTTCGTCGGCATTGGCCGGCTGGAGCGGGATGTAGAAGCGCACGAGTTTCTTATCGCGCGCGACGAGTTTGAACGCCTTGGCGCGACCGCCCACCTCCTGCGCGATGCGATTGATTTCGTCGTCGTACACATCGCACAGGCGCTTGGCGAAGACCAGCGGCAGGATGTAGTCCTTGTACTTCGGCGCGTCCTTTGCGCCGCGAATGGAGCAGGCTGCATCCCACAGCCATTGTTCGATCGATTTGTCGGTGTTGTTGGGCATAGAGTTCCTGAAGCAACAGGGTCGATTCGATGCGACAGCGTCACTTCGTTACTCGTTCGTTGTCGCGTTTGTACGTGAGGATGTATTGTACAGTACCATCATCCTCGTTGGCGACCCATAGTCGTTTTCCATCATAGCTCAACGCAATCGGGTTGGTACCAACCTTGATTGTTGTATCCACGTCACCTGTTGTAGGATCAATTGCTTGCACGGTGTCATCGTCTCTGTTGGCGACCCACAGCCGCGCACCATCATAGGCCAACGCACGTGGGTAGTTGCCAATCATGATCGGCGCACCCACCTTGCCGGTCGCTGGGTCAAGCGCCCACACGGAATTATCAACAATGTTAGTACCCCACAACCGCACGCCATCGTATGCTAGTGCAATAGGCTTAGTGCCAACCTTGAACGATTTGCCCAAGTCACCCGTCTCCGGGTTAAGCGCTTGTATGGTCTCACCATAACTGGCGACCCACAGTACCGCGCCGTCGTAGACTAGCGCACACGGAAAGATGCCGACTTGGATTGGTGTGCCCACCTTGCCCGTAGCCGGGTCAATCGCCTGCACCGAGCTGTCACCAAAATTGGCGGCCCACAGCCGCGCGCCGTCGTAGGCCAGTGCAATCGGGCCATCGCTGACCCTGATCGGCGCGCCTACCTTGCCCATTACTGGGTCAATCGCCTGTATGGTTTCATCATAGTAATCGGCGACCCAAAGCCGTAAACCATCGTAGGCCAGTGCGCTTGGGCGTGTAGCAACCCGTATGGGTGCGCTCACGTCGCCCATCGTCGGGTCAACCGACTGCACGGTGTCATCGTTCTTGTTGGCAACCCACAATCGCGCGCCGTCGTAGGCCAGCGCACGCGGGTCCTTGCCGACCTGGACCAGCGCACCCACATCGCCTGTCGCTGGGTCAATCGCCTGCACGGTGTCGCCACCCCCAATAGCGACCCACAGCCGAGTGCCGTCGTAGACCAGCGCAACCATGTAGTTGCGGGATAGCGAAGCCAGGTAGGTGCCAACCTTAACAAGCGCGCCCTCGTCGCCCGTCGTCGGGTCAAGCGCCTGCACAGTGCCGTCACCAGAGTTGGCGACCCACAATCGCGCGCCGTCATAAGCCAACGCAATCGGGTAGGTGCCGACCTTGATCGGCGCGCCCGCTATCGCGTCGCCCGTCGTCGGGTCAATCGCCTGCACGGTGCCGTCACTATAATTGGCAACCCACAGCCGCGCGCCGTCATAGGCCAATGCAATCGGGTAGGTGCCGACCTTGGTCAGTGTACTCACATGGCCCGTCGTTGGGTCGATTGCCTGCACCGTGCCATCTTTAGAGTTGGCGACCCACAGTCGTGCGCTGTCGTAGGCTAGTGTAATCGGGCCATTGCCGACCTTGATCGGTGCACCCACATCGCCCGTCGTCGGGTCAATCGCCTGCACGGTGTTATCACCATAGTTACAGACCCACAGCCGCGCGCCATCGTAAGCCAAAGCACTCGGACTGCTACCGATCGGGACGACGCCGGATTTCTCAAACGCTCTTTTCAAAGATTCGTTAGCGATCGCGACTCTCGCTTCCGCTTGATTCGCAATGCTTTGCGCACCAATGGCCGCCAGCACCGATAGCACTCCAACGATAAACAACACGATGACCAGGCCGATCCCGCCGAATACAAAGCGTTGCCGGCGTTTCAGCGCGCGTTCGCTTTTTTGAATCAGCGCTGTCGCATCATTGTTCAAGACCAGCTCGCTGCGCCGCGTCTCTATGATCGCCAGCTTGTCATCGCTCAGCAACGTAGCATAACGCTGATATGCGTGAACTTCCTGATCCAACAACTCTTGCGCGGCTTTGCGCGCCTGTACTGCCGGGTCAAGCTTGATCTCGCCTAGCAAGTAGTCATGCGCCAATTCATAAGATGGTTCGCTTTCAGTTTCTTCAACCCGAAGTAAACGGCTATCAACCAATTGGCTTAGCACGGCATCAAGTGTTTCGGCTTTCTCACCTTGCGCTGTAAGTGTGTTAGTCAACTCAGTATGGGTACGCATCACACGATGGATGTCAGAGGTGATCAATTCTTCAAGTAGGCGTTGTGCTATTGGGCGCTGCTCGGCGGGCAGGTCGCGCTTCAGGACGCGGCCCAGATGCTCGCGCAGAATGCCGGCAGCGCCGCCTTGCGTGTCGTACATTTCGCGCGTGATGACTTTCGTATCAGAAGGCAGAGTCTCATACAACGTCGAGCACACAAGTTGTACCTGCGGCGGCTCGACTTCGTCTTTGCCAAGATCGTTGAGAATAGTATCAATCAGCCCATCTTCAAACGAAATGCCACGCTGCGCTGCTGGTTTGGTCACAGCGTCACGCGCTTCGTCATGCGTCAGACGGTTCAAACGATAATCGTTCTCGAACGGGTTGCGAATGCGCGGACGGAAACTGGCGAGATTCCCGAAGAACTCGCTGCGCAGCGCCAGCACCCAACGGACATTGAGACTTTCGTCTTCCAGGCATTCGGCCATCTCGCGCACGAATTCAGGCCGGGCCGTTTCATCCAGTTGGGTGAAAAACTCTTCGAACTGATCAAGGAAGATGTATAGCGTTGTTACTGTCCCCAGCACATTACTGACGCGTGAAAGAAAGTCGCGTAATGGAGCCTGGGCCAGATTGGGTGTGTCGCTCAAATTCGGGAGAAAGGCACGTTTGAGAGCAAGTGTGGGTGCCACGTTGTATGGGCGAAGATAGATGGGCAGATGACCAGCAGCGATCAGACGTGGTGATATGCCGGCTTGCAACAGCGAGGTCTTGCCTGCACCCGATTCGGCGTGCAGAACAGTTAGCGGACCGCGTTGCAGATGTTCAAGCAATTCACGAATCGCACGATCTCGGCCAAAGAAGAGATCGGCATCGCTCAGACGATATTCGAGCAGACCTTTGTAAGGGCCACCCTTGCCGGCATCCGTTGGCTCGCCTGCGCGCGCCTGCAAGCGTTGAGCAAACGCGCTGACGCCTTGTGCCAAATATGCGACTTCGATCGACCGAGCCTGCTTTGCTTCTTCGGTTGCGGTAAGCGCGCGCTGATAGATATTCTGGATGTTCTGAACGATCTTATCGCGGCCGACGACATCGCCGCCGATGTTGACATCGCGCTCTGCGTCGAGGTTGACACCGCCACTGATAGAGGTGATTGAATTAGATGAGGAACCGTCGTCTGTCACTGTGTCCGCCTCGATGGCGATGAGGGACAACTTGACTAACGTGGATTATAGCATGAGAGACGTGCAAGACGCGCGGCATTGCGAACCATCACAGAAACAATATACACTCGGCACTTCATAGGCAAAACAAAACGGGCCTGAACAAGTCAGACCCGCTTTGCTGGTTCGCCGTGCAGCCTTCCCTAGAACTTCGGGAGGTGGCTGCACGGCGATTGTGATTCACTCTTACACATAAGCACCACCTCCTCCTTTCTAAAGGATAGCAAAGAAAAATGGGGTGGGGACTTATCCCCCATAACTGATTAGATTATCCTTTGAATGCGAGCCGCTGTCAAGTGAAAAATTCGAGGACGTTGGCTCATTCACCCAACCGATAGCGCAAATAGGCGTCCATGAAATCATCCAGGCGACCATCCAGCACGGCTTGCGTGTTGCCGCTTTCGTGTTCGGTGCGATGGTCTTTGACCAGCTGATAGGGATGCAGCACATACGATCGGATCTGGCTGCCCCATTCGGCTTTGATATGCTCACCCTTGAGGTTCTGCAATTCCTTCTGCCGTTTCTCTTCTTCCAACTCGAACAACTTGGCGCGCAGAATTTTCAACGCCGTTTCACGATTCTGCGTCTGGCTGCGTTCGTTCTGGCACGTCACCACGATGCCGGTCGGCAAGTGCGTGATGCGGATGGCTGTCTCATTCTTCTGCACGTTCTGACCACCCGCGCCCGCCGACTTGTATGTATCGATTTTGATTTCCTGCGGTTTGATGTCGATCTCTTCGCCTTCACCCAGTTCGGGCCAGACTTCGACCAACGCGAAAGATGTGTGACGCCGGTGCGCGGCATCGAAGGGCGACAATCGCACCAGGCGATGCACACCGCGTTCGGAGCGCAGGTAGCCGTAGGCATATTCGCCGGCGATGGTGATCGTCGCATTCTTGACGCCGCCCTCTTCACCTTCCACTTGATCGACCACATCGGCCTTGAAACCGCGCTGTTCGGCCCAGCGCAAGAACATGCGCAAGAGCATGCCATTCCAATCGGCGGCGTCCACCCCGCCGGCGCCGGCATGTAACGACATGAGCGCATTGCCGCGATCGTGCGGGCCGGAGAGCATCAACAGCAATTCGCGCTGATCGAGCTCGGCTTGAATGGCGGTGGCCTCAGTGGTGAGATCAGCCTCGATCGAGGCATCGTCCATTTCCGCCAAATCGGCGGCATCGCGTCCGCGCTGCGCCAACGCCTGCCAGCCTTCAACCAGGCCGCGCAGATCGTTGAGTTCTTTCATCACCGCTTGCGAGACGGAAGAATCATTCCAGAAATCCGGCTGACTGGCTTGCCGCTCTAGCTCCTCAATTTTTCGCGCTTTGTTCGCGATGTCAAAGACGCTCCAACAGCTGCGCGATCTTGGCATTGAGTTCGGTGAGATGAGCAAGGAGTTCTTCCATGACGGCTCTCTTTCAGCATCCAGATGTTATTCAGCCGGGGCTTCTCCCGCAGGCTGATCGGTGTCAAATAACCCGTCGACAAAGCCGTCGGGGTCAAACGGCGCAATGTCGCCCAGCTTCTCGCCGGTGCCCACGAAACGCACGGGCAGATTGAGTTCATGCGAGACGGCAAACACCATGCCGCCCTTCGCGGTGCCGTCGAGTTTGGTGATGACGACGCCCGTCACCTCGACCGCTTCCTTGAACTGCTTGGCCTGGATCAGCGCGTTCTGTCCCGTGGTGCCGTCGAGTACCAGCCAGGTTTCGTGCGGCGCGCCGGGCAGCGCCTTCACCGCGACATTCCGCACCTTCTTCAATTCCTGCATGAGATTAAATTTGGTATGCAACCGGCCAGCCGTATCGACCAGCAGCACATTGGTGTTGCGCGAAGTAGCCGCCTGGATCGCATCAAACACGATCGAGCCGGGATCCGCGCCCGGTTGCCCGCCGATGATGGGCACGCCCGCCCGATCGGCCCAGATCTCCAGTTGATCGCCTGCCGCCGCACGGAAGGTATCGGCGGCGCCCAACAAAACCGATCGGTTATTGGACTTCAACCACGCCGCCAACTTGGCGATGCTCGTCGTCTTGCCGGAACCGTTGGTACCGACGATCAACACCACGCGCAGATCGGCGGCCTCCAGCCAATCGATCGGCTCCGGTATTACCAACATCGCGCGCAGTTCCTGCTTCAAAATGTCCTTGAGCTTATCGGCACGCGTAATCCCAGCGGCTTTCACCCGCGCCCGCGCACGATCGAGGACGAGGCCCGTCGTTTCAACGCCGACATCGGCCTGAATCAACAGCGCTTCCAGATCGTNNTTGAATTTTCCCAGCATGATCATCTCCTGATAGAGCGCCGCGATTATACCTGATCGAACGGGTCTGAGCAAAGCCGCCGCCGATTTCATTTTCTGGGCAGCCTTATGCTATAATCGAAATGGTCTTGTAAATTAGGTCAATGGTCGCATTACGGCAACCGCAAAATCCCGCATTTCAAGAAGCGCGAGGCAAGCATGGCGAAGAAAATCGCAGCGCCGCAGCAACCCCGGAAACCCGGTTCCTCTCCTACAGCACCGGTGCTTGCCAAGGTCAAAGCCGGCAAGCGCAACATCGATATCGACGTGCGGTTCATCGTCGATTTCCTGACGCAGCTGCTCAAGACGCCCAGCCCCACCGGCTACACCACCCAGGCCCAACACTTTGTGCGCGAAACGCTGACGAACCTGAAATTGGACACGCGCTTCAATACCAAAGGCGGATTGATTGCGACCTGGCAAGGCAGGTCGGCCACCCGGCCACGCGCCCTGACGGCGCACGTGGACACGCTGGGCGCCATGGTGAAAGAGATCGATCCACTCAACGGGCGACTGCATTTGAGCCGCCTGGGCGGGTTTGCATGGAACAGCGTGGAAGGTGAAAGCTGTTCAGTTATCACGGCCAACGAAATCATCTATCGCGGCACGATTTTGCCGCACAAGGCCTCGGTGCATATCCACAGCGGACCGGAAGTGGAAAGGGCCGAGCGCAGCGATCAAACCATGGAAGTCCGCTTGGACGCCAAGGTTCGATCGGGGCTGGAAGTGCGCCAGCTGGGCATCGACGTAGGCGACTTCATCGCCTTCGATCCGCGCGTTGAAGTGACCGACACCGGCTTCATCCGATCGCGCCATCTGGACGACAAGGCCAGTGTGGCCTGCATCGCGGGAGCGTGCGCAGCCCTGCTCGATGCCGGGCTGCGCCCCGCGCAGCGCACGACAATTTTGATCAGCCACTTCGAAGAAGTAGGTCATGGCGCGTCGACGGGCATCCCCGCCGACGTGAAAGAAGTGCTGGCGGTGGATATGGCGGCGGTCGGCCCTGGCCAGAATAGCGACGAATTTTCCGTAGGCATTTGCGTCAAAGATTCCGGCGGGCCGTATTCGCTGGAGATGAGGCAGCAGCTGGTGCAGTTGTGCCAGAGCGCCGACATTCCGTATAAGTTGGATATTTATCCCTACTATGGATCGGACGTGGGGCCGATGTGGCGATCGGGCGCGGATGTGATCGCCGGGCTGATCGGGCCGGGCGTGGACGCCAGCCATCACTACGAGCGCACGCACATCGATTCGTTAGTCGCTACCGTACGCTTGATCATCGAGTATATGTTGGCGTGATTGTTGACTATTTTGCAACTGCTCAGCCGTCGCGGCAGCGTCATTCCCGCGTGCTGTTAGCGGGAATCCAGATGCCCTGGTCGCATCACTTGTCAACAGTCAATCTGAATGCCCGATACGCCCTGTCCGCGCAAAGCGCGGGGGCGCGCATGGCGACAGCACTCGGGCATGACGGTTGAGCAGTTACACTATTTTTCTTAAGGAGCGTGCCGCGATGAGTAAATTAGGTTTGCACATTTCCAGTGGCAATCGGCGCGGCTTTGGCGATTACCTGCGAAAGTGCGCCGCCGCCGGTTCTCCCGTGCCCGTAATTTTCTCCGTCGGTCAAAGCGTGTGGGCCGACTTGCAGCAGGTCAGTCCCGAGACCGTCCTTATCTTCCGCACTCAAAACGATGTTCACCAAAACGAGATCGGCGATGGCCCGGGGTCAATTTATTCGGGCGATCCGGTACAGACCGCGCGCGACTGGATGGCCTTGATGATGCCGGTCTGGGCCTTGAACCAAGCGCACTATTATGCGCCGCTGAATGAACAGGATCCGGCGCTACTCAGCGGCTTCACCTGGCTCAATGCTTTTTCAATCGAGTGCATGACGATTGCCGAAGCCAATCATTTCAAGTTGGCGCTGTATGCTTTCAGCGCCGGCAATCCCAAAGATGTCAAACATCCTGCAGTGGGTGAGCCTTTCACCCGCGATCAGGCGTGGCTTGAGCTGGTGCCATCACTGCAAATGGCTAAAGCAAACGGTCACATTCTATTGCTGCATGAATACGGACTCGACTTCGTTACCTTAAAAGCATCGGCCCCATATCTCGCCACGCGTTATCGCCGCGCGTATCGGCTGCTCGCGCCATACAACGCCGATCCGCCGCTGGTCATTTCGGAAGCGAGTGCGGGTGTAGGCTATGCCGGCATCGCGCCAAAGGCATGGATCGACGATGCGGCCTGGTACGATTCGGAATTGGTCAAGGATCGCGCGGTGATCGGGTGCTGCCTGTATCAACTGGGTGGAGCGGAGAATTTTTTTTCGATTCTGCCGCAGCTAGCCGAATACGCGACCAAGGCCCCGACGCCTGAGCCGCTATCGGGAGAGGCGCCGGTTATCCCTGGCCCCGATCGGACAGCTGGCGGCACGCCGGTTCCTGATGATGATAGTGTCACACCGCCGCCCGTTCCAGAACCAGGGCCGACACCACCAACACCGCCGACGCCGGAGCCTGTACCCACACCGGAACCAGTGCCGCCGCCGCTAGAGACTGTGCCCACTCCAGAACCAGTACCGACGCCGCCAACGCCTGAGCCTGTCCCTACACCACCACCACCCAGTAGCGGGCCATTGGACATCAATGTGACGATCGCGCGCGTGCGCAAAGATCCCGAACATCCCAGTCAAGTGATTGTGACCTTCCAGATCGAAGCAACGGGCGGCAGCGGCGAGTATCAGTACTCCTGCGAAGGTGCCGCGTTAAGCGGCCCCACACGCGATCGACCTTCAGCCCGATCGGGCGCCATCGTCGAGTCGTACAAAGTCACTTCGAGCGATGGGCAGACGGTGGAGAAGAAGTTCCATTTTGCCTCTCGAGATTTTCCGCCTGCGACGTGAGGGAGAAGGAGGCAAGGAAATAAGTAGGCAAGTAGACACAGAAGCCCCTCAGTCATGAAGGGCTTTTGCTTTTTGCCTCTTGTCTCTTGCCTCTTGCTTCCTGCCTCTTGCTTCCTGCCTCTTGCTTCCTGCTTCTAGCCTCTTGCCTCTTGCTTCCTGCCTCTTGCTTCCTGCTTCCTGCTTTGGTATGATCGCGCGCGATGACTGCCCACCGTCCCGTCCACTTCATCGCTGCGGTTCTGCTTCTGCTGATCTTTTTTGCACAGGTGCTGCTGGCCTCACCGGCCAATTCAGCGGCCTTCGACGAAGAGTATCACTTCGCCACGGGTTACGCCTATCTCCGCACCGGTGATCCGCGTTTATCGACCGAGCATCCGCCGCTGGTCAATGTGTGGAACGCCCTGCCGCTGCTCTTCCTCGATCCCAAACTGCCGCTCGATCAGCCCGCGTGGCAAAACGCCGCGACCGACGATTTCGGCGATACGTTTTTGTGGCAGACCAATTTCGATCGCGCCGTACCCATCGTGTTGATTAGCCGGATTCCGATCGCGCTGTTGGGGTTGCTGCTAGGCGCGATAATCTTCCGTTGGGCGAGCAGTCTCTTCGGGGTGAAGTCCGGCCTGCTGGCGCTGACGCTCTTCGCCTTCGATCCCAATCTCATCGCGCAGGCGCGGCTCTCTACCACCGATCTGGGCCTGGCGTTGATGATGACGCTGGCAATGTGGCGCATGGGGGCGTGGCTGCGCAAGCCTACCTGGCTGAATCTGATCCTCATCGGCGTTGCCAGCGGCGCGGCCATCACGACGAAGTTCACGGGGGTCATGCTGGCCCCTTTGTTTTTGCTAGCGGTGTTAGCCTATCCGACCGCACCCAATCAGCGCTATTGGAAGGCGGTACTGATCCGCGTTGGCCAACTTGTCATCGCCGGACTTATCGCCCTGCTCTGCATCTGGATCGTCTACGGCTTCGAGATCAAGGATGGCTTGCCGGCCGCCACCTACTGGCACGGCCTGATCAAAATCTTCACGGAATATTCGCAGGGCTATCCCACGTTTCTCTTGGGACAGATCAGCCGCACGGGCTGGTGGTATTACTTCCCGGTGACGTTCGCTTTGAAGACCCCGCTGCCCACGTTGATTCTGTTCGTCGTCGGTTTCAGCGCCATCTTCACGCGACACGAAGTGCGGCGCAGCGCAGCGGCGTGGCTGCCGCCCATCGTGTTGATGAGCTTCGCGCTGATCAGTCCGCTGGCCATCGGCTATCGCCACATCTTGCCGGTGTTACCTTTCGTAATTGTGATCGGGGGAGGAGCGGCGCAGATTTTGTTACCCAGTCGTCAAACGCGCCCCGGCGTGGTGCGTGGTGCGTGGTGCGTGGGCCTAATCGCCTGGCTGGTGCTGGGCACGCTGGCGATCTATCCACATCATCTCTCCTACTTCAACGAGATTGTGGGCGGGCCGGCGCAGGCCGATCGGGTCTTGGTGGATTCGAATCTCGATTGGGGACAAGACCTGCCGGCGCTCAAACAGGTGATGCAAGAACGCAAGCTGCGCTGCGTCAATCTCTCGTTCTTTGGCACCGCCCTGCCCGCAGTGTATGGCGTGCGCTACTCGCCTCTGCCCGGTTTTCTGCACTTTCTCTACGGCGCAGATGTCAACGCCTTCAATCCCTATTCGCCGGAACCGGGCTGGTATGCCATCAGCAACACGAGCCGCCGCTTAGGCATGGTATGGAGCAACACCGATCTTTACGCCTATTTCCGCGATCAAACTCCGATCGATCGCGCCGGTTATTCGATCGGTTTGTATGAACTGAAATATCCGCCCGAGCTGCCCGTCACACGCGACGTGATCATCGGTACGCCCACGTTCTATGTGCCCACGCAAACGCTGGGACTCGCGCCAAACACACGCGTTAACGTCAAGTGGGTGGACAATCCCGATTCGATCGTATTGGTTAATGGCCCGGCGCGCTACATCGTCGATAAGCCCTTACCTTTCGATAGTTCACTGCGCAAAGAATTCAAAGCGGCGGCACAGCAAGTCGATGGCGCGTGGATGGTCGATGCGCGGCCGATCGTCGCGGCGCACTTAGCGGAGTGGCAAGCACGTAACCCACAACTACCGGACGGCACGCCAACCGATTGGCCTCTGCGCTTCAACAATCAGATCGATCTCATCGGCTTCAAGGCTGAACCGTTGACGACCACCGCTGGCAGTGAGCTGGATCTCACAACCTATTGGCGCGTGAATGGCGACATCGATACGTGCACACCGCTGGCGATGTTCGCGCACGTGGCAAATGATCAAGCAGGCATTGCGGGGCAATACGACGGTTGGAATACGGCGTTGCGTGGCTTGGAAGCGGGCGATGTGATCGTGCAGCACGTCCGCATCCCCATCAAGCCGGATGCGGCGGCCGGAACTTACAACCTGCAAGTCGGATTGTACGCCACCGATAGCGGTCAGCGTTGGAACGCGCGCACACCGTCGGGTCAGGCAACCGATCGGGTGATTCTGTCGCCGCTCGAGATTACCGGTGCGCCTCGATGAATTTCACCGGATCGAGATAGCCCCACGCGTTGGGGCTGGTGCGCGCGAGAAGATCATCCCACGTATAGCCTAACGCAGGTATACGTCCGTTGCACGTCCCGCGCCCGCCCGCGCTGGTGGGTGGAAATAGATTCGATCCGTCGCCCCACGTGCGTATCTCCCAATGCAGATGTGAGTTCTGGCCGAGGTCGGCCACACGCCCGATCACATCGCCGCGATAGACAAGCTGACCGATCGAGACGGTGGGATCCGCCACGTGCCAGTAGGCCGACCACACTTTGGACCCATCGGCCAGCAGATGCTCGATCGTGATCACCCAACCCTCCGCGCCGATGTTCTGCTTCCACGAGACGAGGCCATTCGCCACAGCCAGCACCGGTTCATCCTTGGCCCCACTTGCATCCACTTGCCGGCGCGCATCAAACTTAAACCAGTCTTCACCCGCATGATAGAGTTGACTAAATGGCACCTTGTGGCCGTTGGCATCGACAAAACATTTTCCGGCGTTGCCCAGGCCGGGATTCTGCACGCCGTANNTCAAAATGATCGGCGGGCGAGGGTGTCGCCGGTGGATGAGGTGTCATGGTCGGCTCTAGCGTGGGCGAAAGCGTCGGATCCAGCACAGTGGCGCGGCAGGCGGCCAACAGAGCAACGAACAAGGTGGTGAACGCAAGGCGACGAAATATCATCGTGCGATTATAGCACCCTGGCCTTGTTATACAATTGGAATGCACAGACGGGAAAATGATGGGATAATTACCCATGAGGTACAGTCATGACAGATCCCCTGGTCGATAGTTATTATCTTTTCGGTTTGGAAGCCTTGCAAGAACGCTTGCCGGCGCTGGCGCAAGAGATCGAGGGCGTGCGCGCTGCGGAAGATATCGAGTACGTGCATCGCATGCGCGTGGCTTCACGGCGCGTGCGCAATGCGCTGGCGCTCTTTGGCGACGATTTGCCGAAAAAGCACTACGATAGCTGGCGCGTCGATCTGCGGCGCATCACGCGCGCCTTGGGAGCAGCGCGCGATACCGACGTGCAGATTGCGTGGGTAGAAGACTTTGCCAATCGGACTGCGGACCCGGAGCTGCATGTGGGGATTGAGCGCTTGTTATTACGCCTGCGGCAACAGCGCGCCCGGCTGCAGGTCAAAGTCGTCAAGACGCTCGATCGCGTGCAAGGCAAACACGTCCTCGACGATATGTATGAAACACTGCACGAGCTGCTCGTCCACGGCCGCGTCTACGAGATCGAATCACTGCCCACCGATCTATCCGATCGCGCGCGCGCGGCCATCGTGCTGCGCCTGGAGGAATTTCTGGCCTACGAGCCGCACATCGCTCATCCAGAACGTGTAGCCGAACTGCATCTCATGCGCATTGCGGCCAAACACCTGCGCTACACGCTGGAAATCTTCGAGCCGCTGTACGGCAAAGGGCTGCGCAAGCCGCTCAAAGTGGTGAAAGAAATTCAAGAACAGCTCGGCGAGATTCACGATTGCGATGTGTGGAGCGTTTTCATGCCGCAGTTCATCGCCGGAGAACGCGCCCATGCACTGGACTATTTTGGCGATGCCACCGCGGCCGAGGCTTTTATGCCCGGCTTGCAGGCCCTCGTCGAGGAACGGCGTCAAAGCCGCCTGAAGACGTATTACGTCTTCAGGCACTTCTGGGATCTGACGAAAGACATGGGCATGTGGGATCGCATCCGGCACGCGGTCAGGTTGCGTGAACCCGAGGTGCTGTTTAGCCCGGATGAACCGGACGGCACGCAGTAGAATCCCGATTACTCTTGAGCGAATCCCAGTTTGGCTTGCGACTTCTGGAGTGGAGCCTTATGAACTTTGACAATCAAAATCGGCAATGNNGAATTTGAGCGTCAAAACTCATTAGGCGGATTCCGGCTGAAGCCTCGAGTCCGGATCGTAAATCAACTTGGGGATCGCATTACACTCCCGCCAAATCTCGCGCACGCGCAAACTTCGAACGCGGCTCAGGTGTCAGGCCCCACTCCTCGATTAAACATGCCTCGATTTTGGCCAAGTCGTCTTCCGTCCCGGCGTCTTTCAATTCGAACTCAACTTCGAAGTAAGACTGCGTCCTGCCCTTGATCGACAGTTCCACTTTATCGACGCTCATCTCAGCCACCACCCGATCGCCTTGCCCGGCACGCCGCCGCTCCGCGGACACGGTGTGCGAAGCCCAGCGCACGAAGCGCACTTGATGTTGATCGAACAACGGCGTCAGCGGCACATCGCCGATGAGACTAAGCAGCCGATCGCGGATCTCGCTGGGCGGCCACTGCCCGATCGGCATTTCATACGGCAACGTTACTTCCAACTCTTCACGGCGATGGACGGCGCCGACCACCTGTTGATTGCTCTTCACCGTCATCACGATCTGACCATCGACTTCGCGCTTGCGGCAGACGTGCCGCGACAGCAAAATGTCACGCGTGGGGGTATCCATGAAGGTATCATGCACCTGCTTCAGCTTACCCACAGACAACGCATAACCCGCCACCTGCTCGATCGACTGCAAGCGCAGCCAGGTCGCTTCATCCGGTACAGCGAACTTCGCTTCGATTTCCATTCCACCCTCCCGTATTCGTTCGTTTTGTAGTATAACATGCGGAGGCAAGAGGCAAGAGGCAGGAGGCAAGATGCAAGAAGCAAGAGGCAAGAAGCAGAAGGCAGTGGATAAGACGAGAGAAACAGATCGTATTCAGCGTTCTGCATTCCACATTCCGCATTCCGCATTCCGAAATTCCCTCTTGGTTTGGTTTCGCGCGAATGCCCGCGATTTGCCGTGGCGCACCGATCGAACACCCTACCGCGTGTGGCTCAGTGAAATGATGCTGCAGCAGACGCAGGTTGAGACCGTGATTCCGTACTTCGAGCGTTTCCTGGTGCGCTTTCCGACGATCGACGATCTCGCCGCTGCGCCCATCGGCGCTGTGCTGAAGTTGTGGGAAGGGCTGGGCTATTATGCCCGCGCGCGTAATCTGCACAAAGCCGCGCAGGTAATCGTCAACGAGCGGCATGGCGAGTGGCCGCGCTCCGTCGAGGGGCTGATGACCCTGCCCGGCATCGGACGTTACACCGCGGGAGCGATCGCCAGCCTCGCGTTCGATGTGGCTGCGCCCGTGCTGGATGGTAATGTGATCCGAGTGTTGTGCCGCGTGTTCGCCATCGAACGTGATCCGAAAGAGGCGCAGGTGCGTGAAGAACTGTGGCAGTTGGCGGGAGCGCTGCTCCCCCTCTCCCAACGTGGGAGAGGGGGCCGGGGGGTGAGGGGTGGGGGTGGGGCCGGCGAATTCAACGAAGCGCTGATGGAACTCGGCGCGCTGATCTGCACGCCACGTAATCCCAAATGCGCCGTCTGCCCGCTGGCGAAATATTGCGCCGCGAAAAAGCGTAACCTGCAAGATCGATTGCCGCTCAAAACGAAGCGCAAGCCCTTGTCCCACTTCGATGTGACCGCTGCCGTGATTCGCAAGAATGGTCGCCTCCTCATCGCGCAACGTCCCTTCGGCGGACGGCTCGGCGGCCTGTGGGAATTTCCCGGCGGCAAAGTCGAGTCCGGCGAGACACTGCCGCAATGTCTGCGCCGTGAGATCAAAGAGGAGTTGGGCGTGCGCATCAAAGTGGGTGAACCGATCACGTCCATCGAGCATGCCTATACGCACTTCAAGATCACCCTCCACGCCTTTGAATGCGAACTCGTGTCGGGTCAGCCGCAAGCCTTGCAGGTGCAGGACTTCAAGTGGGTGAGGATGAGCGAGTTGGAGAAGTATGCTTTCGCTAGGACGGATTTGAGGATCATTGAGTCGCTGAAGAAGCGATCCACGAAGAACACGAAGGGCCACTAAGTTATTCTTTCTTCGTGTGCTTGGTGTCCTTCGTGGATCAAAACTGATTTTGCTGATTGCATAGTGTGTGGTGTATCATAGTGTCACTGCTCATCTAATCGGCCATTGGCGAGCATCCTGAATCCAACGATTCTTCTGGCGGCCGTTGTGTGCAATCGTCGGGACTCGCTGAAGACCGCCGAGATGAGAATATCGCCGACATGGAAGATTTTGGCCCCGGCCCCGATCGATGTCCAAACGGGTAAATCCACCTGAAACCAGGAAATCCCAATGATTCCCATGCGCGAATTCTTTCTTCTCAATCCCGACATCATCTTTCTCAATCACGGTTCCTTTGGCGCGTGCCCGAAGCCGGTGTTCGAAGAATATCAACGCTGGCAGTTGGAACTGGAACGGCAGCCCGTCGAATTTCTCGGTCGCCGCTTCAACGATTTGATGCGCGCGGCCCGTGAAGCATTGGGGACGTTCGTCGGCGCGGAGGCGGATGATGTGACGTATGTGACGAACGCCACCGTGGGACTAAACATCGTGGCTCGATCGCTGAAGCTGCGTCCCGGCGATGAAGTGCTGACCACCGATCACGAATACGGCGCGCTCGATCGGACGTGGCGCTTCCTGTGCACCAAACAGGGCGCGCAGTACATTCGTCAACCGGTGAGCGTGCCCATCCGATCGGCAGAGGAAGTGATCGAAACGATCTGGTCAGGCGTGACCGATCGCACGCGGGTGTTATTCATCAGCCACATCACCTCGCCGACGGCGATCACGCTCCCCATCAAGCCGCTGATCGATCGGGCGCGGAAGGCCGGGATCATTTCGATCGTCGACGGCGCACATGCCCCCGGCCAGATCGATCTGAATCTGCGCGAACTCGGCGCGGATTTCTACTCAGGCAATCTTCACAAGTGGCTGCTTGCGCCCAAGGGCGCGGCGTTCTTATATGCGCGACGCGAGATGCAACCGTTCGTCGAACCGTTGGTGGTGAGTTGGGAGTGGCAAGCCGAGAAGCCGGGCCCGTCGAAGTTCATCGACGAGCAGGAATGGCAGGGCACCCGCGATATTGCGGCTTACCTCAGCGTACCCGCAGCGATTCAGTTTCAACGCGATCATGACTGGCCGCAAGTGAGACGTAATTGTCGCGAACTGGTGCGCTACGCGCGTGAGCAAGCCAGCGCCTTGACTGGCCTGCCACCGCTCACGCCGGATGAGGCGCAGTGGTTCACGCAGATGTCGGCCCTGCCCTTGCCGCCCTGCGACCTCGATGTACTGAAGCGCCGACTGTACGACGAGTTCAAGATCGAGATTCCGGTGATTAGCTGGAACGAGCGGCACTTCGTGCGAATTTCGATTCAAGGCTACAACACTCGCGCGGATGTCGATGCTTTGATTCAGGCGTTGCGGTAATTACGGGTGCAAGTTCGGGTCTTCGACCGTGAGACCCTCAGCCGCTGCGGCTGCATTCAACTCGGCATCGGCGCTAACTAGAGTCAGTGCGGGTAAGCCGGAGGCTGTCAGCACGGTCTGCAGTTCCAGAGCAGCCGCCAGTTGAACAGCGTCGTAGCCGCGCAAGGCGTGGCGTTCGGCCAGAATCATGGCCGTATTGACGAGGGCTGCGGTTACTTCAACGATTTGATAGTCGTAGGCTAGATCGGCCTTGAACTGGGCGGCCTCGGTCTGAGCGTCTAACGTCGACAATGAACCAGCGCGTGACCGCCTGACAAGCGCCGCGATGATTTCAGCGCCGCTGACTCGCACGGTGTAGATCGTATGACCGGAGGCCGTATCGCACACCTGGCTGATCCAGGCTGTGCCGCGTTCGGCCACATAGCGCTTGACCAGAGCGCTGCTATCGAGATAATACTGGGCCATCAGCGCCGCTCATCAACAATGGTTTGTGACATCGGCTCACCGCTTACCCGGACCGGGGGCGGCGCCTGACGCGGTTGCCGCCGCTGTGCGCGCGTGGTCGTGATGAGACCCGCTGCCCGCAAGCGCTGCCAGTACAACTGCTCGGCGTCGACCGTCGATTCCGGGATCAGCACCTCGACCGCCGTATTCGGCTGAAGCGTGATTGGATCAAGGAGCACAACGCGTGTGCCATCGTAAACACCTTTGACTTTGAGCATGTCAGCCTCCTGTTGAAGATTATACACCATGGTTTTGAAAGCCTCCGAATCGCGCTTTACGCCGCACGCATTTCATATTAGAATCACGGCATGCAACCCGACTCGTCTGTCCTCATTGCCGTGATGAACTCGCCGCGCGATTTGGCATTGGCGCGCGATCAACATTGGTATCGCATTCCGCAGCAGACCGCGCCTAAGTTTTTTCCACCGGACTTCGTCGCCTTCTACTGCACCAAGGCCTTTGGCGCTGAGGCGTTTAGCGTGCACTGGTACGCGCAGGTGCGCGGCCACGAATTACTCACCCGACGCGATCTGCTCCCTGACGAAGCACAGCATCCTCACGCGCATGAGCCTTATTACAAACTGCAACTCAGCCCGCTGCTGGAACTGCCGCATCCCATTCCATCGAAACGCTGGCGGCGCTTGACCTTCGTGCTCACCACGGGTGAACGGCTCTTCAGCGCGTGGGAGATCAATGATCTGATCCTCGGCCCGCACGAACACGATGTGATGTGGCGCGCCTTGAAGGAAGCGGGCATCGCCGCCGAACGCGGCTACGTCATCCGCGAAGCGCGCGCCCGCTACAACGTCGATCTGGCGGTGCCGTGCGCGCAGGGCGAAGTGGGCATCGTCATTCGCGAGCGCAGGCCGCGCACCGTGCATGAGAACGTGTTGGTCTTCACGCCGCAGCAGGTTAACGAGCAGCTGTCCGCCTGCGTTGAAACTGTGAAACGCGCCATCCTCACTTACGGCGGAATGAAGTGACACGCTGCGCGTGACTGGATGACAGGGTGACAAGATAATCCTTTCAGAAGCCGTCAAAGAATAATTCCGCAGATTGCTCTGAGCTGGATGGTCACATCCAGCCCCCATCGCCGGATTTGCAATCCGGCGGGAGCGTCGAAAGTGCGGACTTATTTCTTGGCAAGCCCTCAGCGAGATCATCTTGTCATCTTTTCGAAAACCACTTGATTCTTTGGAGGTAATTCATGTCCTCCGTCTTAGACGGAATCCGCGTCGTCGATCTTACCGAAGCCCTCGCCGGGCCATACTGCACGATGATTCTGGGCGACCTTGGCGCCGATGTGATCAAGGTCGAGCGGCCCGGCGGCGGCGATCAAAGCCGCAAATGGGGGCCACCCTTCATCGGCAGTGAGAGCGCCTATTTCCTGGCGGTCAATCGCAATAAGCGCAGCATCACGGTTGACATCGCGAGTGAGATCGGCCAGCAGACCATGCGCCGCTTGCTGGAACAGGCCGATGTCTTTGTGTGCAATGTGCGCAAGGTGGAATCGCTGCAAAAAGTGGGACTCGATCCGGAAACGGTGCGCGGGTACAACCCCCGACTGATCTTCTGCTCGATCACGGGCTATGGCCGCAGCGGGCCGTATGCCGGTCGAGGTGGCTACGATCTCGTCGCGCAGGGCGAAGCAGGTCTCATGGCCGCCACGGGCGATTCCACCAGCGATCCCATGCGTTGGCCGGTTGCCATCGCCGACATGACCACGGGCGTATGGTCGGCTCTGGGCGTTCTCGCCGCGTTGTATGCGCGCGAAAAAACGGGCCAGGGTCAATTCATCGATCAGGCTTTGCTCGACGGTCAATTGAGTTGGGCGCAGGTCATGGCCAGCGATACGTTCGCCACCGGTCAGCGTCCGCCTCGCCTGGGCAATCGACACGCCACCATCGTGCCCTATCAAGTCTTCAAGGCGCGCGACAAACACGTCATCATCGCCGTGGGTACGCCCGCGTTGTGGGAACGCTTCTGCGAGGTGCTGGGCTTCGGCGCTGAGCTGCGCGCTGATGTCCGCTTCGCCACCAACCCCGATCGGCTGGCGCACTACCCCGAGTTGATCGCCATACTCGATCGGGTCTTGATCGAGCACGAGGCCGACTACTGGCTGGAACGCTTGCGCGCCGCCGAAATCCCCTGCGGCCCGATCAATGCGCTCGACGAAACACTGAACGATCCGCAGATCAAACAGCGCGGCATGATCGTCGAATTGGAACATCCGGTGGGAGTGCTCAAGATGCTCGGCAGCCCGCTGCATCTCGAAGGCACGCCCGTCACCTATCGCCGCCGTCCGCCGCTGCTAGGCGAACATACCGCAGAAATTCTCGCGGAAATCGCGGCCTAAATGCCGGACCTTTCTTCACGTTCTGCGATCATCATCGGCGCTTCATCCGGCGTGGGGGCGGCCCTGGCCCGACGACTCTCGCGCGAAGGGTATACGTTGGCCCTGGTCGCGCGGCGGCTCGATCGGCTGGAGGCACTGGCCGCCGAATTAAATCACGCCGGTTGTGTCGGCCCGTTTGCTTATCAGCATGATGTGGTGAACAGCGCTGAAGTGCCCGCCTTGCTCGACCAGATTGTGAGCGATCTGGGCAGGCTCGATCTCTTGATTTATTGTGCAGGAGTGCTCTTTCCCAACGATCCAACCGCGTATGACACCGCTCACGATCAACTGGTGCTTCAAGTCAACCTCGTCGGCGCTGCGGCCTGGATCAATCCTGTGGCGCAGCGCTTTCAGCAGCAGCACGCCGGGCACATCGTGGGTATCGGCAGCATCGCGGGCGATCGGGGACGGCGTGGGATGCCCGCTTATACCGCTTCGAAGGCCGGGTTGCACACTTATCTGGAAGGAATGCGCAATCGCCTGTGGCATGACGGGGTGAGGGTCACGACGATCAAGCTGGGGCAAGTGGACACCGACATGCTGAAGAATGCCGATCGGCGGCGCAACCCCATCACGCCCGAACGCGCCGCCGATCTGATCTGGCGCGCCATTGAGAAACGCCAACAAACCGTCTATGTCCCGTGGTGGTGGGCGCTGATCGGGTTGACGGTGCGCCATCTGCCATCCTTCATTTTCCGCCGATTGTCCCTTTGAGCATAGGACTTGGGTATAACGCAAAACTGTAGGCCGTGCATACTGCCCGGCCACGCTCGCGCTGCGCGAAGCGGGCACATCCGGCGCCACCAGACGCTGGATGTGCCATCCAGCAGGAGCGTATCCCACAAGTCACCAACACTTTTGCGCTATACTCATAGGCCTTGTGACATTGGGCAAAAACTTCTAATCATGTTACGATGTTGCCGACTTCATTCCATTTCTATTCGTGAGGCCTAACGATGCTCATTACACACGGACGAATTGTCACCTTTGGTCAAGAGCCACAAATCATCGAAGACGGCGCGATTTACACGGTGGGCGACCGCATTGGCGCAATGGGTTCAACAGTCGAACTCAATGCGCGCTATCCCGATGAGGAGCCGATCGATGCGCGCGGCCAGTTGGTGCTGCCCGGCTCGATCTGCGCGCACACCCACTTCTACAGCGCCTTCGCGCGCGGCCTGGCAATTCCCGGCGAACCCGCCCGGAACTTCCTGGAGATTTTGCGGAAATTGTGGTGGCGGCTCGATCGGGTCCTGGATGAAGAAAGCATTCGTCTCTCGGCCCAGGTCTGTCTGGTCGATGCCATCCGCCACGGCACCACGACCCTCATCGATCATCATGCCAGCCCGCACTTCATCGATGGATCGCTCGACATCATCGCCGAGGTCGTGCAGCAGGCGGGCGTGCGCGTGTGCGAATGCTACGAGGTAACTGATCGCAACGGCCCCAGCGGAGCCAAAGCGGGAATTGCCGAGAACGTCCGCTTTGCCAAGAAGCTGGCGGCACAGCCGTCGCCGTTGTTAGCATCGTCCTTTGGCCTGCACGCTTCTTTCACTCTCGGCAATGAAACGATCGAACGCTCGGTGGCCGAGGCTCGCTCGTTGGGCGTGGGCTTTCACATTCATGTCGCCGAAGACGCCGCCGACGAACTCGATAGCGAGACACGGCACAAAATGCGCGTCGGTGAACATCTACAGGCTAAAGGCGTACTGGGTGAAAAGACTTTATCGGCGCACTGCGTGCACGTCAACCAGGCCGAGATCGATCTGTTGTCTAAGACCCAGACCAAAGTCAGCCACCAACCACGCAGTAACATGAACAACGCCGTGGGCACCGCGCCTGTCCAATCCATGTTGGCGTCCGGTGTCTGCGTGGGCCTTGGCAACGACGGCCTCAGCAATAACATGTTCAGTGAAATGAAAGCCGCCTATCTGGCGCATAAAGCCGCGGCGCGCGATCCACGGGCGATGCCCGGCGACACCGTCACTCGCTTGGCTTATCAGAACAACGCACGCATCGCGTCACTCTTCTGGCCGCATCAGCTGGGCGAGATCGCTCCCGGCGCCTATGCCGATCTGGTCTTCCTCGATTACTATCCGTATACCCCCTTGACCAGCGGAAACCTACCCTGGCACATCATCTTTGGCGTCGATGGCGCGCATGTCACTACCACCATCGTGGGCGGCAAAGTGCTGATGTACGATCGGGTCTTGCTCATGCTCGATGAAGAGCACATCGCCGCGCAAGCCCGTGAAATCGCACCGCGTGTCTGGCAGCGTTTCGTCGATCTGAGTCTGCGCGAAAAGTGAGATTCCCCTGCGTCTGGGCCCGTTTTCGCCTCCGAAAAATAAAAAAGAGACTTTTGATAAATATTGACGTGGTAAGGGCGTGTGATATAATCTCCACAGAACATTAACCTGCCGGGCGTTCGGCCGGTCAAATCGCAGTCAAGGGTGGGGGAAATGACTGACACACGCCAGGAAATCCTGCAATATTTACGGGAACAAGGCGCGGCTGACATCAACGAATTAGCAGAGACGTTGAAGCTGTCGCCGGTGACCATTCACTATCATATCAATGTCCTGCAGCGCGACGGCCTGCTTGAAACACAACACGTTCGCCAGGGAGTAGGCCGGCCGCGCAATGTGTTTACGCTGCGCGACAGCGCCTTTGAGAAATTTCCGCAGGGCTATCACCGCCTGAGTGATCGCTTGCTGGAGATGCTGAAGAGCCGCTTGAGCGAGGCGGATATTCAGGCGCTCTTTGAACGTATCGGCGACGAGATTGCCGCCGAACATGCCGCCGATTTGCAAGGCAAGCCACTTGAAGAAAAGATCGCGACCTTGATCGCCCTGCTGGGCGAAGAGGGCTTCATGGCGCGGCTGGAAAAAATGGACGGCGATCAATTTGTGTTGACGCAGGTTAGCTGTCCCTATCAATACGTTGCCACGCGTCATCCCGTGGTGTGTGAACTCGATCTGCAATTGATGAATACCGCGCTCGGCGCGGACGTGAAGCGCGATACGTGCGTGGTCAACGGCGACTCGGTGTGCACCTTCCACATCCAATCAGCGCAGCCCATCGCGTTGCGACCATAGGAGTGACTATGTCTGAATCAATGGAAGTTCAAGAATATACGCCGGAAGAACAAGCGCTGCGCGAAGCCCTGCGGACGGTGGTCGATCCGGAACTGGGCATGAGCATCGTGGAACTCGGCTTAATCCGCAACCTGAACATTCAGCCGGACTTCACCGAAATCACGATGATCATGACAACGCCCTTCTGTCCGTATGGCCCGGCCATTTTGGAACAAACCCGCCGCGCCGCCGAAGCGCATTTGCATACGCCCGTCAAATTGATCCTGGGGATGGAGATGTGGGAACCGTCGATGATGGAAGGCGGCCCGCCAGCCGAGTGGGGCTTGTACTAGCAGCCTGTCGGAGAGGAAATNNATGTTCTCTCCGACAGGCTGCTAGACCCGATAGAAAGATCCGGCCAGTTACTGAACTGGCCGGATCTTTTTCAATCTCACTTCTTCTTCACTGCCACCTTCTTGGGCGGCAGTTCTGCTATCACCAGATCCTTCGCCGCCAACTCGTGGGCCGCCAACTCGTGGGCCGCCATCTCGTGGGCCGCCATCTCCTTGGCCGCCATCGCAGCGCCCACGATACCGGCTTCGTTCAATAACTGAGCCGGTGCGATCTTCGCCCGTTCGGTATGGAGATAGCCGCCGAACTTCGCGTAATTCTTGCTGACCCCGCCGCCGATCACAAACAAATCGGGCGAGAAGTACATCTCCAGCCGGGCCAAAAACTCGTTCACCCGCGTGGCCCATTTGCTCCAATTTAGATCCTTCTGCGTGCGAACCAAATCGGAAGCGCGTTTCTCGGCATCCTTGCCGCGAATTTCCAGATGACCCAGCTCAAAGTTGGGAACCAGCTTGCCGTCCAGCAACAGCGCACTGCCGATCCCCGTGCCAAACGTCAACACCATGACCACGCCCGGCACATCTTTGGCCGCGCCAAAAGCGCCTTCAGCCAGGCCGGCGGCATCGGCATCGTTGACCAGACACAACGGGCAACCGGTCTTCTGTCGCAAAAAATGCTCGGCGTCAAAGTGTACCCAGCCTTGATCGACGTTGGCCGCCGAATGCGTCACACCGTGCTGCACAATCGCCGGAAAAGTGCAGCCGACCGGCTTTTTCCAATCGAAGTGCCTGACAATCTCGACCACTACCTCGCCGACGGCCTCCGGGGTTGAAGGGTTTGGCGTCGGGATGCGAAAACGCTCGGCCGTCAACACACCGTTGCTCACATCCACTGGCGCGCCTTTGATGCCCGAACCACCGATATCAATTCCCAGGATTTCCATGCCGCTCATCCTCCAGTTGCAGGTGAGGTCATTCTACCCTAAAACGGGTGACAAGTTCAAATAGAGCTAACGTCCATCCACTCTTGGTCGCGAGTCGTTCGTCTTGTCACGCCCGCTGACGTCGCCGTAGATGGTGACGTGCTGCGCGTTGATGTCGACGCCACCGCTGCGCGAGGCCGCAGAAGTGAAAGGGGCCACGTCGACGTAGAGCGTGTGCTTGAATGAACGAGCCGTGCCGGTTCGATCGGTATATTCCACACCCAAGCGCAGCGGCACCCGGCCGACGGCGCGCGGCTTCACATCTAGCTGATCGATTTGACTGCGGCCCACCGCCAGGGTCGCGATGCGCTGTGTGGCCGTCACCTGGCCTTCAAATTGATCGCCCTCGGCGTGAATGATCACGTTGCGCGCCAGACCAAAGCCGGTGTTGGTAACACTGAAGTCGAGTTGCGCCCACACATCCTGGTGCAGCGCGCCATATTCCACGTCGACGCTCAAGATCGGTTGCTGCCAACAGCGCGCGGCTTCACGCTGACAAATCTGCTGCGGTTCGCGTTCATGCTCAGCGCTAAAGAGCTGCGCCGCCTGCTCCCAGATCGATCCGGCTTCTTCGAGCGATCGATCGCGCTCGATCTGCCGGGCATGGGCCATCAAGGCGCGGGCTTGTGGTAAGTTGCGTTGATCGGCCGCATACCGTTCGGCTGCTTCACGCCAGCGATGACGCGCGGCCAATTCGTCGGCCGTCAAGGGCCGTTCGAGTGCGGTAAGCGTGCCTGCTTCATAAGCGTGATCGACGATAAAGATCAGCGTGCCATCCGGCGACACGAGCGGCGAAATTTCGATATGATGCGCGGCGGCGTAGTCCCACAACCGATCGCCCGTCTGCGCGTTGAGGGCAACCAGCCGGTGATCGTGACACACCGCATACACGCTGTCGCCGTCCACGACCGGCGCAGCGCTGACACGGCGTGCCGTAGCGAAATGCCACACCACCCCTCCGGTTTGTCGATCGACGGCATACACGCCATCGCGCGCGCCGATGAAGACCCGCGCCCCGGCGGTTGTCGGCGCGCTCAGCGCTTTGCCCGTTAACCCGATCGGCACACGCTGCCGCAGCGCGCCCGTCTGTCGATCAAGCAGCAATGCCTCGCCCCGGCTGCTGACCACCACGAGAACATCGTCGATCACTGCGGGCGTTTGATCGAGCCACGCCGCCCGTTCGTCATCATGCGTGAATTGCCAGCGCACTTGCCCGTTGAGATCATACGCCAGCACCTGCGGCCCGCGACACGGGATGTAGATCGCATCAGCCGTGACACGCGGCGCGGAGGACGAAGCCGTCACCGGCAGCGACCAGCGCCGATCTTCTTTGCCCGTCACCGTATCAAGACACACCAGTGTCTGGCCATCGGCGATGAAATAGATCCGATCGTCGACGATCGCAGACGCAGAGACTTTCTGCACGTTGCCCGTCCAACGCCATGCTTCCTGACCATCCTCATTCAACGCCAGGATCATTCCTTCGCCGCGCAGCAGATCGGCGCTGGATAAAGCGACTAAGACCCTTGAGGTTTTGGAAACCTCAAGGGTCTCTACGAGGGTCTCTAGCCCACTGACAAACGCTTTCTCAAAAGTGCGCGACCACAACTCGTGCCCGGCCAGCGTGATGGCGTGCAGCGCGGCTTGATCGCCACTGGCGGAATTGGTGGCAACGAAGATCACCGCGCCGCCCCGCATGGCGCAGGGCGTGGATGGAAGATCAATTGACCATTGAACAGTTCCCGCTAATGTCATAGTGTCCTTCGACCGGTAGACCTGGCAGGTTTTACCAGATAGTCTGGTCAACTTGTCCAGCCTATCTCGCTCACAATCAGTATTCGTTGATGATCAAAAGAAAACCTGCCAGGTCTTGCACTTCACTCTTCCACACCCACGCCCCCGCAACGGGGGCTGCGAGCATTGCACGATAGACGCTCTCAGCCCTCGTCCCCGAGGGCGTTCTTTCGCATCGCAGGCGTAGACCTGGCAGGTTTTGCCAGATGGTCTGGTCAACTTGTCCGGCCTATCTTGCTCGCAATCAGCATGCGTTGACGATCAAAAGAAAACCTGCCAGGTCCTTCGTTCTTGCTTCACGCCCCCGCGACGGGGCTACGAGCATTGCACGATAGACGCTCTCAGCCCTCGTCCCCGAGGGCGTTCTTTCGCATCGCAGACGCAGACCTGGCAGGTTTTACCAGATGGTCTGGTCAACTTGTCCGGCCAATCTCGCTCACAATGATCTTTCGTTGACGATCAAAAGAAAACCTGCCAGGTCTTGCACTTCACTCTCCTGGCGCAGCCACACACCGAAAACCGATGTCGTCGTAACGAAAAGCGGGCGTGATGTTGCGACGGTCAGCCGTACGCACGTAGGAAGCAAGGTCGCTCCAGGAGCCCCCGCGCAGCACCTTATTGGCATCATTGTAATCGCTGGCTGTCCACTCCCACACATTGCCCGCCATGTCCACGCAGCCATAAGGGCTGTCACCCTGCGGTGAATACTTGCCCACGGACGTGGTACTTTTTATATTTTGTCCGAAGTTGCACAGCTTGTCAGTCGGTTGTTGATCACCCCAGGGATAGGTGCGCCCGTCAGTGCCGCGCGCCGCTTTCTCCCATTCCTGCTCGGAGGGCAAGCGTTTGCCCGCCCTTTTGGCATAGGCGGTGGCATCTTCATGCGATACGTTGACAACTGGATGTTCAGCGATTTCTTTGGCAGGTGATTGACCTTTCCAGTGTTGGGGGGCAGCGCACTTAGTAGCAGCAACAAAGCGCGCATATTCAGCGTTGGTAATCGGCGTCTTGTCGATCCAGAATTCGGGCAGGTTAAGTTTCTGCTTGTCTTCACCATACAAGAACTCACCCGCCGGAACGCGCACCATCTCTTTGCCATCGGTCAGCCACGTCAAGCGATCAGCGCTCAACATCTTAGCCATACTGGCAGAAAAGGCCGTGACAACTGGCAGCGCCGCGACCAGCTCTACCCTCTTTCGCGCTTGGGCCAGCCATTTTTCCGGCTGCTTCAGATTAACCGGCAGGGCTTGCAGTTGTTCGGCCAGGGTAATCACGCGTGGCCAGGTCTGTTCGTCCACCAGCAGCGCCAGCGTATCATACAAGCGCAGGGCTTCTTGCAGCGTTTCTACCTCGCGTGTAGTGCGCGTCAGATAGCGCACGGCTTCGTCAAATTGCGCCAGCAGACCTTCGGCGGAAATGAGCAAACGCGCCGCGGCGTCGTAGTTGTGATAGCCCAACCGCCCCTGCAGCACTTTTAACCAGACACGGCTGGCTTCTGCCCAGTGTTGCACTTCCGCGTGAGCGATTGCCTCGTCGTACCACTGAGCGCGCTGCAGTTCGTCGCGTGCGGTCGCGAGTTTCTGCTGCACTTCACGGAAGTCGGGGTTGCCTTGAGCGACTTCTTCAAAGGCCACAATCGCCGTCTGCCACTGACCGGCATTCAAGGCTGCTTCGCCCTCTTCGTAACGTTTGATGCGTTGACGACGCGTGACCTCTTCAGCGCTTTCGCGCTGTAACTCCACCGTAGCCTCACCCATCCAGACCAGGGCCTCCGGATACGTGCGATCGAGCTGCATGATTTGATAACACAACCCTTGCAGCCTCAACCATTCTTTCGCGCTGCGCGCGGCCTGCGCCTGTTCGACAAATTGATCCAACTCCGTTCGTTGTTGGGCCTGCTGCTGACGCGTTCGCTGCACTTGCTGTAACGCGACCACGAATTCGCCCGCCGATGGGTAACGCAGCTGCGGCGGCTTGGCCAGGGCGCGCAACAACACGTCCGCCACAGCGACGCCCAGGTCAGGCGCATATTGCAATGGCGAAGGCGGCTGATCGTAGGCATGCGCGTGCATCAGGGTTAACGTTTCGCCATCAAAGGGCAAGCGTCCCGCCAGCATCTCATACGCCATCACGCCCAGAGAATAGATGTCGGCGGCAGACGTAATCGATCCCCAGCGTTGCGAGTCGGCTTGCTCGGGCGACATGTAAGCCGGCGTGCCTAACACGCTGGCGCTCTGTGTCAGTTGAGTACTCGACTCCAGCGAGCGCACCAGGCCAAAGTCAGTGAGCTTCACCTGCAATTGATCGGCTTCATGTTCCAGTAAGATGTTGGCCGGTTTGATGTCACGATGCACTAATTGCTGTCCGGCGAGATAATCCAGCGCAGCCGCGACCTGAGACAGAATGGGCAAGGCTTGATCAAGGGACAGGCGTGGACACTCGTCCAGATAGGCGCGCAACGAGCGGCCTTCGATCAACTCCATGACCAGATACAACACGCCGTCCAGATCGTCGAAGTCAAACACCGCGACAATGTTGGGATGCCGCAGCCGGGCCGAGGTTTGCACTTCGGCCTTGAAGCGATCGGCGAAAGCCTGGTCTTGCGCGAAGTTGCCCTTGATGACTTTCAGCGCCACCTCGCGGCCCAGGCGGGTATCGCGCGCTTTGTACACCACGGCAAAGCCGCCGCGACCGATCTCGTCCAGCAGTTCGTATTTCCCGATACGTCGGAATACTTGCGCCATAACGATCACTCACTTCAGAACGATCAACGCCGCGCGATGGGGTTCGGACAACGTTGAGGTTTTTGTTTTGCGGATTAGGCTGATTGTAGTAAGAAAGGGACAGAAAGGCAAATGCTGAACGTGCGACGCTTTACCTCTGCCCAGACGGCGTAAAGAAGTCGACGCTGCACGTATGTTGGCGGGCAATTCGTCTACTTCAACGGTCACGCGCTGACTAATGAGACACAGAAGTTACTTCAAGACTTGCTGTAACTTCGCGTACAGCCCAAGATGATCGGAAGGATAGAGGTGATAGTCGTGCCCAGCCGGGTGATTGAAAGCGACATGACATTCTTTGACGTGAATGGCCGGATCGGAAAAGATGAAATCGATGACGCCTGTCCAGGACTCCAGCTTGCGCTTAGTGATCAGCCCGGCCAGTTGCAGACTCGTGCGCCGCACCGAGTTGCGCGCCCCGGCGCCGCGAAACAATGGTGTCGGGCAAGTGTAGGTCGGCTCGTGCCCGTTGGCGGCGACGTGCGCCGATTGGAAACGTTCCTTCATTTTCAACATGGATGGATAGTTGGGCTCGGCGTTAAAGTCACCGCAGATCACGCCCGGTGTGGGCAGCCACTCAACCAGGCGCTTTGCCTCATGCAACCGAGTCCGGTCATCCAGTGGATGCCAATAGGTGTGCGTGGTGGCGATATGCCACGTCGCGCCTTGATGCTCAACGACGATACGCAGTGCCACGCGGCCTTGGTGGCCCAACGAAAATTCGTGATGCTCCGTCACAGGCAAGCGACTCAGCAGCGCCAGGGCATCGTGCCGACCGCGCTCGCCCGTCTTGGGACACAGAAACACCTCATAACCGCCCAATTGATCGGCGATCCACTGGGCGTTGTTGATCGACATACGGACTTCTTGAAACGCGATGAGGTCAGGCTGTAGCCGATCGAGTTCGCGCACCACCAACGCCCCGCGTTGATCCCAGAGGGTGAGATCGTCCAAGAGGTTTAGTGAGGCAAGGGTAAGCGCGGAGTGTGTGTAATGCTGCGTGTGGTCTGTCACGTGCCACATTATACCGAAAATTTTAAGGTTGTGTTCGATTGACAGATTAGAACATATGTACTAATCTAATCCTATGCAGATTTGCCACTGTATTTAGCGTGTTGCCACGCACACACCATCACTTAAGGAGACTTGACATGGCACGCAAAAAGAAAACCGAAGCCGACACCGTCGAAGATCTGACGGAGTTCATCGAAGAGGCCAAAGGCAAAAAGGCCAAAGCCGCCGAGCCGAAGAAAAACGAAATCGATCCGGGCCGCGCGCGCGCATTGGATGCCGTGCTGGGCAATATCACTAAACGTTTTGGCGAAGGCTCGATTATGCGCCTAGGCGAAGCCACTCACCTGCAAGTTGAAACCATCCCCACCGGTTCGCTGGCCATCGATATCGCATTGGGCGTGGGCGGCATTCCCCGCGGCCGCGTCACCGAGATTTATGGCCCGGAATCCGCCGGCAAGACGACGCTGTGCCAGCATATCGTCGCCGAAACCCAGAAGCGCGGCGGCGTGGCGGCCTATATCGACATGGAACACGCGCTCGATCCGTCCTATGCGGCACGCTGCGGAGTGGACATTGACAACCTCTATATCTCGCAGCCGGATACCGGCGAACAGGCGCTGGAAATCGCGGAGCAGCTGGTGCGATCGGGCGCGGTGGACATCATCGTAATCGATTCCGTCGCCGCGCTGGTGCCGCGTGCCGAGATCGAAGGCGAGATGGGCGACAGTCACATGGGTCTGCAAGCTCGCTTGATGTCTCAGGCCCTGCGGAAACTCTCCGGCGCCATCAAACAATCCAACGCCGCGCTGGTCTTCACCAATCAACTGCGCATGAANNGGCGGCAACGCGCTCAAGTTCTATGCCTCGGTCCGATTGGACATTCGCCGCACGCAAAGCATCAAGACCAATGCCGAAGTCGTGGGCAATCGCGTAAAGGTGCGCGTGACCAAGAACAAGGTCGCCCCACCTTTCCGTGAAGCCGAGTTCGATATCATGTTCAACGAAGGCATCAGCAAGGTCGGCGACATTCTCGACATCGGCGTGAATATGGACATCATCACCAAGCGCGGCGCGTTCTTCACATACGGGGATGTGAAGTTGGGCCAAGGGCGCGAGAACGGCAAAGACTTCCTGCGCGATCATCCAGAAATCGCCAACGAGATCGAAGGGGTGATTCGCTCGAATGTGGAGAAGGCCGCGCAGTTGGCGAAGGTCCATCCGCACGTGGAAGAGGAGGACGACGAAGACGCGCCAGCGGATGCCGTGGCCATTGCGGAGGCCGTCGTCGAAGCCGTTGGTGAGGAAGAATAAAGCAAACTTAATCTATTGACAGAAAACGGCAACGCTATAGAAGATTGAGCCTTGTAAGGGTTGGTTCACGTGATCCTTGCAAGGCTAAATTGTTCTGGACGTGTTACACTCAAAGGGGGATACCACTGCGATGATTGACGTTTCGAACCAAGTGAAATATTTGAACCCGGCTACATTAAACAAAAATCCAGGGTTCACGAATGTGATTGTCGTGACTGGTCCGGTGAAAACCATCTATATCGGTGGACAGGACGCAGTGGATGCTGCGGGGCACATCGTCGGCAAAGGCGATGTCAAGGCTCAGGCAGAGCAAGTCTTCAAAAACTTGCAGGCGGCGTTGGCCGCTGCTGGGGCCGGGTTGGAACATGTCGTGAAGTGGAATATTTTGATTGTGCAGGGTCAATCTCTGCCAGCAGGTTTTGAGGTCTTTCAACGCGTGTGGGGACACCGACCTAATCCGCCTGCGATCACCGTGATGTTTGTGGTAGGGCTGGCAAATCCCGATTTCTTGCTGGAAATGGATGCTATCGCGGTCATTCCTCAGTAACTGACCACACAAACCATCTTATCGCCTTGGGAGGGGCAAAATGATTACGGAAGTAACGCACGCCACGATTTGGGTCAAAGATCAAGATGAGGCCCTGAAATTCTACCGCGACACATTGGGCTTCAAAGTCACCGCCGATAACGCCACTAGCATGCCAGGGTATCGCTGGCTGACCGTCGCGCCGCAACCTCAAGCCGATTTTGAAATCGCTCTCAACCTTGCCACCACGCCCGAACAACTCGCCGGGATGGGCCGGCAGGGCATTTTTGTCCTCGCCTCCAATGACATCCACGCTGATTACGCCGCCCTCAAAGCCAAGGGCGTGAAATTTCAATCCGAGATCAACGTCAACCCGTGGGGCAGCGACTTCGTGTTTGAAGATCTCTACGGCAATGATTTCGACCTCGTGCAGCGGCCCACCGCATAAGCGGGGTGAGGCGGTGACACGTGAGTCAGAAAAGTCAGCCGGAAAGCGATCTACCTAAGCTAGCCGCCCCGGCACGCCGAGCGTTCGCTGCGGCCGATTATTCACGGCTTGGGCAGCTCGCCCGCGTCAGCAAAGCCGATCTCAAAAAACTGCATGGCATCGGGCCGAATGCGTTCGATCAGCTGCGGCACGCCCTCGCGGCTAGTGGCTTGTCGTTTGTTGATGAATCATGAGGGCTGCCAACAGGGTCAAGGGTGAATAAACGATGTGGAAGTTTGAACGATGATTTTGCCAACTACCATCAAATGCCATCTGCCGTGGCCTTGGGTTCGAGCTGATCGAGGAGTGTGACTTCGAGTATCCGGCTGGACACTTCATGCGCTGCAACAACTGGCGCCTGACCCTTCAGCATTAGCAATGGCGCAGAAAAAGAAATATTCGGAGGAGGTTTCAGGATTATGAACAAAACATTTGTCGCTCAAGCAACAATCACCATCAACGCCCCCGCGTCGAAGGTATGGGATGCGCTCACCAAGCCGGACCTCATCAAGCAATATCTGTTTGGCACACAAGTGACGACCGATTGGCGAGTGGGCAGTCCCATTACTTACGAAGGCGTGTGGGAAGGTAAGGCCTATAAAGACAAGGGGAAAGTTCTGCAAGTTGAGCCGGGCAAACTTCTGGTCTCCTCGTTCTGGAGTTCGCTAGCGGGCCTGCCCGATGTCCCCGAAAGCTATCAAACCGTTCGCTATGACTTGTCGACTGAAGGCAGCGGGACAAAGTTGACCATTACACAAGATAACAACGCTACTCAAGAAGAGGCTAATCATTCCGCACAAAATTGGAGTATGGTGCTTGACGGGATGAAAAAACTATTTGAAGGTTGAAGGGATACCCGCATGCTGATCTCAACCAGGACATCGCATTGTTAAAGGTTATATGCGACCCTCGATTACACGGAGCAATCATGAAGAAAGCCGAATCGAAAGACAGCCCAACACCAGCACAACTGATCACCGATCACATTGCCGAATTGGCTGACTGGCGCGGCACTCGATTGGCCCGATTGCGCAAGCTGATCCTCGCGGCGGATCTCGGCCTCACAGAAGAATGGAAGTGGGGCACTCCGGTGTGGTCCAACAAAGGGAATGTGGTGGCCGTCGGCGCATTCAAAGATTATCACAAGATCAACTTCTTCAAGGGCGCGTCGCTGCCCGATCCGCATCACCTCTTCAATACCGGCCTCGACGCCAAAGCGATGCGCTCCATCGATCTTCACGAGGGCGACAAGATCAATGAGGCCGCCTTGAAGGAACTTGTTCGCGCCGCGGTAGCCTTCAATCTGTCCGGCGGCAAGAAGAAGTAATCAACCCAAGGAGAGTCATGTCCGTCAAATCAGAAAAGGACGAGCAGGCTTTTCAATCGTACCTGGACAACATCAAAGCCAAGACCGGTCTGACACCGGCGGACTTTCGCAAACTGGCTAAAGAAAAAGGGCTGACCAAAGCCGGCGAAGTGGTCGCCTGGCTGAAAAAGGATTACGGGCTGGGCTACGGTCACGCCGGGGCGATCTGGCAAGTGATTGGCCACGCCGATGACGTGAAAGCCAGCGAGGCAGACAAAATCGCAAAGTTGTTCGCGGGCCAAAAATCCCAATGGCGCAAGGCCTACGACGCGCTTGAGTCAAAGGTTCGCAAGTTTGGCGCAGATGTCGAGGTCGCGCCTAACATGACCTATATCAATCTGTACCGTGGCGCGAAGAAATTCGCCCTCGTGCAAATCACCGCCGAGCGGCTGGACATCGGCATCAAACTCAAAGGTGTTGCGCCGACCGATCGGTTTGAGACGGCCGGCGCGTGGAATGCCATGGCCACGCATCGCGTGCGCATCACCGATGCGAAACAGATCTACAAAGAGGTGTTGGCGTGGTTGAAGCAAGCCTACGACGCTGCCAAATAATTAACCCGGCAAAAGAAGTTGCGTAGCGACACACGATCTCAAAAAGGAGCAAGTCATGAGCGGGGTACGAGTATTGGTTGGCACGCGCAAAGGCGCGTTCATTCTAACTTCGAACGAGAAGCGCAAGCGGTGGAAGGTCAGCGGGCCGCACTTTGCGGGCTGGGAGATTTATCACATCAACGGATCGCCTGCCGATCCCGATCGATTGTATGTGTCGCAGTCCAACGGTTGGTTCGGCCAGATCATCCAGCGCTCCAGTGATGGCGGCCAGACCTGGGAAACGCCGGGTGGCGGCCCGGAACAAGGGCCAGACGGCATGCCGCGTGGGGAAAGCAACAAATTCGTTTACGAGGGTGAGGTCGGCACGCATCAGTGGTACGACGGCACACAGCATCCGTGGGAATTCAAGCGCGTCTGGCAGCTCAAACCGTCGCTGACCGATCCCGATACGGTCTATGCCGGTGTGGAAGATGCAGCGCTATTCAAGTCGATTGATGGCGGCCATTCGTGGCACGAACTCGCGGGCTTGCGCAAAGTGAAGGGAGATCAGTGGATGCCGGGTGCGGGCGGGATGTGCCTGCACACGATTTTGCTAGATCCTGCCAATCCCGATCGGATTTTCGTGGCCATCTCGGCCGCCGGCGCGTTCCGCACCGACGATGGCGGGCAAACGTGGCGACCGATCAACCACGGCCTCAAATCGGCGTACGAGTTGCCGGACGCGACACCCGAAGTCGGCCATTGCGTCCACAACATCGCCATGCACCCCTCGCGACCCAACGTGCTATTCATGCAAAAACACTGGGATGTCAATCGCAGCGACGATGCGGGCGATTCGTGGCACGAGGTCAGCGGCAACCTGCCAACGGACTTCGGCTTCCCGATCGGCGTACACGCCCACGAACCGGAAACGATCTACGTCGTGCCGATCAAGAG
>PMCF01000406.1 GCA_003154115.1 Anaerolineae bacterium
TGCATATAATTTTGTCAAAAATAGCCTCATGTACGGAAGTCCAGTTCAATGAAGGATACTGGTTTATTTGCTTTAACCCAACCAATGATATTGAAAGAAGTCTGCTTAATCTTTAGGATATTGTATCCCGCAATCCAGTAAGACCAGTAGAGTTTCTGTATTGCTTTGGCAAGCAGTTCGAAATCCCTGTAATTGCGATAGAGAGCTGTGGTTAGAATACTTTTCCAATAGATGTCGTTCGGAAGATACCAGAATGAGTATATTAGCTTGCAAGGCATATCGTAGAGTTTTTTGTAAGCCTTAAAAAAATTCAGCATGTCAAAGATGTTGGAGTTCGGATCTATGTCTTCTTTGAAATCTTTATGGCCGATAAGCTCTGTAGCCAACGTGGATCGCGGGTTGCGTTCAAGTACGCTTAGACCGTAATAAGTAATCATTCGGTCAATATCAGCATCTGCTCCCGCAGCGATAGTCTCAATCTGTATCCAAGATGCTTTCAGCTGAGGTAGTTTTGCTTTGAATTTAGGCAGGTGGCATTTACTGAATAAGTAACTCTTAATCAGATCGGTATTGGTAAGTTTAAGGCCGCGATCATTCAGAACTTGAAATAGCTTTATCGCATAAGCTTGGCTGGAACAGGTTATCGTGATGAGAACAACTCGGTTCATCAAGTATTTATAAAACTTCTCTATAGTTTCAATACTGCGGATTGATTTGAGCTTATCCTTGAAAATTAGAATTGCGTTTATGAATGGGTCTTTTTCACGCTCCTCCTTGGTCGGGAGTTTGGGAGGTAGTTTGATAGTATCAAGTATTTCTTTTTCAAAACGATTCTGGTTCTGTGATTGGACAACAAGATGGAGACGGTATTTGCTGTCGACCAAACTCTTTATGGAGTTGATTAGAGCGGTATCCTTCTTCAAGTAAAAGTCTCTGAGAACGCAAAGAAGAATCGTAAGCGTGGTGAGCCGCTGCTGTCCGTCAACCACCTCAAAGGGTCCATCCCCTGGATTTGTGAGGATAATGGCACCCAAGAAGTAAGTTTCAGTGTTGGCATTCATTGCTGTGTAGATATCGTCCCAGAGGTCCTCGATATGTTCGGTTTTCCAGCTATAAGGACGTTGATAGTCGGGAATCTGGTAATAGCTGTCTGCATCACCAAAGATTTGCTTGACGTTCTTTGCGGAGGTTTTGAAGAGTTCTCTAATGTCATCCATGTCTGTCCTCGATTCTGCTGCTTACCCGTTCCTTGCACACCACGCAATACGCACTACGCAACCAACGCCTTCACTGCGTTGACCAACTTCGCCACTTCTTCCAGCGTGTTGTAATGCGCCGCGCCCACACGCACCATGCCACCTTTGTCTTCCAGCCCCAAACGCTCTGTCACAGCTAATGCGTAATAGTTTCCATCCCACACGTAGATATTGTGTTTATCGAGCGCTGTCGCCACATCCCGCGGATGCCAACCATCGAGCGTAAACGACACGGTCGGCACACGCCGATCGAGTTCATTGAGATCGGTGATGCCCCAGATGTGCAGGCCCTTGATCGACGACAGGCCCTCAATCAGCGCGCGGCTCAATGATTTTTCATAGTCCTTGATCGCCGTCATTGCGGCCACTAACCGCTGCCGCCTGCTTCCTGCCTCCTGCGTCCTGCCTCCTGCTTCCTGCATCCTGCTTCCTACAACTTGCTCACCCAACGACTCAAAATATTCCAGCGCCCCATGCGCGCCGGCGATCGATTCAAAGCTCTGCGTGCCCGTCTCGAATTTATGCGGCGGTTCGTTGTGCGCAGGACGCACCTTGTACGCCTTCAAATCTTCCAGCAACTGATATTTGCCATACAACATGCCGATATGCGGTCCAAAAAACTTATACGCCGAACAGACGAGGAAGTCGCAATCGAGCGCCTGCACATCGATCGGGCCGTGGGGCGCATACTGCACCGCATCGATGTAAGCGAACGCGCCCGCCGCGTGCGCGATCTTCACCGCCTCCGCCACCGGATTGATCGTGCCGACGGCGTTGGACGCATACCCGATCGCAACCAACTTCGTCCGATCGGTGATTTGCTGCTTCAGCGCCTCAATGCTCCACGTGCAATCCTCTGGATCGAACTCGACCCAGCGCACCGTGCAGCCGCGATCTTCGGCGACCAACAACCACGGCGCGATGTTGGCATCATGATCGAGCCGCGTCACCACGATCTCATCGCCCGGCAATAAGGTACGCGCCAGGCTGCGGCTGACGTGCAAGGTGAGCGATGTCATGTTCTGCCCGAAGACGATCTCTGCTGGCCGCGACGCGCCCAGGAAGTCGGCCACCGCCGATCGGGCCGCGTCGACAATCGCGTCCGACTCACGGCTGGTCTTGAACGCGCCCTCGTGATTGGCATTCGTATGCACCAGATAATCCGTCATGCGGTTGAGCGTCTGCTGCGCCACCTGCGTGCCGCCCGGATTGTCGAGGAAGATCGCGCCGGATGACAGCGCGGGAAATTGTGAACGAACGAAGTTGAGGTCGAGCATGACACTTCCTCCAGTTGTAGGATGGTGCGATTATACCAATGAATGACGCCGAGGTTTTTCGAGTATAATCAAAGTGAAAGTAGAATAGGGGAAGCGAGGCCAACTATGCAGCGGGATTTCTATGTGGTTATAGAGCGAGACGAGGACGGCTTCTTCGTGGGTGAAGTCCCGCAGCTGCGGGCGTGCTACTCACAAGGACGCACTCTCGACGAATTGATGGCAAACATCCGTGAAGTGATCGAGCTGAGTCCGGCAGAACAGTCAGGTGAAGCGCTGCCGGAATTTATCGGCGTACAAAAGGTTACGGTCTGATGCCGTTACTCCCCATGCTACGCGCAGACGAAATCATCCGCGCCTTGGAACGAGCGGGGTTTCAAACGGTACGCCAGCGCGGCAGCCACGTTCGCTTGAAACATGACGACGACGCGTAGTTACTGTGCCCGTGCACGGCGCACAAGACATCGGACGCGGTTTGCTGCGCAAAATTCTACGCGATGCCGAACTTACCCCAGAGAAATTTCTCGAATTGCTTTAACGTCTACGGCATCCGCTCCCCTCGCCCCGCAATAAACAGTCGATACCACTCATCGCGCGTCAACTCGACTTGATCGGCCTCGCACGCCGCCTTGATGCGCTCCGGCTTCGTCGTGCCGATGATGGGCTGGATCTGCGCCGGATGCTTCAACAGCCACGCGAGGGCAATCGCTTCTTTGTTCACACCTTTCGCCTGCGCCAGTTCGGTGATGAGGCACGCCACATCGCGTGCGGCCAATGACGGCGGTTCGGTCACACCGGTGATCACCGCACCCTTCTTAAACGGTGCCCACGCCTGAATGGTGATGTGGTGTTGGCGGCAGTATTCCAGCGTGCCTTCGCCGTGCATCGCCTCTTGATTGAAGACGACGCCTTCATCAAACAAGTGCAGATGCAGCAGACTCAGCTCGAGTTGATTCGCCACCAGCGGCTGGTTGAGGTGTTTCTTCAACAACCTGAGTTGCCCGGCCGTGTGATTGCTCACGCCGAAGTAACGCACCTTGCCGCTGGAGTGGAGATCATCAAACGCCCGCGCGACTTCTTCCGGCTCGACGAGTGGATCGGGCCGATGCAACAACAGCACATCGAGGTAATCGGTCTGCAAGCGCTTGAGGCTGCCTTCCACCGATCGGGTGATGTGCTCGTAACTGAAATCGAACTGTCCCACCGTGCTCTCGGGGCGCGCGCCTTGCATCACGATGCCACACTTCGACTGCACGACGATCTTCTCGCGCAGCTGGGGCGCTTCCGCCCAGATCGCCGCGAACGCTTCTTCAGATTTTCCCCAGCGATAGATATCGGCGTGATCGAAGAAGTTGATACCTTCATCCAGCGCCGTGCGAATCGCCTTCACAGCGTCACGCTTCGCCTGCTCGTTCAGCGATTCCGCTCGCTCCCAACTGCCGCCGAGGCCCATGCAGCCATAAGCGATGCGTGACACTTCCAGCGGGGTGTTGCCTAAATGGATTGTTTTCATGGTGTCGTCTTTCCTCCCTCTCCCGAAATATGCTGTTTCATTTCGGGAGAGGGGCTAGGGGGTGAGGCTTTACTTCAACGTAAACTTCGCCTTCACGCGAATATCACGCGACGACGAACCGATCAACGCTTCAAACTCGCCCGGCTCCGCCGTCCATCGCGTGAGGGCCGGATCATAAAACGCCAAAGCCCGTTCGTTCAACTCGAATGCCAGTGTCTTCGTTTCGCCCGGCTTCAACTCAATCTTCGCAAAGCCCTTCAACTCTTTCGCCGGACGCGCCAGCGAGGCCTGCTTATCACTCACATACAACTGCGCCACTTCCCTGCCCGCGACCGTACCGGTGTTCTTCACCTTCACGTATATTGTCGCAGTTTCGCCGCGTTTCATCACTTCGGGCATCGTCCATTCACTGTACTCAAACGTGGTGTAGGACAGGCCGTGCCCAAACGGAAACAACGGCTCGATCTCGCGCAGGTCGTAGTGGCGATAGCCCACAAAGATCCCTTCACCGTAAACGACATCACGCTGGCCCGGATAATTGTTGAAGGCCGGCGTATCCTTCAAGGCCCGCGGATACGTCACCGTCAATTTGCCCGATGGATTCACTTCGCCGAACAGAATATTCGTCAGCGAGATCGCGCCATCCATGCCCGGATAGTAGGCCAGCACGATCGCGGCCACATCCTTGGCCCACGGCATCGTCACTGGCGAGCCGACATTCAACACCACGATCGTCTTGGGATTCGCCTGCGCCACGGCGGCGATCAATTCATTCTGGCGGCCCGTCAGATCCAGGTGCGGTCGATCGACGCCCTCCGTCTCGAAGTTCTCCGGATAACCGGCATAGACGATCGCCACATCCGATCGAGCCGCCAGCTCCGCCGCTTGCTGAATGCGATTGTCGGGATCGGGTCGATACGCCATGCCCACACTGACGTGCGCAAAGACCAAATCGTCGGCCTTCTTCATTTCCACTTTGAAGCGATAGTCTTTTCCGGCCTCCAGATCGATCACCACATCCGGCTGGCCGCCGGCGACAATCGCGCGTCCATCAAGGAAAATTTGCGCGTCGCACGTACTGCCTAGGCCAAACGCATAGTGCCCCGTCTGCGCCACATTGAGTGTCTTCGACCAGCGCGCCGAGTACTGCATTGAGGTGACCGCTGGATCGGGCGTGGCAAACCACCAACCAAGATTCAAGGCCTTTTCGGTGCGCGTCGCCGCCGGTTCGCCTTCCAACTTCGGATTGTTGAAGAACTCGGCTTTGAACTCGCCGCGCAGGGTGGGCAGCACCACGTAGTTGTCGCAGCCTTCCGCATATTCGATCTTCACCCGATCGCCCAACTTGGCCTGCAAGGCCGTCAGCGGATCGACTACGTGGGCCGGATCAACGCGCGAACTGCCCCCGCCGCTGATCTGCCAACCGAGCGCATTCGGCCCGATCGCGGCAATCGATTTGATCGTGCTGGGATCGAGCGGCAGCGCCGCGCCGTCGTTCTTCAACAGCACGATCGCTTCGGCGGCAACCTCACGCGCAAGCTGCTGATGCTCGATCGTGTTTACCGAACCTGCCGCCTGCTTGCCATCCAGCTTGCCCGTGCGGCTGATCAGCTTCAACACGCGGCGCACCGCCTCATCGATCGTGCTCTCTTCGATCTGCCAGTTTTGCACAGCCTCTTCCAGCAAACGACCGTAATACTTCGCCGGGCCGGGCATTTCCAGATCGAGGCCGCCCTGCACCGATTCAAAAATCGTATGATTGGCGTTCCAGTCGGACATCACCAACCCATCGAAGCCCCACTCACCGCGCAGCACGTCGTTCAACAAAGTGTTGTGCTGGCTGGCATACGCGCCGTTGATGCGATTGTACGAACACATCACCGTCCACGGTTTGGCTTCCTTCACCACCGCCTCAAATTGCGGCAGATAAATTTCGCGCAGCGTCCGCTCATCCACCACCGAGTTACCGCGAAAGCGTTCGATCTCCTGATTGTTGCAGGCGAAGTGCTTCAGCGATGCGGCCACGCCTTGACTCTGCAGGCCCTTTACCCACGCCGTGCCGATGCGGCCCGCCAGATAGGGATCTTCACTGTACGCTTCGAAGTTGCGCCCCGCCAGCGGATGCCGCACGATGTTGACGCACGGGCCAAGCAGCACGTCGCAGCCCATGGCGCGCGTTTCCTCGGCCAGCGCGGCGGCCGCCTTCTCGATCAGCGCCGGATTCCACGTCGAGGCCATCGACACGCCGGTGGGAAAAGCGGTGGTCGGGCCGACCGGCCGACCGGCTTCGTGCCGGCTGGCGCGCACACCATGTGGGCCGTCCGTCATCGTGATCGACGGAATACCCAGGCGTTCGATCGGCACCGTGCGCCAGATGTCCAAACCGGACAACAGCGCCACTTTCTCTTTCAACGTCAGCTGGCTCACCAAGGCTTCCACCCGCTGATCCTGCAACGTTAACTGCTTCATCAATTCTCCGACACGTTCCACGATTTTTGCCATGATCAATCCTCACTGAGATAGGGTTGGTGTTTACTTGTTTACTTCTTTGTAACGGAAGCCATCGACGGTATGATCGTTTACCATCCCCGTCGCCTGCATGTGCAAGGACTGTACACAATATGACACCAGAATCTACCGACACGAGGACGGCCCGTCCTACTCGAAGTCAACCAGCTGGGGAGTATCAAACAACACGCACGTGAGGTAGCCAAACTTCCGGCCGTCTTCATGGTACGCCATCTTGATGCGCATGTCCAGCAGTTCGATCACCGTCCGCTTCACCGCAAACGTCGCGCGATCGAGCTTGCGCTGCATCTTGGTGATGCGCTCGTAAATCTCGCAGCGCCGCAGCAGTATCTCGGCTCGCCGATCTGACTCGGTAGCCAACTCTTCACGCTTCTGCCGCAGATCGATGATCTTTCGGCGCGCATCACGGATGTTGCCTTCCACTTTCGCCGCCAGTTCCGCGTCATCGTCGCTGCCGAACGCGGACAGCCACTTGTCGATCTGCCGGTTGAGCCGCTGCACGTCGGCATCGATCGTCGCCAGTTGCCGCTTCGTTTCAGCCACATCGGGCGGCGGCTGCCGATCGGATTGGATAATCCCTCACGCAGATCGTCATCCTGCAGCGCCTCACGGATGAAGCGCCACACAGCCTCGTCCACCTTTTGCACCTTGATAAAACCGTAATGGCAGACGGGATACAGGCCCTTGGGCGCGCTGCGCGATGAACAGTAGTAATTGGCGTATTCCGTCTGATGGCGACTGCGCCGCGTGCCACTGCTCGCGCGGAATCACCGCCAGTTCGGGCACGTTGATCTCGATGTCGCGATACTCGATGATGCCGATGTAGGCGCGCGATTGCAAAATCTCCACCTGTAAAAATTCTCGTGATACACCAACATCAACCTATGACTCCCGATGGGAACCACAATTCCTGCCAACGCT
>PMCF01000275.1 GCA_003154115.1 Anaerolineae bacterium
GGCTTGCCAAGAAATAAGTCCGCACTTTCGACGCTCCCGCCGGATTGCAAATCCGGCGTGGGGGCTGGATGTGACCATCCAGCCTGGAGCAATCTGCGGAGTTGTTCTTTGACGGCTTCTTAGCCAATCAAAGCGCAAACACCAACTCATTCCCAATTCATATCAAACGCACAAAATGCCAATTTCCGCTAAGATGACTATACTTCATTCTATTACGCCTGAGGAGCCGTCATGGAGAAACCTTTTACAACCGGTGAAATCGCACACATCTGCCAGGTTAGCCAGGCCACGGTGCTCAATTGGATTCGCGATCGGGGCTTGGTCGCGTTTACCACGCCCGGTGGACATTACCGTGTTCTGCCGACTGATTTACGGGAATTTGTCGCGCGCTACAGGATGCCGATCGAGTTAGCCGCGGCAGCGCGCGCTAATGAAAGAACGATCGCCTGATATGCCCCACAAGATTTTGATCGTCGAGGACAACGCGCTAAACCGCGCCTTGCTGTTGGCGGTATTGAAGCCGGAGGGTCATGAGCTGCTGCTGGCTGAAAACGGCCTGTACGGCATCGAACTGGCTGAGCGCGAACAGCCGCAGCTGATTTTGATGGATGTGATGCTGCCCGGGATAAACGGTTATGATGCCACGCGCCACCTGAAAGCGAATCCGGCGACGCGGCACATCCCCATCATCGCTATTACGGCGAATGCGGCGCCCGCCGAGCGGGATCGGGCGCTGGACGCCGGATGTGATGGCTACCTGGCTAAACCGATTGATACCCGCGCCTTGCCGAACCAGGTGCGCCTGTTTCTGCGTTGAAGTTACGCCGCTCCCCGTGGATTTTCCCCGGCGGGCAGCGTGTAGTGAGGATGAGCTGTCCCCATGCTGCTGCGCCAGAAAATCTTGCTGTTCACCGGCTTAACTTTGCTCGGACTGCTGGTTGCTCTGGCGTTGATCTCGTCCGCCATTTGGCTGGATAGCGCCGCGCACCTGGAACAGCAGCAAACGCAGCAGGACTTGAACCGCGCGATCGCTGCCTTGTCGGGCGAGCTGGCCGCGCTCGATCGATTTACCAACGACTGGGCTGGTTGGGATGATACCTACGCCTTCATCGCCGATCGCAACGCCGATTATATTGCGGCGAACCTTACCGACGCGACACTCGCGCAAAGCGAGATTAACACGATTCTGTATGTTGACCTGACTGGCCAGATCGTCTACAGCAAAACATTCGATCTGCAAAACAAACAGGCTATCCCCACCGTGCCCGAGTGGGCAACCTACCTGCCCGCGCTCACGCGCGACGTCGGCCTCGATCGCAGCGTAACCGGCCTGGTCCAGTTGGCCGACGGCCAGCTGCTGGTCGCCGCGCGACCGATTTTAACCAGTGAATATACCGGTCCGCGGCGAGGCACACTCGTCATGGCTCGTTATCTATCGTCCGAAGCTATCCGGCAGTTAGAGAAGACGACCGGCTTGACGTTGGCGCTGAAACAACCCGCCGATCCTGATCTGCCGGCGGATTTTCAGCAGGCCGCTCAGGCCCTGTTTGTCTCAGGCGTGCCGCTCACCCAAAACACCCCGGCGGGCGTCTTCAGTCAGCCGCTCGACAATCAACAGATTGCCGGCTATGTGCTGTTGCAGGATATGAATGGTCAACCCGCGTTGCTCTTACGCGCCAGCGCACCGCGCTTAGCCTGGCAGCAAGTGCAGCTCAGCATTCGCTATTTGCTGGTGTTTCTGCTGCTGATCGGCGCGGTCTTTAGCGCCCTGACCCTGCTCTTGATCGATCGGCTCTTGTTGCGCCGTCTGACACAGCTGGAAACCGGCGTCGGCCAAATCGGTGCCAGCGGCGATTCGGCTGCGCGCGTCCCGGTGGCCGGGGATGATGAGCTGGCCCATCTCGCACAATCGATCAACGGGATGCTGGCGGCATTGGAACGCGCGCAGCGCGAGAATGCGCGCCTGTATGCTGACACACGCCGGCAGTTGGGCGAACTGTCACTGCTCCACACCGCCTCTATTGCCACGGCCCGCCGCGCCACTCTGGACGATGCGCTGCAAGAAATCGCGCTGTCGGCCTTCGACACACTCAATGCCGTCAACGCCATGGTGCTGTTATGCTCGTTAGGGAGCACCGAGATCGAAGTCCGGGCGCACGTAGGAATGTCGCCGGATACTGTGAAGATGCGCCGCTTTCAACGGGGGCAGGGCCTCATCGGCTGGGTGGCCGAGCGGGGTGAACCGGCGCTGGTGGATGACGTGACACAGGATCCACGCTACTACTTGAGCGATCCCCGCACCCGATCGGAATTGTGCGTGCCACTCCTGTTGAACGAACGCGTGATCGGCGTGATCAATGTCGAAAGCGATCGGCGCAACGCCTTCAGCACGTCCGATCTGCAGATGCTGCAAACCCTGGCGCACAACTTGAGCATCATCATCGAGAATCTGCGTCTGCTCGAAGAGCTGCGCGCCGCCAACGATCGGCTGACCGAACTCGATCGATTGAAGAATCAATTTGTGGCGAATATGGGCCACGAGCTGCGCACTCCGCTCAACGCCGTGCTGGGCTTCAGCGAATTATTGATCGACGAAATCTCCGGCCTGCTCAACGCCGATCAACGCGCTTACGTGCAGCACATTCACACCAGCGGGCAGCATTTACTGATCCTGATCAACGACGTGCTCGATCTGTCCAAGCTGCAAGCGGGGCGCATTGAATTGGAACAGCGGCAGGTGCACTTTGCCGATATCGCCCTGGAAGCGCGCACCTTCGTTCTGCCCGGCGCTCGACACAAGCACCAGGCCGTCGTCATCGACCTTCCGCCGGATTTGCCTGGCCTCTACGCAGATGCCTTGCGCGTCAAACAAGTTCTGATCAATCTGTTGAACAACGCCTGCAAATTCACGCCGGAAGCGGGAACCATCACCGTGCGGGCCACGCGCTTGAACGACGATTGGCTGCAAGCCAGCGTGAGTGATAACGGCTCCGGCATTCCCATCGCGCAACAGGCCGAGGTCTTTGGGGAGTTTACTCAACTCGATCGGGTGGGCGGGCGCGAACGAGGCACCGGTTTGGGATTGGCGATTGCCCGGCGGTTGATCGAGCTGCATGGCGGACAAATCTGGGTCGAGAGTGCGGGCGAGCCGGGATCGGGATCGACGTTCTACTTTACGCTGCCCTTCTACACGGCGGCCAAGCAGGCCGCCCTGCATAGCGCCATCACGCGTCTGCTGATCGTTGATGATGATCCATTAACCATCGAGCTGCTGCAGGCCATTCTGCCGCCGCCCGAATTTGAGGTTCTCGGCACCACGGAATCTGCACAAACCCTGGAACGAGTGATCCGCGATAAACCGGATGTGGTGCTGCTCGATCTGCTGATGCCGGGTGCGGATGGCTTCGAGATTCTGTCTGCCCTGCGCCATGATCCGCGCACCCGCGAAGTGCGCGTGATCGTGTTTACGTCCAAGACCCTGTCGGCCGACGAACAGGCCGAAGTCGATCGGTTGGCGCAAACCGTGCTGGCCAAGAATCAGCTGCGCCGCGAGGCGCTTGTCACAACCATTCGGCAGGTGCGGCAGCTGCCGCCTTTTACTGCGGCGGCTTGATGGCGATGGGCTGCAACAGCAGGTGATCGCCGCGCAGCGTCTCACCTTCATAGAGCGGCAAGCGCTGCCCGGTTTCGCTGGAATACAAGCCGATCGATAAACGATACGATCCCGGTTGCAGCTCAGCCGGCAGATCGATGCTGTGCAGTTGCAGGAAGACATCGCCGGGCTGCAACGTATCGGCCAGCACGCTCTGCCGATCGATCTGGGCCGCGATCTGGCCGGATGAATCGAGCAGATGCACGAACGTGGTCAAGAACGGCGGCGGCTGATCGATGACCTGCCAGTACGTGGTGATATTCAAGGTTTTGCCAGGGCGCAGGCTGGACTTCTCCACTTGATAACCAAGCAATTTGACCTTGTGCCCAAAATCCATGGGCAAGGTGGTGGTCACATTTCCTTCAGGCCACGCGACCCCGGCCTGACCCACTTCCGCTAAAGTCGAAGCCAAGCGTTCACGCACATCCACGTTGTAAATCAGACTATCGCCAAAATCGTTCAGCGCTGTGGGCTGCGTGCTCGTTAGCCAGTTCGTGATCGACGGCGGCAGATTCTGCTCCGGCGGCATCAAATATAATATGAACTGTCGCCACTGTCCCCCCTGCGGAAACACCAACGAATCACGGCAATCATTCCAGCGAATAGGCAGATCGGTGCGACGCAATTCGAAGTGAATGGTCTGGCGCGGCGAACGCAGCCAATCCTCTTTCTCATTCAAAAACGGACTGCATCCCACCACGGGCGTGGTATCCGCCGGGCGCGCATCCAGATACTTCGCCATCTCATTCACATTGGCTTGATGATAGAAGCGCACCTCATCATTGACAGGCCACACCACGAAGAAGTTGTGATAGTTGATGACCGCTGAACCCAGCCAAATCACGACGAGCGCGCCCCAGGCGATCCGCGCAAGATTTCGACTGCGGCCCTCGGCCCACCCGATCGCTCCGGCGCTGCCGATACCGACCATGGTGTAAGCGGCGACTTGTGCCGCTGCGGTGCGCATGTAATGCGGAGCGGGCGCGCTCAACATGCCGGGGATCAATGTGACAAATAGCCAGAGCAGATAGAACGCGTATGGCAAGCGGCGAATTCGCCATAGTGCGATAAGCAGACCCGCCAGAAACAACACTGAGGTTAGCGGATCGAAGACCGGCGTGGAGGCGACGTTGTAATGCCACTGCGGATCGCCTTGCCAGACAAACATGCCCAGCGTCTGCAAGGTGGTGGTCAAGACCGGCGCGAAATCGCCGTTGCGCGCCGCCGTGATCGAATCGGTCAACATCTGGAAGCGCAGATCGACGGCGGGCTGCAGGCTGAGGTAGATCACTAACGGGGCCATGACGATTGCCGCGATCACAACGTAGACAGCGATCCTGCGCCAGGCCGATCGCAATGCCCGCCGTTGGGTGAAAGCCAGATAAATCAAGAGGGCCACAAAGATAGCCGGGATGACACGCGAGGCGATGTACGTGTAGAGCGTCAGACCCAACAATGCCCCAGCGAGGATCCATTTTCGTAGCCAGGGTCGATCGGGTGTTTGCCAGGCCGAGAAAAAGGCCAGTGCCGCCAGCGCCGACACCGCGATCAGCGACACCGAGCGCGTCGCCGCGCGTCCTTCGTAGATCGACCAGAACGAGACGGCCGCAAAGGCCAACGCGATGAGCGCGACGCGTCGGCTCAGCAAACGATTCGCCAGCGCGTAAATCGCGGCCAATCCGATCATACCCCAGAAAAATCCGGCGTACCGAAAACCGATCGCGCTGTAGCCGATGAAGCGCATGGCCGCAGCTACAGTGAGATGAAACAGGCCCTCACGTCCGCCGGTCGTGTAGAAGATGGCAGGATGGCCGGCGAAGATGTTATCCTCGACGATCTCATTGTTGATGACTTCATCGTGATGCAAGCCCGGTGGGACTTGATCGATCTGCCACACGCGCAGGCCGGCCGCCAGCATGAGGAGCAGAATCGCAGGGAGTAAAGTCTTAAAACGCATGGGCGAATTATACATCGACCTGGAGTGGTCTCCAGTTTGAGTTACGCCGTCCCGGACTCGAGGCTTCAGCCGGACTCCGCTTACGCTCAGCGGCCCGCCGCCGCAATGCAGGCGGATACGGGCAAGGCTCGACTCCTGAGCGTGTCAATTAGGGAAGCGATCAGGAGAACGAAAAAGGGGCAGCTGGCTAACCAGCTGCCCCGTCATTGTCGAACGAGCGTTTACTCGCTATCGAACATCGAGATCGATCCGACACCGCCATCGATGATGAGCGTCACCGCGTTCTCGGCGGTGGAAAAACCGGAAGTCTCATAGACATCGTGGCTCACCTCTTGCATGCGTAACAAGCGATTGAACGAGCCCAGCCCGCCATGTACTTCGGCATGTACGGCCAGATTAGACGGCACGTAAATCTTGATCGTGCCGACGCCGCCATTGATATTCAACTTGAACGTGCCCCTGCCCGGCAGAGACAGCTCGGTCGTGCCCACACCGCCATCAATCTCGCCGCCGGATACCAGCAGCTTGGTCAGATCGATATTTGATTGGCCAACGCCCATATCCAGACTGAGCTGATACGATACCGTCGGGTTCAGGCCCACGTTCCATTTCTCTTCGGGAGAAAAGGGCGGAATGAAGACCGTCGTGGATCCCGGAGCTAACCGAATATCCGCGCGACCACCCGACGTGCTGACGCTGAACGTGGGCGGATTATAGGTTTGCAGCTGGCCTTCGATCAGATTGCTGGAATCGCTCAGCGCGTCAATCTTGTTCGTGCCGGCGCCAAATGAGATATTGGCGCGCGCCGATTCGATCCCGTTGAGCGGTTGCGAAACATTCGTGGTTTGCAGATTGCTGCTGCCAAAGTTTAAGCCCGGAATGACCGGCTGCGTCACCAAAATCCACAAGATGCCGCCCACCAGCGCCAGACCTAACAGCCCACTGACCACGGCGCGCCAGCCCGTCGCTCCGCCGAATAGGATTTCCAGCCCCAGCGCGATCAACAACACCGGCCACAACTGAAAGACGATGGTCCACGGATTGCCGTGAATCCAGCCCAGATTGCTGAAAAGCAAAATCGCGCCGACACCGATCAGGATGATCGGCCAAAACAGTCTGACCCCTCGTTTGTATTCCATCGTTACCTCGTGGAGAAAATTTATTCTCCTGTCCCTCGGCCCACCTGATACTTCAACACTTTGCCATTGCTCGTCACGGTGTAGACGAATCCCTCGCGATCGACCAGCACCGTGCGCGGCGAACCCTTCGTGTAATCAATGGGAAGCTTGCCGATGAAGCGTCCGCTCGTATCGAATTGATCGATCCCCCCATTGTGATGAACATACAGGTGTTTCTGTCCATCGACGGCCAACCCATGCGGGCCGCTGAGCTGTCCGGCTTCACTGCCTTGCTGCCCAAACCGATCGATAAACTTGCCCTTGGAATCGTAGCTATACACCTGATTGCCAAAGCTGCTGGCGATGTAAATGTTACCCAGCCCGTCAACCGCGATGCCCAGGTCCATCGCCGCGTCTTTCTTGTTCACCTTCGTCACGATATCGTCCCAGCGCGCCAGTTGCTTCCCCGCAGGATTCAGCTTGATCACGGCATTATCGCTGGCCGTGGAGTGAATGGCATACAGATTATTCTGCGCATCGACGGCTAGCGCCTGGTAGCGCGTATTGGGAAACTTGCCCGGGAACGTCGCGCTCAAGCTGCCATCGGCAATGCTGTACTTCAAAATGTCGCCGCCGCGGGTGACGTACACGTTGCCCTTGAGATCGGCGACCAGCCCCTCGATGTAAATGTTGTCATTCTTGTCCGGCGGCACCTGAATCAGCTGCAAGAACTTGCCGGCGGGATCGAATTGCTGCACGCGGCCATCTTGATAATCGGCCGTCCAAATGTTGCCCTGCGCATCGATCGCCAGATAACGGGCATCGTCCAGCTGGCTCGGCCCGCTGCCTTTAGCGCCAAATTCCTGCACGATCTGAGCGAAACCCGGCGTGGCCTTGGCCTGCGGCACACTCGGCACATTGACGCCCCCTGGCACAGCTGCATTGATCGTTGCCTGCACATCCGGCATCGCAGGGATTTGAACTTGAACTTCTTGCAAGGCAGTCTGCACACTGGTGATGGCCGATCGGCTGGCGAACAACCCAAACCCGATCGCCCCAAAGGTGATCAACAAGATCATTGCGGTAATGACGCAGCCCACATTTCGACTGGCTTTAGCCGCCTCGATATATTGCGGCGAACTGAAATCGACCTGCTGGATCACCACTTGCGGCTGCTGCGGCTTGTGTGGCCTCAATTCGGGCGGCACCGGTACCGGATTGCCACAATATTTGCACTTCACCGATGGCGCGTCGACAACCTCTAACGACGCGCCGCAGGTCGGGCAACGAAACAATGCTGTCGCGGATGATGAATCGCGCGAATCAGACGCCATGATCTTCCTCCCTGATCCTGAGACTTGGTTGAGGCCTACTTCCCCCTGCTTACCGCCAATTATCCCATGAGATCAGGCAACTGCGCGAGGGTAATGGGGTATACCGCAAAACTGTTGGGCAGCCTTCGGGTTTCCGGCAGTGTTCCGCGATGGATGGGTACATCCATCGCGGCCAACCGCCGGATGTACCCACGCGTAGCGGAGTGAGAGCAACTGAAAGGTCACCAACACTTTTGCGTTATACCCAGGGTAATGGCATCATTTGACAATATTCCGACCTGCCGTCGTGGCAAGGCGCGAAGCAATCTACTAGCTCTGATAATCATCGCGCAGCGGTGTTTCATCCACTTCCCACTGCGGCTGATGCACCAGGCGCGACATGGCAAAGCCCGTCATGGCCCCGCCGATCAACCCGCAGATCGCCCACACCATCATCACGTCGATGAACGACGCCAGCCAGGGGAAGAAGGCCAGGGCGATCCCCCACCCGATGATGTTGGCTACGATCCAGTAGCTGGCATGTTCGACGCGGTTGCGCAGATTGATGTACTGGAATATGCCCAGCAACATGCCCAACGCCACACCCGACACCAGATTCACCGCCCCCAGAATCGGAAACGCCGCTCCCCATGTGAAGAACGCCACCGTCGTGTTGACGATCCACCACACCTTCACCGGCACGCGCTGCAACATCAACAACAGCATCTCGATCCAGCCAAGCAGGATCGCGCTGATGATCGACCCGGCGATGATGGTCTCATTCGGTGAGCCGCTGCCCATGCCAATCCCCAGGAAGAAGCCCACCGCCACCCCGAACGCATTGGCGAGCGCCCAAAAGACGATCAGCTGCGCATCGCTCAACAGCAGCTTGGGCCGCGGCGGTTTCATGATCGGCTCATTCGATTTCCACTGATAGTCACTCATGGCCCTGCTCCGGAAGCGAAAGTCCCTTCCATCTTCATACCAGCGAACTGATCAACAACACATTTCGATCACGCTGGCATTGTAGCACAACCCCGGAAATGATCGCGCGTCAAGAAATCGTCATGCAAGGCGTGGCAGAAAGTGCTACTCTACAACCAGAGGCAGGAGCCAATGAGCCAACAACAACCGGAAGTGAGCCAGTCGGAGCGCGACCTGCGGGATTCCAGCCTGTGGGTCAGCCAGATAAATCGGGGGTGGGAGTTAGAACGACCGTCCTACGTGGCAATGTTGCGCCGGCAGAACGAGCTGGTCAGCAAGGTCAGCCAGTTGGTGGAGGACGGAAAGGGATCAATAAGCGGAACTGATGGAGCAGGGGCTACCGCACTGGCAGGCGCTGGAACTAGTGCGGGAGAACCGGCGGTTGCCATCTCTGCCGGACGAAGAAGAATAGGACACGACGCTCGACGCTTGACCGGAGCCGGGCGTTTGTTGCGTGCAGCCAGCCCACATATGTAGTCCAAACACTGACAACCCAATCAACCTTGTGCTGATAGCCACCTGCGCGTGAATTGATTATCATGGGTTAGAAGTGCCTTATTCCTGACCATTCGTGTAATCGAATTGATGAAAAACGAATTCTTTGCAGGCAAAACGGCATCAAAATAGGGCTGGTGCCCCACTTTGGAAAAACGACTTCTCAGACTTGCTCGCCAGCAAGCCTGTGGAAGGGCATCCGGCCCAGTTTCGACCTCAATGTGACATCAACACCTGTGATAATTCGTGATTTCAGGATGCGATTACGCGAATGGTGAGTTATTCTGGCACTGTGGGGAAATTGCATCAAGGGCATCTGATGAAGCGTTATCTTTCCATGATCCCCGTTGCTGTCATCATTGAAGAGGTCTTACGACGCATCGACCGCAGCTGGCAACCCACCCGGGCCGGACAACGCAAAGAGGTCGGGGTCATCACCTT
>PMCF01000351.1 GCA_003154115.1 Anaerolineae bacterium
ATCAACTGAGATTAGCCATACCCAAAACAAACAAGCGGATCTGAGATGTTTCCAGGCTGTAATCACGATGCGCTACAGCATTGACCACGGCTTCGCGCAGTGCTTCGATCGGATACTGAGGCTGATCGGTACGCGTAAAACCTTGAATAGTAGCGCCCTGCTGGGTGTTGCGCTCCAGGAAGACTTTCGCCTGATCAATGAGGTCGGGCAAACGTCCGCTGAGTTCCTGCCGATCGTAAATGGTTTCACCAGTCACTTCACCTGCCCAACGTACAGCGGAAATGCGGGCCTGCGGCATATACGCCTGCGGTGTTTTGCCAAATACCAGCAGGCCCGCCACTGATAAACGCGGTACTTGATTGAGATCAGGCACCATCAAGCGGCGGTTGAGTAACAGCTGCTGAAGTGGCAAACCAGTCGCTTCAACTCCCGCGCCGAGTATTTTCTGCAGGAACGCCTCAAATGTGGCGAGATCGAAATCTTCAATAGAGGTGCCAGGTACCGGCGTTTCGTCAAAGTGAACGAGCCCGGCAGCTTGCAGGAGACGAGCGCGCTTCTGTGGAGTCGCCAGACGCTTGGTTGAGCCAGCGCGGATGTAACACTGACCGCTATTGTTCTCGTAAGGATGCCCGGTTCGCATGGGAATTTGCGTCACCAACACAATCCGGCCGGAATCTTCCACCCGATCGAGCGTTACGCGCAGCGCTGGATTGACGTTATCATGCGCGATATTGAGGACCGCTTCTTCAGTACGCTTGGGATCGGGTACACCCACGACAGTACCGTCATCATCAACGCCTACCAGAATCCGCCCGCCATACGAGTTGGCGAACGCAATCATCTCGCCAGCAAAGTCGCTGCGCTGGCTGACATCACGCTTGAATTCGACAAAACTATCTTCACCACCGGCGATTAATTCGTAGAGTTCGAGCTTGTCCATGAGGAGACCTTAGTCGGGCAGACCGTATTTCTCTTTGCGGATGCGGAATGCGTCACGTCCACCTTCCAGAATGTTCTCGACTGGCTCACGCAATTCCGGATCGTCAATGGAACCCCGCTGGGCAATCCAACCGCCAGTTTCGTCGGCAGCCAGCACAACGATGAGCTCGGCATCACCTGATACAGGCAGGTTAGCATTGTGCGTTGCGATGAGGAACTGGCGGCTCTCTTTTTCACGACGCAAAGTCTGGACGATTTCGTCGAAGATGAACTGGTTATCCAGATCGTCTTCCGGTTGATCGATGATGAGAGGCGTGTTGCGCTCGACCAGGATCAAGGACAAAATGGCCGTGCACTTCTGTCCTGTCGAGAGTCCAGGTTGACCGGATGGCGGGAACAAGGATCGATATTGTGCTCCCACCTTCAGGCAGATGTCGGGTTTATCAGGCATATCGAAGGCTTCCAGCCGGAACAGGAGGTCTTCTGACAGTGCGGCCAGGCGCTTGCGATATGCGTCGGTAATGCCGTAACGCTGCGCCAAAATGCTGTCGGCCTCGGTCGGACCATTCTGCTCATGACGAATCGCTTCAGCCAAATCGATCGGATCGAAGTAATTGACTGGAGTGCGAGCGCCCACCAGATTTTCGATGACGCCTTTCGTGATGCGCCCACCTGCAAAGGACTGCTGCAAGTATTCCTCGAAGGTTTTTCTTTGCCCTTCAAGTTCCACGGCCACGCGCAGTGCGCCACCCAGGCGGATATTTAACTCTTGCGCCTTGTGCTGGCGCAGGGGATAGCGTTGCTCGCGGCGCAGGGCGCGCAGCTGCGCCAATTTCGCACGCCGCACTTCTTTGAGCTCGTGAATTCGATCACGTCGTTTGGCGACCTCCGCCTGGATGCCGAGCAGCATCTCGCGCCGCCGGTTGAGCTCGGCAAATCGCTCGACACTCGCGTCTTGCACTTCGCGCAGTAGGGCTTGATACTCGTCCTGCACCCGATCATAGTCGGCTTGCCAGCGCGCCCGATCATCCGCGCCGTGCGCCCAGATTTCATCGATGGCTGCGCGCAAGTCTTGAAGTCGTTGTGGAATGAGCGTATCGATCTCGCTCAAGAGCGTCGCCTGCAGGGCCAATAACTCAGTGTGGGGTAGTCCGGTGCGCAAGTGTGGCCCCAGACGATCGACTGCCAGCGGCGGATGTTCGGCAGCGAACGATTCGAGCTCGGCGCTGAGCTGGGTTAGGTCCCGCTCAGCTTCGGTCAGCAACGTCCTTTCGCGTTCAAGTTGATTGTGCGTTGACAGTTGATTGATGGCATCACGCTGCTTCAAGCGAGTCAGCTCCGCTTCAATGGCCGGTAACTCGGCTAACCGCTGTTCTGCGTCGGCAATATCCTGTTCAAAACGCAGAATATCCTCGGCATTCTTGGTCAGGTCGCGCAGCAGGTTGCTTTCCTGTTCTTTCAGCGGCTTGAGTTCTTCCGCAAGATAGTTGTCAAGCAGTGCCAGTTGCGCCGCCATGTCTGTTGAGATTTCGTAGATTTCCTTTTGTCCATAGATCTCAACAGGACGAAGCTGGGCCGGCTGTAATCCATCGAGTATCTGACCGTTCTGCTGGTCGATAACACGTGGCAGTTGATCGCGCACGCGTTCGATGCGATAACATGTCCCATCCGGCAGCTGATAATACACGGTGACTTTGGAGCCTGCACGAAACGTATAATCGAGCATACGCTTAGTTTGATCGCGTGTCTCATCGCTCTTGGGCGATAGATCAAAAGCGTAGCGGATGACCTCAATCAGCGCGGATTTACCCACGCCGCGCCCACCGATAACGGTATTCAAGTTAGGATTCAAGTGCAAACGAAACGGGCCGCGCGGCGCACCGGGATTGGCCGGATCAAAAGGCTGGGCCAGAAATCCACCTTCAATTTCAATTCCCACGATCTGCGGGTAAGCCGCAGCGTTGATTTCGCCTTCCAGACGGATGCGCGATTCGAAGTCGATGAAGGCCTGACGCAGCGCTTCGACGCTGACGTGGCTGAGTTTGACGCGCGTACTGCGCGCGCCGATCGACCGGCGGCCATCTTGCGTTTCGCGCAGGCCGCGCCCGTCGGAGTGGTTGAGACAGGCGACATGTTTGCGCTGGTAGGTATCCAGTTCGCCGTTGACGACTTGCTGGCCCCAGGGACTGAGGGCCTCGCGTCGATCAGGAATTTCAATCGCTAACAGACAGGGCGAATTGTAAGCCAACGCCCGTTGCTCGCCAGCGACATTGTTGCCAGACAGCAAGCCATTTTCGGCGAAAGCATGCGCTGCAATCGGGATGCGGCGCAAATCGCTGTTAAGGTCGAACGCGGCTTTCAGCAACTCGATCGGATTTTTCTGCACCAGGCGGGGTGTTTTGTCGGGATGAAAGCGCTCGCCTTTGAGCAGACCGAGGCTACTGATCCAGTGATCGATTTGGTCGGCGGTCGTGGTGGGATCGAACAAGACGATGAAGTGAATGCCGCGCTGCCCACCCATAGCTGACAGTTCGACGCCAGGCATGACGATCAAGCGCTCCGGCTTAGCCTGCTGCTCCAGTTCGGCGTTAAGCTCAATCGCGGCGGTCTGCAAATAAGGCAGCCACGAGACATCGTTATGCTCGGTGACACCGATAATGTCCAGTTGTTGCTCCAGCCGGGCATAGCGTACATATTCGCGGGCGAAGGATCGCCTCTGCTCATCGGTATCGACGGGCAGTCCGCCGCAGTGAAAGGCAGGATCACGCGGAGTGTGATTGTGCAAGTCGGCTCGATAGAAGCGCGCGCCGTTGGGTAATTTCAGGATGTCATCTAGCATGTCGAATACTCCACCATTCAGCATCGGAAAGTTGCAAAGTGGGCAGCGCCAGCGTCGGCTGATAATTCGGCGCGCACTTCCGCCCACGGGCGAAAACCGGCTTTCGCCCGATCGCCGCCCGCGGCATTCAATACGGCTAGAGCCTCGCGCACGACGGCTATATCTTCAGCGTCTTCCAAAGCTGCAGCGCTTTGTTCAAGCTGAGGTACCGGCAAGCAGTTGGTGGGCATGATCGGCGATATCCTTGAGCAGCTTATCGTCGACTAACATTTCGCCCGTTTGTGCGTCAACCCGGATGGAACCGACTTGTCCCACTGGGCCGCGCCGGGGAGTGGAGAGCAGCACCGGTACGCGCCAATACAGCTTCTCTGATACCAGCAGTTCCGGCTCGCCGCCGTGGAGCAGATTGCCGACCTGATCGAGCATTAGCACATTGATTTTTTGCCGCGCCACGAAGGGCGTGATATTAACCTGTGCCGACACATGCAACTGGATGTCCACTTGCGCTGAGCCGAGCGGGAAAATCCGTGACTGATCGAGAATGGCTGACATGTTCACCTCCATCTCAATTGTACTTCATCTCTCACAACCCACTCTCCACTACGCGCTGTTGCACGAGTTCGATCAAGGCTTGCACATCAGCTAGTAGCGTATGGCCGGTGTCGATCGAGAGCGGGGTGAGCGTTTCGCCTTCGCCGGCGGGTTCGGTGAGTTCGCGCACGCGCGCGAGGCGCAAAGCGAGATCATCGGGCAGATGTTTCGGCTCGACGAGTTCGGCGTGAAGGGTGCGCGAGGCGGGCAGGTCCGCAGACGGATCGCGATCACGATACAGCGCGAGCAGCGAGGATAGACCCCAGCCCAATGCTTCACGCACAGGACGCACCATCTCTTCGGGGAAACCGCCTTTCAATACGACTTCGGCCAACGCCACTCGCTTCGCCGCGAAGGCCAGACCTTGTTGTGCTTTCTTGCGTCGTTCGTCGGATCGATCAGGTTCGCTGGGCGCGGGCAGGGCGGCGGCGCGATATGCGTCAGCATCGGCGTCTTCCGCACTCGCCGGCAGAAAAGCGGTGAAGGCGCGATAGCCCTCTTGTTCCATCAAATGCAGCGCCGGTCGATCGGGGTCAAAGTAGGCCGCCGCCTCCGCTTCGATGATCGATCGCAATTCGCCCGGCGCGCTATCGACTACGACGAGAATGCCTTGGCCGATCGGCGCTTTACGGACCAACAACACCCGATTGGGTAGCTGCGCGATCAAGCGCTCGGCAAAGCCTTTCAACGTGGGCTTGGGGATCACCACCTCGATCGGTTTTTCTACTTCCGACGGTTTCAGTTCCAATTCCACTTCAACCGGTGTTTGGAGCAATTCGTTGATCTGCTTGAGCAGGCCCTGACCGCTGTCTTCAAAACTGATCGCGCTGGGGGCCTCATCGGCGCCGAAGACACCCGCAAAGACGTTGCGCTTCGCGGCCAATGTGTCGAGCATGCGCTCTTCGATCGTGCCCTTGGCGATCAAGTTGATCACGTGCACGGAGCGCGACTGTCCATGGCGATGCGCGCGGCCGATGCGCTGTTCCAGCACGGCGGGATTCCACGGCAGATCGAGATTGACCACGAGACTGGCGGCTTGCAAGTTGAGGCCCACGCCGCCCGCATCGGTGGACAGGAAGACGCGGCAATCCTTATCGTCGAAGAAACGCTCGACGAGCGCGCCGCGCTTGGCGGTGGGTACCTGGCCCGTGAGTTTAACGTAGTCGAGTCCCGTGCGCTTGAGGATCGGTTCGGTGAAGGCCAGCATGTCCGCCCACTGGCTGAACACGATCGCTTTGTGACCATTCCCTGCGATTTGATCGGCCATAATTTCGCCGAGTTCGCGCAGCTTGGGCGCGGTCTTCTCGCGGTCTTTGGGCAGAATGGCTTTGTCGTGCAGGGCGAGCGCGTTGCAGATGAGGCGCATCTTGATCAAGCACATCAGCAGGATTTCACGCTCTTTGGGCGTGAGCGGGCGGCGCTTGGCGATGGCGACTAACTTTGCCACGTTCTCTTTGAATTCGTTGTAGGCGTTCCACTGCGGATCGGTCATCTCGACGAAGAAGTTGTTGTCCACGCGATCGGGCAGATCGCGCAGCACTTCGTCGCGTGTGCGGCGTAAAACATACGGCCCGATCGTCCCGCGCAGCTCGTCGAGATTTTTGTAGCCCAATACTTTGACCGTGCCGTTGTCGCGTTCTTCCACTTGAAAGAAACGCTCGTTGAACTTCCACAACGGGCCGAGGATGCGCGGATCGATGAACTGGAAGAGGCTGTACAACTCGTCGAGGCGATTCTCTAACGGGGTGCCGGTGAGTACAAAGGCGTAACGACTGCGCAGCTGCTTGACCATGTCGGCCGTCTTGGCGCGCCAGTTCTTGATGCGCTGCGCTTCATCGAGGATGATCAAGTCCGATCGAATCTGTTGCAAGTCGGCCAGATCGCGCCGCACGATTTCGTAGTTGATGATCTTGAAGAACGACGGCGCGTGATAGGCTTCGCGCCGCGCGGTGAGTCCGCCTTCGACGACGGTGACGGGTAATGAGGTGAAGCGCTTGATCTCGCGCGCCCATTGATATTTCAGCGACGCAGGACAGACAATGAGGGCGCGCTCGATGCCGCGCACATCCTTGAGCAAGGCGGAGGCCGCGATGGCTTGAATTGTTTTGCCCAAGCCCATATCGTCGGCCAGCAGCGCGCGGCGGCCAAAGGCTAAATGCAGCGCACCCTCTTGTTGATACGGATACAACTTGGTCGAGAGCACATCGAAGGTGCGTTGGCCGCGCTCGACCTGATCGAGGAACCACGCTTTCTGCTGCGCCACCGCTTCACGATCTTGCAGCAAAGCCAGATGTTCGGGCACGGTCTGATCGACGCGCACCAGCGATCGGTCGCGGGGCGGAAGCCGATCGAGGTCTGAGAATAGGCGCGGCAAAGTTTGCAGCGGCGCACCGATCAGCACGCCGGTCGGATCGAAATGGCGCAGGAGTAAATCGCGCACGTTGGATCGGCGAGGCAGCGGCAGATCAACGCGCGCCGTCACGTCGGCTTCGTACTGCAAATAGATTTGCGTGCCGCTGGGACGTTGCAACGTCAGAGTCTTCAGGCGCTCACCATATTCTTCGCGCAGGTAGATCAGCACGCCTTCGATGTGCTTGCACGTGCCGATGAGGTTGGTGCGGTAATCGGGGCAGGTGCAGGTGTTGCGCAGTTCGTCGAGCGCGTGAATCTCGACGCGATAGGTGTGGCCGGACAGCGACGTGACTTCGAAGAGACTGAAGAGCGGATGGTTGCCTTTGTTGACGACTTTGGTGATCTCTTCGCGGGCGCGCTGCTGACGACGCTCGATCTGGGTTTCGCGTTGCGCATCATTGGGCATGGGGAGCCTCCGAGTGTTGGAAGTGCCCGCATTATACGCCACACGGGGCAGACTGTCAGGCAGCGCACTTCCTTCCTCCTCCTGTACCCGCACAGCGGCGGAAGATGTGCGCTTCTTCGGGCTGGCCTATCAAGCGTACATGCAGCAGAGCGGGTCATCCGGCTTCAGCGGGAATTGGTCAATACAAATACTGAGAATCAGTCCAAGTAATTGTCTCATCGTAACGCGCCTTTCTCGTCGCAGCAGACGAAGTATTTGGCATTGGGCGTGAAGAAGGGGTCCAGGACATTGGGATGGAGATGGCTCTGCCAACTACCCACGAAGCGACCTAAGACGGTGTAATGCGCCACGGCAAGACGCCCCTCTGCAAAGCCGAACTTCCACTTGACCCAGACGCCCCGCTCTTCTGCCCATGAATCCATCTCCAGTTGATAGTGATAGGTGGGATGAAGGGGATCAGTTTCGTCAATCGCCTTGGGATCTGTGAGGAAGATACTACCCAGAGTGGTCACTAACTCGCGGTGGGTTGCCCAGATGAAGGCCTGCGCCAGGCTGATTTGGTTGTCCGGTGTGAGGGGCAGCCCGACATCAGTCACCCACAAGTTGAAGTCCTCTGGCAGACGATAGATTTTGTCGCCCTGACTTGCCACAATGCCGACGTACGACGCGGAAGGAACCGCCGTCAAGGAAAAAGGCGAGGCCTGCACAAAATAGCGAACCTCGTCGGGCACACCGGGAAAGAGGGCGCGTTGCTTTTGGCCTGAAGTCATGGAGACAAGTACAGGACTAATCCACTCAACCGACCACGGCTGTGCCCATGTCTCGTTGACCTGATCGGGATAGGCTTGGCGCGCCTTGTTCAACACTGCAGCATCAACGTCCCTCTGTGGTCCCCAAGGCGTTTGCCATTCTGCCGTCAATTCTATGGGCAAGGTTCCTGATGGGCTGGGGGCCTGATCCCAGGAAGCATCTGCACTGAGTTGACCGTGCTGATCGCAGCACAGAAGGGATGAGGAGTAGCTCATCAAGAGTTGGCCTTGAGGCGAGCAGCAAAGATAGTATTCTGTGTCTCGTCGAGGAATAGCCTGGATGGAGATACCCCCTGAGCTAAAATGATCTGCAGCATTGTCGGGCGACTGAGCATTACCGACCTGACGGCTAAGTAAGGTACGTAGGACGATTTCGATCCGCCCTTCTCGGAATCCAATTTTCCAATCGGTTACGGTACCGAATTCCCTCGCCCAAGCCTGAATCTCCCACTGATAATGATATTGTGGCAATTGCGTATCGGCTTCGTCAAGAGCCGTCTGTTGAATGAAGTTGATATGCGTGCCTAGCAACAGTCCTCGATGGGCAATCCCAATGAACGCCCGCGCGACAAGCAAAGCATTATCATCAGTAACCTGTATCCCTACATCTGACAAAAGGTGGTTAAAATCTTGAGGTAGTCGGTAAGCATGACCAGCTTGAACGGCAACTGCCCGCGAGCAGGTGGGTGGAGCAGCCGAGGCACAAATAACATAGAATGTAGCGGCTGGAAATAACTGTTTTAGTTCAGGTGTTTCGATCTCATAGAAATAAAAGTTTCGGTTACGCGCTTCTTCCACGATCGGAGCTAAGATTTGAGTATCTTCATGTGAGAGTATCCGCTGCGTTATCGACCATTCCAAGTCTGGAAGATGTGCCTGCTGGTTAGACAGGATATACCAGATAGATACTCCAGCCAGAAGTACACACAATCCAATTAGTGCGATATATTTCGGTTGAAGGCGGTGCCGCATATGCGTTTCCTTTCTCGTTCGCAGGCATCCACAAAGTTGTCCTTAACCTCAAAGGTCAAGGCGTAGGCGTAGGTTCCGGCCAGTTGGCTTTGATATAAGTCTTGGTCTCCCCGAAAACGTCCAAGTAGGGCGGCGGGGACCCGGGAGTCGCAGAGGTTTTCTCCCAAACTTCTTGCCAAAAGTGTTGCCATGTCAGAACGGCAGGAGCAGCTTTATCGACTGGGGGAGTAATACTACAACCAGATAAGATGGCCATGATGCCCATAAACAAAAGAGCCGTTCCAATGAACTGCACGATGAACTGGTGCGTTCCATTTTCACTAACGTCTGTAGCTTCGCCTGTCTTCAAATCCACCTGCCACCAGGCAATGGTTGATTGACCATTCCACATCACCATGCGTTCCGGTACCAGCACGCTGTTGCCTTGCGTCACCGCATCCACAATGCGCGCTTTGGCCTGCTGTGAAATCGGTGCTTTAGCCAGCGGCTCCAAATTCGCCATATCCACATACATCAACGGGATGTGCTCCGCCGCCGCCGCCGCTTGTAACACACCTGCGCCCGACTGTCCTATCTCGCCCGTCATCTGCTCGCCGATCTTCTTTTCAAGGAAAGATTCATTCACACCACGTGTCAGGCGGTAAGTCGGTTCAGCATTTTTCACTTGCCCCGGATAAGCAATGACGCGCAGACTATCATGCAGTAAGTCCATCATCTGCAACTGTTCGACCTGCGTGATAACACCCGTGCGAGAAATCACTGACGATACCAGCGTGATGCGGGGCGAATCGGGATAGGCGCGCACCAGGCCGGTATCGGCCAACTCGCTTGAGGCCTCATCAGAAAAAGTCACAAAGGCCGCGCCCTGCATGCGATTGAAGGCCTGCACCGAATCGAGCGCCACTTCGGTGACGATCTCCATCTGCGGCAGCAGTTCCGGGACTTGACCTTGCAGTGCGGCGCTCAGGTTGGCGACGATGGGCTGCACCGACAGGATATGGGGGGATACCGCCAGTAGATTTTCGCCCACGTGCGCCGCGTACTCACTGGACATCAGTGAGGGATTGAAGTAGATCGTGTGATTGTCCCATTCGTTGACCAGCGGCGGTGTCATCGGCCCGAACGCGATCATCACTTTGCTCGAAATCAGATCGGGCACCATGCCGTTGATCAACGAGCCTTTGCGCGCGGCAATGCCTACTCGATCGGCGATCTCGCGCGTGTAGGTTGTCACGTTACCATCGGCGTCGCGCACATCGAAGTTCAGCCATTCGGCGGTCACGACGAACTGCCCAAAAGACGTCCTATAGTTTGTCAAGGCCCAAAATCGAGGACGGGGCCGGCCGAAAATAGTAATGAGCTAAGTTGAAAAGCAGTCCATCGCAGCGATGGCTGTGGAAACCGTAGGCAGTTCGCCCTTAAACAAGCGATCGATCCGACCGTGAACACTAGGGTAGGCGGCGTGGCTCGGTGATCGCGTTCAAGTCCGGTCAAGCCTTCGTGTGCGGATGATCTTTTCGGTATTGGCGATAGTCCTCGACTTTGATGAAGAAGGGGCGCTGCTCGCGCCACATATCGTAGAGCACATTCGTCACAAAATCACGCGCAACAGCGACGAGCGCCACGAAATGGCCTTTGCGCGGAGGTTTGCGGGCTTTGATGGTTTTGTACATGGTTTGATACTTGGGCACCCGCCGGCTCAGGTGCAAGGCCATGTTGACCGCGGCATACCGAGCATTCGGTGGACCTTGCTTGGTGATGTGTTTGGACTGATAGATGGTCGTGCCGGAAATGTGCTTGCTTGGTGGTCAAGCCCAGAAAGCTGGCGACATGTTCGCCATCCGGAAAGCGTTGAACGTCGCTGACCTCACTCACGAGAGCGAGGGTGTTGCTGACGCCGGTTGAGGCTTTGAGCAACTTGGCGGCTTCCGGGCGATCGTGGATCAGCGCATAGCCGGCCTTGAGCAACGCTTTCTGATGCTGGTGGGCCAGTTGGATCTCAGCGATCAGATCGTTCACTCGTTGATGGACGACCTCGCGCCGCATCGGCCGCGAGATGAGGCCGCGACATTGGTCCACGAGTTGCTGCGCCTGCTCGGCCCCGAAGGCCGAGCGTGAGTGGTGCGTCAGGATCCGGGTCAGCGCCTCGACGCCCGCGGCGACGAACTCTTCGGGAAACACCGACTGCTGAAGCAGCGCATAGACGGCCGGATGATGGAACTTTTCGCTGGGAAATACGCGGCTCAGCACGGGGTTGTAGCCGCGCAGCAGCGAGCGGAGTTGATTCTTCTTGCGGTTGATTGACTGGGCCTCATCGCGCGCGGCACTCACCAACTTCAACCGCCGTGCACCCCGCACGATCCCCGGCAGACCGACTAACAAGGCTCCGCCAAGCACCAACAACCAGATCGGAGCATTCACCGTATCGCCTTGTGGCATGAACAACGCCACTCCAAGGAAAAGCGGCACGGTGGCGCCCAGCAGGATAAAGGCTGAGGCAGTCAGACCTTGCTGCATCAGTTCTTGCTTGAGCGTGATGCATTGCAATGGCGTAAGCTCGCCGCGTTGATTGGCGGCGAACGCGTCAACGTCGAGGATATTCTTGCGGGGATAGTTTCTCCGCGAGAATGCGGAATCTGGATTGCTCGAGGGTAGCGTCATAGCAAATCTTAGATCGTACTTGCCACCGATTCGTTGATGCGCTCGTTTTCTTCTGCCCCACGTGATCCGCGCAGCCGATTGAGCACCCGCTTCTCCTCCGGCCCGATCACGCGCAGCACCAGCAATCCGCCCACATACACAATCGGCCCGGCGATCAACGCCACGATCGGATGCAGCGGCCACGCCAGCGCCATGACGATCAGCATCGCGCCCGCTGAGGCGAACAGACGCCACAACAAGCGAATCCAGCGGATCGATCCCAGCGACCGTTCGAGGTAAAACATGAACACGAGGCCCTCGACCAACTCCGACATGATCGTCACGGCGGCCGCGGCCACATACGAGAAGCGTGAAATCAAAATCAAATTGGCGATGATGTTGAATGACAGGCCCACCACAAAAGCGCGCGTCAACTTCGATTGCTGGCCGAGCGCGATGAGGATGTAATTGACGATGCTGTTGATCCAACCGAACGGGATCGACCAGATCATGATTTGCAGCGCGATGGCGGCATGCGGCAGATACGATTGGCCGCCCAGCACCAACACCAAAAACGGCGCGAGGAACGTCGTCATCACTGCGATGGGCAAAGCGATCATCACCAGGAACTTGATGGCAAAGCGCGTCGAGCGCATCAGCGCGTCTTTGTCTTCCGTTGCTTGCCGCGACATCACCGGGAACAGTGCCATCGTCGAATAGGCGGGAATGATGTTCAGCGCGTCGATCCATTTGTAGGCCGTGCTATACCACCCGACGACCGTCGGACCTTGCAGCGCTTGCAGCATAGGGACATCGACCTTGAAGAACAGCGTCGCCAGCAGGTGATTGAGCATCAACGGGAACGATTCGCGCAGCATGCCGCGCCGCATCGTCGGATCATTCTCGTAACGCGGCTTGATAATCAACCGCACCATCAGCACATACAGCACTCCGAACGTGATGCAGTTGACGAGCAAACTCACCAGACCGAGGCCGATGATGCCCCAGCCTGCTAACAGCGCGGGCACGCCGAAGAACACCTTCAACAGGACCGTCACCACGCCCAGCGCCGCCGGATATTCGGCTTTTTCGTAGGCGTAGAACATCGCCGTCATGCCCGTCGACAGGCTGCTGGGAATCTGCGCCAACGCCAACAACACGATCGTGATCGCGGTCTCCCGCGTTAATTGGAACAGCCCGTTGCCGAAGAGCAGCGCGATAATCAACACCGGCAGCGCGCTGCCGCCCAGGATCAGCCGCAAGATCGAGGTATTGGCCAGGAAACGATTGGCTCCCGATCGATCGCGTGACACCTCACGGGTGAGGAAGGTGTTGAGTCCGAAGTTGGTGAAGATCTCCACCCAGCCGACGATGACGACGGCGAAGTAATAATTGCCCGCGTTTTCCGGCTGTAAAATGCGCAGCATCAACGCCGCGAACGCGAAATCGATGACGCGATTGAACAGGTTCAACACCATCGGCGCGAGGGAATTCTTCGCCACGCGCTGTGTCGTCGTGGCGGCGTGTTTCTCTTCGCGATACGCCAGCCGCCACAGCCAGATCGCCAGCAGGAACACGACGATCATCCACGCCATGAACGAGATGAACAATCCCAACTTGAACGACATCGGGCTGTACTTGAAGTGAATCGTCTGTGCTCCCGCCGCGATCGGCACCGCGCGGAAATTGCCATATGCCCGGTAGATCGGCACTTCTTTTTCGCTGCCATCGGCCTGCACGTTATACGCCAGCCAGCCGGTAAAGTACGTGTCATTCAACACGAGCCAACCAGGTTGCGCGGCATTCGCTTTGATCACGACATCGTTGATTTGATAATCGATCACTTCGGCGGCTTGCAGCGCGCACGCTGGGTTAGCTGCGCCCGATCGATCCGCCGGCTTCTCGACGATCACCGTCGAACGCGGATCGTGCTGCTTCAGCGCCGAGAGCGGATCAGCCGTGACCGTCTCACATCCGATCGGCAGGGTGAACGCCCGCGGCAGCACGCCGAGGTTTTCGTACACCTTCACTTCGGCGTCGTAGACCAGCTTGTACTTGGGGCTTTCGATCGGTACGTCGGGATCAGTCAGGACGTATTTCACGTTCAGCAGATCGAGCATCGGTGAATCAAGCCCGCCGTAGGTTGTGATTGGCTGAATGCGATTGAACTGTGTCTCATTCTGATCTTCGATCACGCCCATGTAATCGGCATACTGCTTCAGGATGATCGAATCGTAACCGCGCACATCTTGCAGACCATACGGCCAACCGCCGTTGGCGTTGAACGTCTTGCGCCCGTGCGGATCGAACGTGGTGAAGCGCCACTGAGACGTGTCTTGCTTGAGGAAGCCGATTACCGGCGGCGTGTAGTCGAGCAGCTTCGGATCGACTGCTGGGTTGAAGCCGATCGCGCCAACGAGCAGATCAAGCGCGATGACGATCAGCAGCAACGGCTTCCAGATGGCGATGCCCGTGTCATTCCGAGTCACGTCGTGGCGAGGAATCTCTGGCTCGACCGGTCGTGTCGACAGTTTGGCGAAGAGATTCCTCGTCGCCCAAGTGCGGCTCCTCGGAATGACACGCGGCAGATAAATCGGGCACAACGACACCCGCAGTACCACGCCGCTCACCGTGAGGAAAGAAGCAAACAGCAGTACGTTGCGCCACAGGTGCGAATAGAACAATTGCGGATTATCGAAGGCGGTGTTCGCCAGCGCCAGCGATTGCAGCAGTTTGTCGGCAAACGCAATCGATTGGGCTGGGAAGATCAAGCGGGACGCGAACAAACCGACGAGCAATATCGCGCCCGGCCAGAACGCTAGTCCCGCGAGAATCGTACGAAAAGAGACCGGGCCTTTGAGGCAGAAGAAATTGATCGGGCCTTTGCGAGGCCGCACATACCGATCGCGCTGATGGTGGATCATCAAGCCATCGACGCCGATGGCCGCGAGCACCGCGATCGAAATCGTGAACGGCCAAATCCAGCGAAACGGCGAATGCAGCTGATTGATGCCCGGCAGGCCGTAATACAAAATCGCGTATAACGGTGTGCCGAACATGAAGGCCAACGACACGCCCGCGAGGATCACGAAGAACCAGCGGTGCGATCGGGCCTGCGGATAACCGCCGCGCACCAAGCCATAGATCGCCAACAGCAGCGGCAGAATGCCCAGATACGCCCCGCCCTCAACGTAGTTCTTGATGCCCCACATAGTGCTGTACGCGCCCTGTGGATTCTGCGCATTGAATGGACTGTTGAGCAGCACGTTCTGCCCCGTCATGATATCGAAGACGGTGTGCTCCGCCGGATTGCCGAAGAAGTTGGGCATCAGCATTTCCAGCACATGGCGCGGCGGCAGCGCCCAGCTGCGCACCTGATCGAACGTGGCCGATCCCACGCGGAAGTTCTGCGCCAGAATCTCGACGTTGGGCAGCAGTTGAATCGCCGACATGCCGATGCCGAGGAGAACCATGACGATCAATGCAAGAACGGGACGGCGGAAAACGCTAGACGTAGCGCGTAGTGCGTAGTGCGTGGTGCGTGGCCCGTAGGGGTCGCGCATCTTGCGTCGTGCATCTTGCATCCCGCGTCTTGTCAGCGCGGTCAATCGCCACAGCGCGTACAGCGCCATGATCAACAACGTGTAATACGTGATCTCGATGTGCCCCGCCATGATCTGGCAGGCCAGCGCGATCGCGCCGAGGATGATCCACGGCACAGTCGCTGGACGACCGAAGGCCGAGCGCTGCTGGATGATCAACTCGATGGCAGCCAACAGCAACGGCAGCCACGCGGCCGCCGCAATGATCATCGTGAACACCACACTGACGATGGTGAATCCGCTGAGCTGATAGATGATGGCGGCGGTGAGGCTGCCCAGGCGCCCGCTGCCGATCACGCGGCACAACACATACATGAACGCGCCCGCCAGGAACAACTGCGAAACGGTGAACCAACCGTAAGCGAGCGTGAGCGGCAGAAGATAGAAGAGAATACTAAACGGATAGTAAGCGGAGTGCTGCCCATTCGCTAAAAAGGGCGCACCGGCAAAGAGATTGGGATTCCAGAGCGGAAGCTGCCGATTGGAAATCGATTCGACGATGAAGTGCTTCCACGCGTAGTTTTCCAGAATCAGATCGCTGACCAGTTGATTCTGCGGAATCTGTGCGTTGAACTGATCGGCGGCCGACTTCCACGGCTGCCACTGATAAAGGTTGTCGACCGGCAGCAGCGTCTTGCCGCCCAGCGTCACCGGCCAGAACAACAGCAGTGGCAGCAGAAATAAAACTACCAGGATGAGAAGATCAGCACGACGACGGCGTAACATGGGGATCGATAATAGGGGTTCATGTTACTCGTTACTGGTTACTCGTTAGTCGCAAGCAACGAGTACTAAGTAACGAGTAATTCACTTCACTTTGCGATGACGCCAGCCCACCTGCCACGTGCGCCACGCGGCTTCGAGTTTCACCGGAATGCTCATCTTGCTGTGGCCGATGCGGCGATCCTCAAAGTAGATCGGCAGCTCCAGCACACGCAGTTTGAGTCTCTGGCACAGGTAAGCCATCTCCACTTGAAAAACATAGCCGTTGGAGCGTACCCGATCGAGTTGAATGGTCTCCAGCGCTTTACGGGTCCAGCATTTGAAGCCGGCGGTCGCATCATGCACCTGCATGCGCAGGATCAGACGGGCATAGAAGTTGGCCCACGCGCTTAGGAACACGCGGCCCGCCTCCCATTCCCGGTCATGTCCCCCGCCCGGCACGTAACGCGATCCGACGACGACATCATACTCGTTTGCCTGCTCCAGCATCGCCGGAATGTAATCGGGCGAGTGAGAAAAATCTGCGTCCATCTGGATGATACGATCGAAGCCGTGATCCAGCGCCCAGCGAAATCCGTCGATGTAGGCCCGGCCCAGGCCGCGCGGCCCGGTGCGGTGCATCACGTGCAGCCGATCGTTGTGGGCCGCGAGACCGTCGGCAATTTTTCCCGTTCCATCGGGCGATTCATCGTCCACCACCACCACGTGTAGCCCGGGCACCGGCAGCGCCAATAAAGCCGCCGTGAAGTTGGCAATATTATCTGCTTCATTATAAGTGGGTACCACCACCAGTGCGTCATCGCCCGTCAGTTTCATAGCAAGCTCCGCGCGCGATTATACCATCCTCGCCTCGGCTAGAAACAAAATCGCCCACGCGGAGAGTGGGCGATTTTGTTTCTAGCCGAACAGTCAATATTACAAAACCGAATGCATCGATCGCAAGCCAGCCTCTTTGAGTGCCTCGCCGTCGGCAAAGGGACCCTGCTGGCCCTGAATTAGGCCGAGCGCAAAGGTGAGCTGCGGACGTTCGCCCGTTTGCGAGCGTTCCTTCGCCGGATAGAAGAAGTTGACCGACTGCTTGATACGCGCGCTCAGTCGATCGCGCAGGTCAGGCGCGCGGGCGGCATCGACGATGACGACGAAACTGTTGTCGTTGAGCTGGCCCACGAACGAACTATCGGGATCAGACTGGCCTTCATTGACCGAGTTATTCATCAGCAAGGCCAAGGCACGCAGCGCATCGTCGCGCGCCACAAAGCCATAGCGATCGGCAAAGCCATCCAGCCCGCCCACCTGAATGGTCAACAGCGCCCAGTTTTGCTGATTCAACAAAACATTCAAGCGCTCCTCCACCAGGTCTTGATTCGGCAGGCCGGTCACCGGATGCACCAGCGTCTGATACTTGGACCGGCGTAAAATATTGCGCACCCGCAAGCGCAAATCCTGCACATCGAACGGCTTGGTGATGTAATCAACCGCGCCCAATTCCAGACCCGACAGGCGATCGCCGCGTTCGCGCTTTTCGGTGAGAAAGATAATCGGGATGTATTGGGAGCGGCGATGGGAGCGCAAGCGCTTGCAGACTTCAAAGCCGTCCATATCGGGCAGACGGATGTCGAGCAAAATCAAATCGGGCACATCGCCTTCTTGCGCCTGTCGTACCGCATCCGCGCCCCAGGCCACCGGGGTCACAGCATAACCTTGAGCCTCAAAGTAAGCCGCCAACATTTCAGCAGTGTCGCGGTCATCTTCGACGACCATCATGCGAGGTCGATCCGTCATGGGACATCTCCGTATCTATTGCCGTAATGAGGATGAGAACTGGAAGGATGAAGAAGTTGGTATATACCAACCTTCCATAAAAATGGCAAAACCCGCTTTCAGGCAGCGGGTTTTACTGACCAACAAGCACTCAACAGTTGCGCTGCCGTGTGCTCAATTCGACGTTAGCCAATCGGCTCTTTGTAGACATGGAACACGCACGACGCATGGCCTGTCGCAATGCAATCCGTCTCATCGACACGAAATTCCTTGCCGCCGCTCACCCAGCGTAAACCTTCTTGCAACAGCCCGGTTCCCGCGTGACAGACCGACTTGTCCGCCTTGCGTCCCCAACAACAGGGGCAACGATCAATGAAATATTCGAAATGATCGTCTTTCTCTACGACACGGCTGATCTGGTCGCTCACCTGGGTAAAGATGCCGGCCATCGCCGGCAAGCCCATCTTCAACTTAGCGCCCAACGGCAACACCTTAAACGCCAGGTCACCTACCCCGGCCAATGCCCCAAACCCCTGCAAGCCACGCGCAAAAGAAGCGCGTCCGCCGCGCAAAGCCAACCCACGCCCGCCACGCGGCCCGTACATTTCCTCCAAGGCCCCGTTTAGAGCCGAAAACTGCGCAAAATCAAATTCTTTTTCTAGATTGTCGATAGGATAGTTATCGATGAGGTGGGGCTGCTTAGCCATGTTCAAGACCGCATTCAAACCATTCTTGCCCATGATTTCTTCCATGGCCTGCAAGAAAATGCGCGCGATCTTATTGGGGTAATAATAACCGCTAGGTGGGATAGTATCCATGTACCCTCCTGCGAATTCCCGTCAAGGGTAGAGTGATTCGCTAATGAATGGGTGTAGATTAGTCAATTAAGTGACGATAGGTTATCACATCCCCTACGCATTGTCAAGCGAAGGACCATCATTTTGACGCGATCACAGGCCGTGCCACTGCGGTAGATTCAGTGAGTATGTTATAATCTTCGCGGACTCAGCACAGCCGATCGGCCCCTATGCTCACCGATTATCGCGTCCGTCAACGTGAATACTTGCTGGAAATCAGCCGGGCGCTGACCGCGCGGCTCGATCTAGAACCGGTGCTGCGCCGCATTCTGGATGCGGCGTGTGAGCTGCTGGCGAGCAACATCGGCTTGATCGTGTTGCGCCGAGAAGACGGCTCATTAGCGCCGCGCGCCACGCACGGCATCCTGCCCCCGCTCCTGCCGCTGTTCGCGCCCTTATGGTCTGATGCGCCCGAGCAGGATCGGCTGGGCAACTGGACTGTGCCCCAGCTCGATAAGAAGGTGGCGCTCATTACGCGCGCAGGCGATTTGGGCTTGCGGCAAACCGTGGCCATCCCGATGAATGTGGGCGACGATCTGGTCGGGATGATTTTCATCTTTCGCGGCTACAGCGACGTGTTCTCGGCCAACGACCGGCAGGTGCTGCAATCGTTCGCCGATCAGGCTGCCATCGCCGTGCACAACGCGCAGCTCTACCAGCAGGTCTCGCGTGAAAAGCAGCGGCTGGACGCGATCATCGAGGCCAGTGCCGATGGCGTGCTGATTCTCGACAGCGCCCAGCGCATCATCGTGTTCAATCGCGCACTGGCCAAGATGTCCGGTTTCGCGGCCGAAGACGTCATCGGGTTGCCGCACGCCGAAGTGATGTTGATCGACGCCAAGCGCGCCGGGCTGACCCTGAGCGAGGCCGAAGCGGGCGGTTGGCCGCTGGTCAACCATGGCAGTTTTTTCGCGGAAGGCGATCTGCGCCGCAAAGATGGCGCGCACACGCCGGTGAGTATCACCTATGCCGCGCTGTTCGATCAAGACGATCGGCTGGTGAATATCATCGCCAACGTGCGCGATATGACGCGCTTGCGCGAAGCCGATAATCTGAAGAACACGTTTATCTCGATCATCTCGCACGAGCTCAAGACGCCGGTCGCGTTGATCAAAGGTTACGCGGGCACGCTGCGGCGCGAAGACGCCCGCTGGGATGCGGCCACCGTGCGTGACAGCGCCGCCGTGATCGAAGAAGAAGCCGATCATCTCACTGAACTCATCGATAATCTGCTCGACGCTTCGCGCTTGCAGGCCGGCGGATTTAAGTTGAATCTCAGCGATGTGGCGCCCGATCAGTTGGCGCAGCATATGGTGGAGAAGTACAGCGTGGAAGCCGCCCACCCGATTACCCTGAGTTTCCCACCGGATTTTCCAACGGTGCCCGGCGACGCGGCCCGCCTGGAAAGCGTATTCAGCAACTTGATCAACAACGCCATGAAGTATTCGCCCGCCGGCGCACCCATTCACGTCGCAGGCCGCGTGGGGCCGAATGAAGCGATCGTCACCGTGTCCGATCAAGGCATCGGCATTCCGTTGGATGAACAGGGCCGCGTCTTCGAACGGTTCTATCGCGTGGACGATGCGCTGTCGCGGCGCACGCAAGGCAGCGGTCTGGGTCTCTATCTGGCAAAGGCCGTCATCGACGCCCACCGGGGCCGCATGTGGGTAGAAAGCACGCCCGGCAAAGGATCAGCGTTTTCGTTTGCATTGCCCAGAGAGTAAAAAGAATCAGGAAACAAGTAGACAAGGTGTCAGCCACCAACTACTCACAACTAACCACCACTTTTAAGGAACTATCATGCCATATCCACCCGTTAACTCCTCGATCGCGTGCCCCGTCTGCCGGCAACCGATCACGATTCAAGTGCATCAGATCGTCGATGTCGGCGAACAGCCGGAATTGAAGCAGCTGCTGCTGGCCGGGCGCTTGAACGCCTTCACGTGTCAATACTGCCGCAATGCAGGCGCGCTGGCCACGCCGTTCTTCTATCACGATCCCGACAAAGAACTGGCGCTGCTGTTCATTCCCATGAACATCAACGTCAAGGAAGCCGATCAGCAAAAGATGATTGGCCGTTTGACGCAGCAAGTCTTGAGCAATCTAGCGCCGGAAAAGCGCAAGGCGTATCTGCTTCAGCCGCAGCAGTTCTTCAACCTGAAGACGATGGTCGAAACGATCCTGCAGGCCGACGGCATCACGCCGGAGATGCTGGCGAAGGAAGAGGCGCGGCTGACCTTCTTGCAGGAATTGGTAGACACCACCGACCTAGCGAAGTTGGACGATCTGATTAAATTGCACGATGCCGATTTCGATCTAACCATGTTCCAGCTGCTGACTTCGGCGTTGTCGGCCGCCGCTGCCGATCGGCAGCGCGCGGAGTTCGAGCGGGTGCAGCACCTGCGCGATCGGGCGTTGGAGTTGACGACGCTGGGCCAGAAGATCAAAAAACAGCAGACCGTGATCGATGTGTTCACCGCCAGCCCCACGCGCGAGACGCTGCTGGCGCAGCTCATCGCCGCCGACGAGGCCGAAGTGCGCGAAGCCCTGTTGACGATGGGCCGCCCCATGCTGGACTATCCCTTTTTCCAGGCGTTGACGGGCAAGATCGAGGCCGCGACCCAAGAAGGCAATAAGGCCGAAACCGAGCGGCTCACGCTGCTGCGTAAAGAGATCCTCGCCACGCGCGACAAGATCGATGCGCAGGCCAAGGCCGTGTTCGATTCGAAAGTGGCGTTGCTGCGTGAATTGCTGGGGACGCCCGAAGCCGATTTGGATAAGGCCATCAAGGCGCATCTGGCCGATCTGGATGATCTGTTCTTCGAGGTCTTGACGCAGAACTTGCAGGGCGCGCAGCAAAGCAATGAGACGCAGGCCTTCGCGCAGTTGCAGAAGATCGGCGAGGCGGCTATGCGCGCCATTCAAGGCACACAGCCGCCCGAAGTGCGCTTCGTCAACACCCTGCTCCAGATCGAGTATCCGAACCAGACCAAAGAACTACTGGAGCGCAACAAGCAAGTGTTGGGGCCGGAATTCATCGCGTGGATGGAAGGGCTGGAGGGTGAATTGCGCGAGAGCGGTCGCACTGAAACAGCCGATCGCTTGGTACTGGTCATCGGCCAGGCGAAAGAACTGGCGGGGTTGAAGGTGTCGTTGAAGTAAACGTCGCACAGTAGAAACCGGGTTTCTCCGTCTTGACAATCAACCTGTCATGAATGGAGAAACCCGGTTTCTGTTTGAATGCCTACTACCGTCGCAACGAGGCAGCCGCTTTATCCTCGATTTCATTGATATTGGCAAAGGGGCCGTCGGTAGATCTCACGACACCAATCGCCAGGCTTAGCGGTGGAGCGCCTGAGGTAGTTGGCGTATTGCTTGGTCGATGCAGCAATTCGCGGAGTACGCTGGCAGTGCGATTCGGCGACGAAACAGAAGTCACTGTGCTCGGATAGCACTGTTGAACACCACTGGCGAAATGCACCTGTAAGTGTTCAACTATAATCTCCGCTTTTTCCGGCGGGATGATGACCACAAAATCTCCACCGCCGATGTGCCCAATGAAGTCGGTCGAAGCACTATAGCCGTCAACGATTTTTTCAATCATATCCGCTGTAAATCGGACCACCTCATCACAGGCTACCCATCCGTACTGATCTACAAAAACATCCATTCCTTCGACTACGATATACAACATTGCCCAAGCTTGTTGGTCGACGATCTCTTTTAACCGATTTTCAATTGCAAAACCTGAGGGTAAATGCGTAATAGGATTTTTCCGGTCGCTATGTCTGCCGTATTGTAGTGCTCTAAGTATTCTCTCCAGTTCGTTAAAGTTGAGGGGCTTGCCAACTTCCCAATATCTTTCAACGAAGGCCGGGGGAGATTCACGTACAGCAGATTCCTCATTGACGAAAATGAAGTCGATCCAACTCACCCACTCCGGGCCTAACGTGTCACCCAGTTTCAGAAGAAATTCATGCCGTGTCATGTCAGGCAGGTTTTCCTCCACAACCATTGTCGAACCGGGTGGATAAAGGGCGAGCGCTTCCTGACCATTCGCTACAACATCGATCGCGTAGAATTTTCCGTGGCGGTTGTAAGCATAGCGCGGCTCAAAGTAGTCGCAGAACGCCCTGGCTATGTCGGCATCTACAATCAGCACGATGCGAATATCGGGGATGCGGCGTGTGCTTTTGCGCATGATTCAATCAATATCCGTTTTCTGCTGCTGTCTGGCTGCTGCGCTTCGTTCTGTGATTTCTCTGATGTCAGCAAAGGGGCCATCACTGGATTGCAGTATGCCAACGATGAGTTTCAACGGCGGAACAGCAGTACCAGTCGGATAACATTGTTGAACCTCGCCGGCAAAGCGCAGCTGCAATTGCCGGGCGATGATTTCCGCTTTTTCTGGTTGGCTGATAATCGTCACAAAATCTTCTCCGTATATATGCCCGATGAAGTCGGTCGGGGCGCTATGCTCATCGACTGCTTCTTCAATCAAATCAGCCAGAAACCGTTGCACCTGCTTACTGGTCTTCCAATTGGATTCCCAATCATTGCTATCCTCGAAAGATTCGAATCCATCAATCCCCATGTATAACAGAGCCCAATCTTGTTCACCCAAAAGCGTGCGCAAGCATTTTTCAATTAACCGGCCGGCGGGAAGCCGAGTTATGGGATTACAATCGTCTGGTAGCCTTCCATGTCCCAGCCATCGAACGGTCTGTTCCATCCCACTAAAATTGAGGGGCTTGGCGATGTGCCAGACATTTCTCACAAAAGCAGGCAACACCTTATCTGACTGCCCTGGTCTATCCTCAAGAAAAATATAGTCGATGATTTTTGCAAAGAACGGATCCCAGCCATCGTGTGATGTGGTGTTGAGTTTTACAAGAAACTCTTCACGCGTCATATCAGCAAGTCGAGTGTCCAACACAACTGTCAGATCAACTACTTGATCTAGCGTACAGAGTTTAAGCGCAGCCTGACCTGTTGGAGCAACGTGTATCGCGTAAAATATGTCGGCATTGTGATGGTAACGAGGGCCAAAATAATTACAAAACGCCTGGGCGGTATCGGGATCTACAGCCAACACGATATCCCTATTCGGGAAACGGCGGTGACTATGGTGCATAGGGATCATTCTATTAACCCAACGCATCGTCGATGACGTGCCGCACGGCGGCAGCGTCGAGGTCTTTCTTGTCGAGGAAGGCGACGGCCCCGGCGTTGAGGCCGAGCCGGTGAAACTCCCGATCGGGGTACGCGTTGATCAGCACCACGCGGGTGGCCGGCGACACGGCCTTGACGCGGCGCGCGCAATAGATGCCATCTTCATCCGTCAACACGACATCGATCAACGCGAGCTGCGGCTTAATACCCTCGGCGAGGCGCACCGCTTCGGCCACATCGTCGGCTTCATAGAGCAGCGTCGCCGGATAAGTTTTGCCAATCATGCGACCCAGCTGCTGCCGATAGCGCGGGTTGTCGTCGACGAGCAGGACCGCTAACGATTTGCCGGGATCGGATTCGGCGCGTGCGGGATCAGCGGTTTGACCGGCAGCGGCCAGCACTTCGGGATGATGCATCAAGTAGCTCAACGCTTCCGATCGGCTGTACACACCCAACGCCTGATACAGACGCGTGAGATGATTCTCGATGGTCTTGATGCTGAGACCGGTGACCTGCGCGATTTTTCGATTGTCGTGACCTTGCGCCAGCAACCGCAGCAATTCATGTTGACGGCGGGTAAGTTGGGGGACGAGTGGCGGGAGCGCATTGGCCGATCGGCGGTGGAGCAACCGATCGACCAGTGGGCCGGAGATCCACCGCTCGCCGGCCAGCACGCGCTGGACGGCAAGCTGCAAATCGGCCAAAGGTTGATCTTTCAAGTGATAGCCATCGACGCCCACATCCAGCAGGCCCACCACGTAAGACTCATCGGCATGCGCGCTGACGACGAGCACTCTGACATTGGGATATTGGACTTTGATCTGCCGCATCGCCGCAATCGGCTCGAAGTCGGGCATGGCCACGTCGACGATGAGCAGATCGATCGGGTGTTGAACCAGCGCTTCGAGCAAAGCGGGGCCGCTGCCCACCTCTGCCATGACCTCGAGATTGGGCAGTTGCAACAGGGCATTCCGCAGTCCGGCCCGCACGATTTCATGATCGTCGGCTAAGATGACACGGATGGTTGACATGCTTCCATTATGAACCAAATTGCGCAAAAGATGAATGGCGCAGCGCGTTGGGGGGTTTCCCCTATCGGGATGGGGGGATTTTGCGGTACCCCAATGGGGGTGACAGCCAAGACAAAATACCCCAAAACGGTTATGATGGTGCTGCTTTCATATCTACAATTCATCCTCAGGTCCAGTCGGCGGCAAGGTCTTGTTAAAGCGCGCGCTCCAACTGATGAGATTGATCCTACTGATCGTGCCTGCTCTAACGGCCTGCCACGCTCAACCGGCCGGTGGCGCGGTTTGCAAGATAGCGTTTTTACTGCCCGAAACCAAGACGGCGCGTTATGAGACGCAAGACCTACCTAACTTCAGACGTCAATTAACCGAACTGGGCTTCACCGAGAAAAACCTGATTTACAACAATGCCAATCAGGATGCGGCGACACAGCAGCAGCAAGCCGAAGCAGCGCTGACCAACGGGGCCGTGGTGATGGTGCTGGACCCGGTCGATTCCAACGCCGCAGCCAAGATGGCCGATCTCGCTAAATCCAAGAACGTGCCCGTCATCTCGTACGATCGATTGATCAACGGCTCCGATGGGGTGAGTTACTACATCTCATTTGATAATGAACTGGTGGGCAAACTGCAAGGTGAGACGCTGCTGGCCGCCTTGCAGAAACTGGGCAAGACCAACACCCCCACCCCCACCGTCGTCATGATCAACGGCTCGCCCACCGACAACAACGCCAGCCTCTTCAAGCGAGGCGCACACGCCGTATTGGACGGGTGAGTGAACATCGCCAAAGAGTACGACACACCCGATTGGAGTCCCGACAAAGCGCAGCAAGAGATGGAACAAGCCCTGACTGCGCTCAACAACCAGGTCGATGGCGTCTACGCGGCCAACGACGGTATGGCGGGTGGCGCCATTGCGGCGATGAAGGCCGCGGGGCTGAATCCACTACCGCCCGTCACGGGGCAAGATGCCGAGCTGGCTGCGATTCAACGCATTCTGGCCCACGAGCAATACATGACGATCTACAAAGCGATTCGACCTGAAGCGGAAGTGGCTGCCGAATTGGCTTTTGACCTGTGCCAGGGCCAGCCACCCGCGGCGACGCGCTTCAATAGCTGGGTCGACAACGCCAAGATCGAGGTGCCTGCCATTCTCTTAAAGCCGATTGGGGTGACGCGCGACAACATCAAGAATACGGTCGTGGCCGATCAATTTTGGTCGATCGAGCAGATCTGCACGCCGGGGAAGTCGTGGGGCTGGTCGGCGATAACGGCGCGGGCAAGTCTATACTCGTCAAGTGCATCGCCGGCATCTATCGCTATGACACGGGTGAGTATTTTTTTTGAGGGCCAGGCGCGCACTATCGGCGGCCCGCAAGATGTGGTGCGGCTGGGCATCGAAACGGTCTATCAAGACCTGGCGCTGTGCGATAATCTGGACGTGGTCGCCAATTTGTATCTGGGCCGCGAACAACGCGCCCGCCAGGCCCGCCTGCTCTCCGTCGTCGACGAAATCACGATGGAGAAACACACGCTCGACGTCCTGCGCGGCCTGTCGGTGAAACTGCCGAACATCCGCGCTAAGATTTCGGCTTTATCAGATTGTTTCGCCAGACGTATTCGCTTAACCTGGACCAGAGTGATATAATGACGCATCTTCGGCGGATTGCGAGGCTTATATCGTTTGTTGTTCTAAGTTGGCAATATAGCATTTGTCATCCAATAGACATGACTTTCGTCGCTATTTGGCCCTGTTCATTTGGTAATACAATGCAGGGAGTTTGGCGGTCGAGTAAACAAATTCTCTATTCCGCAAGCCGCCCATCAGAATTCCTGCTTGTTTGCTTGCAACCAAAGGTGAAATAGCCGCCCGGCCAAGTTTCTATTCCGGGTGATATTTGCCGGTGCGAAGTGCCGGGAATGGCAAGAAAGGAGGAAGCGCCCCACAACACATCGAATTTGATTCATCGAAACTCTACTCAGCAGTTGAGACTCTAACATCTAATTCTAGGAGAATGCAAGATGAACCGCAAGTTATTTCGCTCGCTGATGATCCTCATGGTCATCGCTACAGTAGCATCCCTGGTTCTCGCGGCCTGTGGCACCCCGACGCCCGCCGCGACCCAGGCTCCGGCCGCACCCGCCGCAACCAAGGCTCCGGCCGCACCCGCGGCGACGACCGCTCCCGCCGCAACCACGGCCCCTGCCGCAACCACGGCCCCTGCCGCAACAACTGCTCCCGCCGCGCCGTCCGGCAAGACGAAAATCGGTATCTCGATGTCGGACTTTGCGACCGCGCGCTGGAAGCCCGAAGCCGACCTGATGAAGAGTCAGCTGGAAGCCAAGGGCTACGAAGTGTTGGTGCAAGAAGCGAACCACGACGTCAAGCTGCAAAACGACCAGATCGACAACATGGTGGCGCAGGGCGTCAA
>PMCF01000280.1 GCA_003154115.1 Anaerolineae bacterium
CGTACCCTTTTTGCAGAGGAGTCATTGGAACAGATTGTTCAACCACGTTCCAGGTTGGCAAGTAATCAAATGAGATGGCCCAAGCGTCACTATGATAACGCGCCCATTGCTCAGCCACAACGCTCTGCAGGCGTGGCACGACCACCTGGAACAAAGCCAGGGCGCATACGACAATAATAGAACTTCGAACGATTGAGAATCTGTTTGAAAACATACTTACCCCCTAAAAGAAATTTGGTAGGACAAACATCAACATCAATTCGACTAGACATATACCACAACCCTTCCGGCCAACTGCCCCCGATACGCTGTCTGACCCTTCACGAACACCTTGCCCTGTCCCGCTTCACAATCAAACTGCGCCTCGCCGCTGCCATCGGTCCACTCGTCGCCGGCCACACCGTGCAACATCCCATCGAATTCCAGCACCACATGAGCCTTCTTCAAAGGCCGCCCGTCGCTTTCCGCGCAAACTTTCACCGTCAGCACATTGTCTTTCTCCTATGCTATACTTTGCCGCAACATTTCATTGACTAGCCGATTCATTTGATCTACAGTCTACCGTCAAGTCCGTTGCAAGTGTGCAACGCGCACCCGCCAGGGACCTAATCATGTTCGATCCCGATCAACCTTTCTACGCCATCATCGCCGCCGTCATTAAAGCCAGCCAACAATCGTTGAAAGAAATCTCGGCCGCGCTCCACCAACGAGGCTACTCGATCAGCGGGGCCACCTTGTCACGCTGGGCTTCGGGCACCACGGAGCCTACCGGGAAACATGTGGGGGTGCTGCGTGTCCTGCCGGAGGTCTTACAGTTGTCTCCGGCTGACCAGGCTGCCTTTCAACGCGCGCTCAATCGCTGGCTGGGGGTGAAAGCCGGTGCACGGGGCAGCGCCCCGCTGGCCTATCGCCAAAACAGCTTGGGGCCGTTGCCCAATTTCGTCGGTCGCGTCGCCGAGTTGCAGTGTCTGCAACTAACGATCGCACGACGCCAATCGATCGCCATCACCGGCCTGGGCGGCATGGGCAAAACCACTCTGGCCCGGCAAGTGCTGCGCAACTGCGCCGCCGAGTTTACGAGTGGCTGCGAAGCACTGGTGCTGCATCCCCAACAGACAGCCGTGGGCCTCATCGCGCAAGTCGCGCGCCGCCTGGGGCTAACTCCGCCGGATGACATACAGCACATCGACAGCGCCGAACTGCTGAGCTGGATCGACAACTTGACGCTCGGCGTCGATCTGTTATTTCTACTGGACGATGTGAGTAATGAAGCGCAAGTCCAGGATTTGGTGCAGGGGTTGTCCCACATTACCTGGATTCTCACTTCGCGCCGTCCCCTCAAACTGACCGGGGTGCAGCCATTTCCGCTGGATACTCTGGAGAATGCAGATGCGGCGCAGCTGCTGTTGAGCCAGACCGGGCAGTCCGACCTGCCGATCGATCTCCCGTTGGTCTGTCGCATCGCCGATCGGCTGGGCAACCTGCCCCTGGCGTTGAAATGTGCGGCCGGCCTGGCGACGTTACACTCCTCGAATTGGGAAGCCGTGTGGGATTGGTTGGACGCTCACGGCTGGCAGGCGTTACAACTCGATTACGCTCACCTGCCGCAATTCTTTGGCCGCATGTTGGCCGATCAGTCAACTGAGACCCGCACCCTGTTCGAGTTATGCGGCGCCTTTGCCTCGCTGCGCATCTCCGACTCGATTTTTCAAACGCTCGCCAGGCAGTTGGGCTTACTCCCCGTCGGCCTCTTGGTGCTCCGCAATCTATCGCTGTTGAACTGGCCGGAAGACCAGAGTTTTTTGTCTTGCACCCGCTCATCCATGAATATGCTGCCTTGCGTCTACAGGGCGCTTCATGTATGGCAGAAATCCGGCAGTGTTACAGGGTACTCTATGCCGAATTGGCGTGCGTCTGGCGGAAAGATCAAAATTACGCCGTCTTACAAGACGAACTGGAAAATATGCTGGCCGCGGCTGATTACGCTTATGAGGTGCAAGATTGGGACTGCTTCCGGAAATTCTGGTCGCCTATTACGCATTACCTGTGGGTCACGGGCGACAAGCGGCGCTATGTGATCTACGACGCTAAATTCCTGGAAGCGGCGCGTCTGCAAAACGATCAAGATACCGAAGCGATCATCCTGGCGGAACTGGCCTGGGCCTATTTGGAGCAGGGGGATTTAGCTGAAGCCGATCGGGCCTTGGAAGATTCGCTGGCGCTGTGTGACATGCAGCCCGACGGAGAATTTCAGCAAGCGCGGGTGCGGCGCTATCAAGCCAAGATAGCAACCAAGCGCAACGATCCGGTTCGTGCACTGGAACTGCTACAGGAATCTGAGGCGATCGTGCGTTCTGTAGGACCGGTGATCGGCCGCGCGGCTCTATCGTTGGCGCTGGTTTATATCGTGCGGGCTAAAATCGCGCACGCGGCCCGGCAGGGCGAACAGGCCAAATCCAACGCGCTGGCTTCGCTGCAATTTTGTCAGCAGGCGGGTTTAGAGGGACAAGGTTACTTACCCGGCATCCAAGTGGATGTAGGCGATATTCTGGATGAGTTTGGTGAGAGGGATAAGGCCGAACCGTACTGGCAGTCTGCCGCCGCTTCCAAATCACAACTGATAGAGGATGAGAGCGTGGCAACCGCTCAGACGCGCTTGGCTTATCTGGCTGTGCAGCGTGGACAAAAAGAAGAAGCGCTGCGCCATGCGCGCAGCGCCCTGCAAATCTATGCCCAACATGGAGTACTACGTTACCAGCTGCGGTTGAGAGAATGGTTGCGCCACTACGAAGATCATGACAAGATCGGCCCGCTGCTTGATCTGGCGCGGCTTGCGGATTGAGAATTACCCTCCGGGAGGCTGCGCGGCCTCGATTAAACTCTGCACCCCGGCGGCCGGCCCACCGGCATAGCCAAACACCGCGGTGCCCACTACGAACACCCGCGCGCCTGCTTCGTAAGCCGCGCGAATGGTCTGCTGGTCGACGCCGCCATCGATTTCGATCTCGCACTGCGGATGGCGGGCCTCCAGCAGCTCGCGCATCTGCCGGATTTTCCGCAGTGTGTAGCCGATGAACTTCTGCCCGCCGAACCCCGGATTGACCGTCATCACCAGCACCAGATCCAGCTCTTCGACGATTTCATCCAGTACGTGCACGGGCGTCGCGGGACAGAGCGCGACGCCGGCTTTTTTGCCCAGCTGCTTGATGTGCTGGATCGAACGATCGAGGTGCACGGCGGCTTCCTGATGCACGATGATCAAATCGGCGCCTGCTTGCGCGAATGCTTCCAGATAGCGATCGGGCTGCACGATCATCAAATGCGCTTCGAGCAGGGTGGTGGTCGCACGGCGCATGGCCGTGACGAGGGGCAGGCCAAAGCTGATGTTGGGCACGAACACGCCGTCCATCACGTCGACCTGGAAACGGGCCGCTCCGCCGCGTTCTGCCGCTTGCACTTGTTCTTGCAACTTCAAAATATCGGCGGCCAGAATCGACGGGCAAATTTGAGCTGTGGACATATTAGCCTCTGTGATATTTTTCTGTTTCAGTCTTAAGCGGTCTTACTTCGCCAGTGGCACACACAGCAGTAGCAATTCTCATTATGGCTTCGTAGCAATGGCTTCGTAGTAACGACTTCAGTCGTGGTTTGCGGCCAAAAAGCGACTGAAGTCGCAACTACCGGCGTTAATCGGCGTCAATCGTTTTCATATTGAGAATTGCGGCAGATGTCGGCTGCTTACATCGGCCTAACCTTCGCCGCAGCCGCCGCATCGATCAGCCAATGCAATTGACCGTTCACCGGTTGGATCAACTGGGCAGGCAGCACGTCGGGTTGATACGGTCCTTTAAGGACGCACCACAACACTTCGGCTTTGCCCGCGCCTTCTACCAGAAAAGCGATGTGGCGCGCGGCGTTGATCAGCGGCGCGGTGAACGTTACGCGCCACGTCGTCATCACCTCGACGTATTGCGCCACCACCCAACGGTCTTGTTCACGCAGCGCCGCCGTGCCCGGAAAGAGCGAAGCCGTATGCCCGTTGTCGCCCAGCCCCAGGCAGATGAGATCGAACGCCGGGAACGTCGAGGTGCGGAATAGACGTTGCAGTTCTTGCTCATAGATCAAGGCCGCCTGCGCCGGATCGATCTCGCCCTGAATGCGGTGAATATGATCGGGTAGCAATGAGACGTGATCGAGCAGCGCTTCACGCGCCATGCGATAGTTGTTACGCGCATCATCAGGCGGCACACAGCGCTCATCGCCAAAGAAGACATGCACCTTGCTCCAGTCGATGCGATCGCGGTAGTCCGCCGTGGCCAATCGGGCGTAGATAGGACGCGGCGTGCCGCCGCCCGACAACGCAATCGTGAACCGACCGCGTTCGGCAATCGATTGAGTCGCGAGATCAGAGATGAAATCTGCTGCGCCGTCGATAAAGCTTTGACTGTCGAGGTAGACGACCGGGTTCGGCATTAGACGCTCTTGCCACGCAGGCGGCGATAGCGCCGGATCAAGGTGTTCGTTGAACTATCGTGTTGGAGATCAGGCGCTGCCTCATTTTTCAGTTCGGGGATAATCCGCTGCGCCAAGACCTTGCCCAGTTCGACGCCCCATTGATCGAACGCGTTAATGTCCCAGATGATGCTCTGCGTGAAGACGCTGTGCTCATACAACGCGATGAGCTTGCCCAGCACCTCGGGCGTGAGCTGATCCGCCAGCAGTACGGTGCTCGGCCGGTTGCCTTCGAACGTGCGGTGCAGCGCCAGCCAAGCGGGGGTGCCTTCGGCCTGCACTTCTTCCGCCGTCTTGCCAAAGGCCAGCGCCTCGGCTTGCGCGAACACATTGGACATGAGCAGATCGTGATGATCACCCAACGGATTGAGCGACTGCGCAAAGCCGATGAAGTCGCAGGGGATCAACTTGGTACCTTGATGGATCAATTGGTAGAACGAGTGCTGGCC
>PMCF01000402.1 GCA_003154115.1 Anaerolineae bacterium
CAAGGCCCTGTCCTTACATTGGCGATCAACTGAGATTAGCCACACCCTTTTGATTTCAGGAGAGGGGGTTGGGGGGTGAGGCCGAGCAGTTATCCTGTGACACGCTCAGTAAACGGCGAACCGTTATACTCAAGGCATCCAGACTGATCAATACAACTGCGCGCAAATTGTAAGGCATAGGCCAGACGTTCTTGCGCTAGATTTCCACTGAATTCATACCTGTTTCACACCAAAATTCAATCGGAAATAAGTACTTTTACTGATAGACAAACAGCGCAATTGGGTGCACACTATTAGTAACTCGAAGCATCATCACCCACAACCATGAACGCATATCAAACGGCTAAACGCATCATGATTTTCTGCCTGGCAGTTGTATTGATCGGCTGCGACGGCGATGGGCCTACACGCGCCTTGGGCGATCCGCCGAAAGAAATTTTCGATGCCACAACGATTAAGGGCGTGAACTCCGGCCAATTGGTCACGCTGGTCAATGAGCTACCCGGCGAGATACAAGTGGTCGCTTATCCCGACGATCCCAACACACCCGACAACGAGATCACCATGGATTATGCGCGAACCGGGTGGGGGGAAAAAACTGAGGACCAGGCGGCGGATGAAGCCGAGCAGCACATTGTCGTGACCATGCAAAATGAACTAAGCGGCATCGAAATCCGCGTGAAATCTCAAAATGCCAACCCGAACGACACCGTCGTTTTGCATGTACGCGTGCCGCCACGCACGCCACTCAAAATAACCAATACCCGCGGTAACAGTGTGGTCATAGGAGAATTTAACTACGTTGAGGCTCAAATGACGCAGGCAGGCAACATTGAAGTGCGTGGCGCGGTTGGCAAGCTATCCCTGAAGACCCCCGCCGGAAACATCAGCGTAGATGAGATGGGCCAGCCGTCCGATCAATCTGGCAGCCTTGACTTGGAAACGGGCAAAGGCAATATTTCCATGTATGCCGTTGGCGTCAACGTCAAGGCGACCGCCAGTAACGGCGATATTCAGTTTGTTGGCTCGCTGATGGCCAACCAGCCGAATTATTTTGAGACGAAGGGCAAGGGTAACATTACGTTGGCGCTGCCTGATGATGTGTCCTACACGTTTGACGCCACCGGTGGGGACAAAGTGGTCAATGACTTTGTTCCTTCCAGTATTGTTTGCGGCGAAGCGCCGCCTACAGCGACGCTTGATTATCACGCGGAACCAATCCCTGGACAGATCGGACACGTCAACATTACCTATCAGTCTACGACCACGCATCATATCAGCGGGACCATGATGGCCCAAAACCACTACTATCTCTTTCACCTCACTGATGGTAAAGTTGCCAAATACCTTCCGGCCTCGTCCCCCCCACTGCAAGCCGGCGGCGCGTTGTGGACCCCTGAGTGTGGAAAAATCGACACCGGGGCGGTCAGTCCAGTTAAATTTCAAGCGTGGGCCGCTCCTAGTGGAAGCATCTCCATACGGCTGATCAGCAAACACTGATTGAAACATCGCGCCGCTCCGCCAGATGATCTGGCGAGGCGGCACGGATAGGTGTTTAGAGTGAATTCAAGTTTGGTTTACGACTTTGCTTCCGCTAGATGGTCACATCCAGCGACTCAAACGGCGGATGTGACCATCCGCTGCGAGCGTGAGCCATCTAGGAATTTGCTTTAGGTGGTAAGTGCGTAACTCTAGCCCAACGCATCCCCCAGCAATACGCCCAGCAGTCCCACGATGACGCCCAGATGCAAGAACAAATTCGTCGTTTCGACGAAGCCCAGCTGCACACCCGGAATAATCAGTAATAAATAATTCAGCACGACCAACGCCACGCCGATCAGGATGGGCACGCCACGATGTCCCGAGATGTAGTCGGAGATCCGGTCAATCAAGCGCGAGAAAAAAAGGTCTAGCTTATTCATGCGAGTTTGGCTCCCAAGTCCCAATACTGATCTGAAAATGCTCGCAGCCCTCGTCCTCGAGGGCGTTCCCCGTGGACGGGGAACGGAGCGTTTTCTCCCAATACTGATCTAAAAATGCTCGCAGCCCTCGTCCTCGGGGGCGTTCCCCGCGGACGGGGAACAGAGCGTTTTCTCCCAATACTGATCTAAAAATGCTCGCAGCCCTCGTCCTCAAGGGCGTTCCCCGTGGACGGGGAACGGAGCGTTTTCATGATGCGTCCGGCTTGATTACGTAGGGCCGGAAGGCGGCTAAATAGCGCGCGGGCAGCCGCCCCTGAATGATGAGGGCTTTTTCGCCGTAATGCTCTGTCTCCACCTGCCCTTGATCGTGAAACAGCGCCGCCAGGTCTGAACGGCGATAGGGCAAGCGCACCTGCACCAGCGTTTGACTCTCGTACAGTTCGTGCTCCAGCCGCCCCAACAGTTGATCGAGGTTGAGGCCCTTCAAAGCAGAAATCGGCACGCTGTGCGGGAACTGCTGCGCCAGCAGCGCCGCCTGTTGTTCCGAATCCAGCCGATCGATCTTGTTGAGGGCCACGACCATCGGCATATCGGTGATGTCCAACTCGGTCAGTGTGCGCTCGACCGACTTCGCTTGCTCGATCGCATTGGGATGGGTGATGTCCACCACGTGCAGCAGCAGATCGGCCTCTTCAATTTCTTCCAGCGTCGCGCGAAACGCCGCGACGAGCTGCGTGGGAAGTTTTTGAATGAACCCCACGGTGTCTGTAAACAAGGCCACTTTGCCGCCGGGCAGCCGCACGCGCCGGGTCGTCGGATCGAGCGTGGCGAAGAGCTTGTCCTCGGTCAGCACGGGCGCCGTTTGCCTGGCGCCGCCTTCGTCAACCAGCGCATTCAACAAAGAAGACTTGCCCGCATTCGTGTAACCGACGATCGAGACCACCGGCACTTGCGCCCGCCGGCGTTGGACGCGATGCTGCTGCCGCTGCTGGCGTACCTCCTCCAGCTGTTCCTTGAGGAAGCTGATGCGCGCTCGGATTTGGCGGCGATCGACTTCCAACTGCGTTTCACCGGGGCCGCGCAAGCCCACGCCCGCCGTCCCCGATCGCCCTGCCCCGCCGCCTGCTTGTCGCACCAGGTGAGTCCAGCCGCGCGTTAAGCGCGGCAAGCGATACTCGTATTGCGCCAGTTCGACTTGCAGCGCACCCTCGCGGGTATGCGCGTGCTGCGCGAAAATATCCAGAATCAGCGCCGTCCGATCGAGCACCCGCACTTTCTCGCCCAGCTCTTCTTCCAGATTGCGTTGATGGCGCGGGGATAGATCGTCGTCGAAGAGCACCACTTCAAAATCAAGCTCGGCCTGCCACGTCTTGAGCTCTTCGACTTTGCCCTTGCCGATAAACATGGCCGACTCGATATGATCGAGCTTCTGGGTCATTTCGCCGACGACGGTCAGGCCCGCCGTGTCGGCTAAGGCGCGCAGCTCTTCCAGTGAATCTTCGACCGTCAGCAAATTGCCCGAATCGCGCAGCTCGATGCCGACCATAAACGCGCGCAGCCGCGGCGCTTCCGTGGGAATTGCTTCACGATGTTTAGTGATGGTAACCTCGCAGTGTCATTCCCGCATGTTTTCGCTCACGTCGTCGCCGGCACGCTGTGCCGGCGACGCGCTAGGCGTGCGTGCCGCCAGGCTCCACCGGAGCCTGGGTACGGCAAGGCGGGAATCCAGTTTCGGACATGACGGTCTACGGCAGGCCCAGAACTTGCAGATTCGTGGGCTGCTCGATGGAAAATTCAAAATGGGCGACGGCTTTCGCGTTGGGGTCCAGCGCCAACCGCCACTTGAGTTCGTTCAAGTCCGTCTGCTCGATCGGCTTGGGATCGCACGCTTCCAACTTTACTTTGACCTGCTCGTGACGGCTGACCGGGAATTGATCGCGCACCTCCAGATCGATTTTCTGCGCCCGCAGATTCTTGATCTCGATCTCATAGGCCACGCGCAGCCGCCGTCGATCGCCGATCAATTTCTTATCGACATCGCGCGCCTTCAGTTCGCGTTTCACCGTCACCCGATCGTCCACGCCCAACGTCAGTTCAAATTCTTCGTTCGGCGCAGTCCGCTTCAAGGGCAAGGTGCCCACGAAGCCGCCCTCGATGAACAGACCGGCGGGACCATCCAACAACAAAAAGTCGCTGCGATTGACGATCTTCGCGCGGCGATATACCGCTTCGGCCAACTTGGGCACACTGAGGTAATCGATCTTGGGTGATAGATCGAACGTCGTCACCGTCACCTTGTGCGGCGAGCCATCGCTGGGCACGGACACTTTCTGCGCCAACTGAAACGTCACCGACGCGCCTTCGGCGCTGACTTGCGCGCTCAGCGCTTCCATCGCCACCGGGGCGGGTGCCACACCAAACCCCTGGGCCTCGAATTCGGGCGGCGTTGCTGCCGTTTGCATCTTACTCAGCACTGCACCGGCGGCCCTGGGCTGTGGGGCAGGCATCGCTGGTGGCGGCATATACACATTCAGATACCACGGCTTCAAATCCGGTTGCAGCGTGGTTAGCGCCGGGCGGGCCGTCGAGAGCGTCAGCGCCACATCGATCCAATCTTCTCCGCTGCGCTGCGTCACCTGGCCCAGGTACATCAGTTGCAATTTCGGCTCAGTCGTTTCGGTCAAGCGCAAATCATACAACGCCGTCCAGCCGGCGCCGCTTACCAGGTAGGTCAACTCAAGGGTCAATTCACCTGCGCGCTTAATCTCCACTTCGACGACGGCCGTCAAACGCTCGCGTGGCTGCGCAGTCCGGCGTTGATTAAGATCGTTGTTGACCTTCTCAATCTGCCTGGCGAGGTCACGCCGCTTTTGCTGTACCTCACGCAGCACGGCTTGCGCCTGATCGATCTGCTGCTGCACAAAATCGATCAGCGTGCCGCTTTGCGCGATGTCGGCGCGGCCAAAGGCCAGGCCGCGCGCCAATTGCTCGGTGGCTTTCTCGGCCAGCCCTTTGGCAAAATTGAGCCGCACCTCGGCCGCCGCTTGTTGATCGGCCAGCGTCCTGTCCTGCAGCTGCAGCTCTTCCAGCCGCTGTTCCAACTCGCGCACATCCACGGCCGGAGTATCGCTATAGAACACCCGGCGCGCTTCGACGCCCAGCAACACCGCGGCTGCACTGCCCTGCCCGGCCGCGCGCAGCGAATTGGTATCCACCGTGCGCGGCAGATCGACGAACTCGATCTGATGCAGCCCGGTTTCCAACGCGATGGTTCCCCGGCGGGTCACGCGGGCCCGATCGGGAAACACGACGACTTCAGCAATTTTTGAGTCAAGTGGTGTCATGAGATAATCCCCGTCTTCTGGTGGGATGAGATAATCCCCGGTAACTACTCAGCCAGAACGTCGGACTGTGCAAGGTCATTCCCGCGAAGGCGGGACCTTCGGCAGCCGCCGACAGTGGATTCCCGCGAAGGCGGGAATGACGGCTGAGTAGTAACAATCCCCGTCTTCTGGTGGGATGAGATAATCCCCGTTACTCGCTCTGGTAGCGCAGGTCCATATCCTCGCGCCCCTTCAGCGCTTCCCGCAGCACCGTGATCAAGGTCGGATCAATGCCTTGCTCTTCCATCAACTCGCAATCTTCCGCGGTGAGGTAGTATTCGCGATCTTCGGTGCTTTCCTCCTCCATCCAGCCCATCAAGGCTTGCAACTGCTGCGCGGTAATGCGGCCAACTTTAGTGCCCGCTGCGACATCAAACAAAGCGATCATGAGAACTCCTCCTCTGGAGATAACAACGACTTAGGTCGAACTACTCGACAAGCCGAGCCGATCGCGGCCGACCGATGAAGGCGGCGCATACCGCACAGGCAAGAAAATCCGTACGATGGTACCCGGGCACTTTTCCTCATCGTAGCCGGGACTTTCGACGACGATCTTGCCGCCGTGCGCTTCGACGATCCCTTTCACCACCGATAGCCCCAGGCCCGAGCCGCCCCCTTTGAATTTGGTGCGGCCGCTGGAATGGCGCGAGATATCGGTTTTGCTGTAGAACTTGTCAAACAAATGCGGAATATCCTCCGACGCAATGCCAATGCCGGTATCGCTGATGCGCACCTCGACGAAATGCTCCACGTCCGCCGGCCCTTCGAGCACGTCAAGCGCGATCGTGATGGCGCCGCCATCGGGGGTGTATTTAATCGCGTTGCCGATGACGTAATCAAAGACCTGATACACCCGCTGGGGATCGGCGTAGAACGATCCCAATTCGGGTGGAATCGGCTTCATCTTGAAGGTGAGCGTGCGTTCTTCCAGGCTGCCCCGCAAGTCTTGCAGCACAATCTGTAGGATGTGCGGCAGCGAGCTCAATTGAAAGGTCAGTTGCAGCGACTGTGCATCGATCTGCGACACGGCGATCATGTCGTTCACCGTCGTCAGCAAGCGATGGGCGCCCGACGATAAACCAGTCAACGCCATGTGCGCCGCTTCACTCGTGTTGGAACCCAGCTCACGGATGAGAATGTCGGAATAGCCTTGAATCAGGGTCAAGGGGGTTTTGAGTTCGTGGGCGGCGATGCTGATGAAACGGCTCTTCGTCTGATCGAGCTTTTCGAGCTGACTGCGGGTGCGTTCGAGTTCGCTGGACAGATCGCGCTGGACCAGATCAGCAAAGACGCGCGCTTGATAGGACAACCCCGTTTGAAATACCGCGTCCAGTGAACGCAAATAATTCAAGGCATCCACCGGTTGAAAGGCCACAGACACCGCCTGCCAAATCTCCGTTTTCAGCGCGGAAAGAATCAGCAGTAAATCATTCAGCGGATAACCGCTCACATATCCGGCCCGCGTGACGGCTGAAATATGATCATCCAAAGCCGCGTAGCGACCGCTCTCCAGAGCGGCGGTCAATCCCTCGTAGAGTTGGCGCAAAGCCTCTTCCGTGATGGACGGCGTGGTCTGTTCGGGGCGGTAGACGCGCCGGGCCAGAACCACATTGATCCAGGGCCGCGCAATCGCTTCGGTTTGGATCCGCAGCCAGCGGCCCAAGGTCGCACGATGCGCCAGATCGGGACGCAGGGGAGTCGTCGTCATGGAGAGGTTTGCTCCAGCCAGGTGTCGATCATAGTCCAGTTATACCGTGGGATGAAGACTTGCGTAAATTCTGACGTCTACCGCAAATTGCTACTCAAGGCGGACGAGAATCCGCCGTTTCCAGCCGCTGGATTGTCATCCAGCGGGAGCACACCATCAACACAGGAGCAATCTGCTCTAAGTCTACCATTAACTTCCGTATCGAAAAAGGCCAGCTCTTGATCTGGTTAGGCGGGCTTCCCACTGAAAGTAGGGGGTGAGATCGTCACAAGTGAATCTAGAGATGCGAATGTGCTGGACGCCGGCCCTGCTCCCCTGCCTTGCAAGCTGCCAGAGCAAACACAAGGTGGCACGACCAGAGCAGAGTGATGAGATGCCGGCGTAGATTTCGCATAGCGTTTTCTTTTTCAAAAGTAAAATATAGATCTGCCATTTCGGGATCGCGCGATCTGCCTACGCGAAGGCGCCTCTAAACAAGAGGCAGGATCTCACCCATCGCATTCAACGCACGCTGGCTGAACATGCGGAACCGATCGCGCTTGCCTCGTGGCGACTGCGAAGCGTCCAGCGGCGGCAAAATACCATAGTTAGCCTTCATCGGCTGGAAGTCCTTAGGATCAGCGTGAGTCACATAATAGCACAACGCCCCGAGCATTGTCATGGGAGGAAATTCAAGCAGCGCCTCGTTGTTCAACAATCGCGCGGCATTAATACCCGCGACCAGCCCACTGCCGGCATTACCGATGTAACCCTCGACGCCCGTAATCTGCCCGGCGAAAAATAAATCGGCGCGCGTGCGAAACTGCATCGTTGGATTGAGCAGGAGCGGTGAGTTGATGAACGTGTTGCGATGCAGCATGCCATAGCGCGAAAATTCTGCCTTAGCCAGTCCGGGAATCAAGCGCAAGACCCGCTTTTGCTCGGACCACTTTAAGTTGGTCTGAAAGCCGACGATATTGTACAACGTTCCCGCTAGATTGTCCTGCCGCAATTGAACGACGGCATGCGGACGTTTGCCCGTGCGCGGATCACGCAACCCGATCGGCTTCATCGGCCCATAAGCCAGCGAATCATGCCCGCGCTTGGCCATGATTTCAATCGGCAGACAGCCTTCGAAGAACTTGGCATCCTCGCGCTCGAAGTCACGCAGTTCGATCCGCTCGGCTGCCAGCAACGCCTCGATGAATGTATCGTATTCTTCTTTCGTGAATGGGCAATTGAGGTAATCGCCATCCGGTTCGGACTCGCCTGTTTTTCCGTAACGCGATTGGCGGAAAGCGATCGTCAGATCGATCGAGTCGGCTTCGACAATCGGCGCGATGGCGTCGTAGAAGTACAGCTGCCCCTGCCCCGTCAAATGCGCGATGTCGTGCGCCAGATCGTCGGCCGTCAACGGCCCGCTGGCGATGATGCACGGCCCAGGCGGAATGCTCTTCACTTCTTCACGGCGCAGCTCAATGTGTGGATGCTGCGCGATCCGCTCGGTGATGATCTGCGCGAAGCGTTCACGATCCACCGCCAGCGCCCCGCCCGCAGGCACCGCCGTTTCATCAGCTATGCGCAGGATGAAGGAGTTGAGCAAACGCAGCTCAGCCTTGAGGAGGCCCGAGGCCCGATCGGGTAAGTTGCTGCCCAAAGAATTAGAGCAGATCAATTCGGCCAGTTGATCGGTGGTGTGCGCGGGGGTATTGCGGATCGGACGCATTTCATACAGCGTCACGTCGATACTGCGCTCGGCCGCCTGCCACGCCGCTTCACTTCCGGCGAGTCCGCCGCCAATGATGGTAAGAGAAAGCATAGATGAGGTAGTCAAGGATCAGGATTATTGGTGATTTTTCAGGATTTGCACGCCACCATCGTTTTGATGAGACCGTAGTAGTTGACACGCAGCGATGCGATTTCAAACTGTGCCGCGCGAAGATTGGCTTCTGTGTCGCGATTGAGATTACAGCCTTCGGCCCAGACACGCCAACGCACATTGAGTCGATCCTGCCAGTGGGCCAGCCAACCGTGATGACTGCGCACGTGTTCGATGAGGTGCAGTTGGCCGCCGGGCTTGAGCACCCGTCGGACTTCTTGAAAACCCACGACAGGCCGCTCGACGCTACAAAACACCAACGTTGCCACCACGGCGTCAAAGACGTTATCCGGGAAAGCCAGATGCTCGATGTCGGCGGAGGCCAAGCGGATGTGCAGGTTCGATCGGGGTTTAGCTAACACGATCGATTCTGCGTTGAACTCGGTCGCAATGACGCGCGACTCGGCCGGATAATGCGCGAGATTCGGCCCCCTGCCCGCGCCAACTTCCAGCACCAGGCCGCGCACCTCGCGCAGCAAATTGCTGCGCCAATTTCCGATGAAGGGAACGTAACCCGTGCGACACATGAGCGTTATTCTACCACAGCGAGCTTCCAAACTTGGCCGAGGTCGCAGCAATTCTCAATATGAAAACAATTGACGCCGGTAGTTGCGACTTCAGTCGCTTTTTGGCCGCAAACCACGACTGAAGTCGTTACTACGGTTACTACGGATCCAAATTGAGAACCGCTGCCGAGGTCGGGTTGGTCAGATTGCACAGTTATAAATGACATGCCGCAACAGTGACAAATACATGGTTGACTTCGACAGGCGGTTGCGATATAGTCTTTCGAAGTCAAATGCAGCTGCTGTAGCGGGAGATAGCGATCTGTCTACGCGCAAAACCGGCAGCGCACACCGACTCACACTCATTCACAGGAGCGATCTATGAGCATCAGCACACTGGCCCGATCGATCGCCGAGTCGCCGACGCTGAAGATGAACGAAGAAGCGCGGCTACTTCGCGAGCGCGGCGAAGCCGTCATCCACTTGGGGATTGGCGAGCCCAAGAATAAGACGCCGTTTCCGGCCTTGATGAGCGCCGCGGCGAAGCTCAACGCCGGCGACATCAAGTATTCGCCCACCGATGGCATTCCCTCGCTGAAGAAAGCCATCATCCGCTACACCGAAGAGAACTACGACAAAGTCGTCGCGCCGGAAAATGTGATCGTCTCGTCGGGCGCGAAGCAATCGCTCTTTAACGTGTTCTACTCGCTGCTCGATCCGAACGACGAAGTGATCGTGCTCGCGCCCTATTGGGTGAGCTATCCCGAAATGATCAAGATGGTGCGCGGCATCCCCGTCATCGTCACGCCGGAAGACGGCCGCTTTGAGCCGCGCCTGGCCGACATCGAGCGCGCGGTCAGTTCCTCCACCAAGGCGCTCATCGTCAACAGCCCCAACAATCCGTCGGGGGCGATGTTCTCTGCAGAATTCATGGCGCAAATCGTGGACTTCTGCGAGAAGAAGAACATCTATTTGATCATGGACGACATCTATCACAAGCTGGTCTTCAGCGGACACAAATGGCTGCCCGCCTACAAGTTCAGCAACAAGGATGTTGAAGCCACCAAGATCATCGTCATCAACGGCATCGCCAAAGCTTATGGCATGACGGGCTTCCGCATCGGCTGGTGCATCGCTAATCGCAAATTGGTGGCAGTGATGACCAACGTGCAAAGCCAGATCACATCGTGCACCGCCTTGGTGTCACAGGCCGCGGCCGAAGGCGCGTTGAACGGTCTGCAAAGCGTGGTCGATGCGCTGCGTCTGACGATCGAGAATCAGTGCAACGTGATGATGACGGAACTCGGCGCATTCACCGGTGTGCGGTGCATCAAGCCGCATGGCACCTTCTACTGCTTCCCCGATTTCCGCGCGTACAGCACCAACTCGGTGGAACTGGCGAACCTGTTGTTGAAGAAAGCCAAGGTCGTGACCGTGCCCGGCAAAGAGTTCGGCCTGGAAGGCCACCTGCGCTTGAGCTATGCGGGCACCATCAAGGACGTGACCGAAGGCGTGGAGCGCATCCGCTGGGCGCTCGATCCGACGTCGCCGAATGAGATCTACATCGGCGATAAGAAGATGATCCGGGACTGGATGTAGTCGCGTCATTGCGAGCGTGGTGTGCGCGGCAATCTCCGCGACATGAAATGAGAGGTTGCTTCGTCGCCAAAAACGCTCCTCGCAATGACGGGGGCCCAACAGGAGATCACCTATGACCAACCTACTCAACATCAAGACACCGGCAGCGGCGCAGGCGGCCGCGCTGAAACCCGATTACGGCCTGATCAATTACGGATTAGAAAACCTCGGCACGGTCTACTGGAATCTGCCGACCGAGGCGCTGGTGGAAGAAGCGATCTTTCGGGGCGAGGCGAAACTCTCGCACGAAGGGCCGCTGATCGCCAACACCGGCAAGCACACCGGCCGATCGGCCAACGACAAATTCGTGGTGCGGGAAGCCACCACCGAAAACAACATCTGGTGGGGACAATACAATCGCCCCTTTAGCCCGGACAAGTTCAACGAACTCTATGGCCGCATGCAGGGCTATCTGCAAGGCCATGATCTCTTCGTGCAAGACTGCACCGTCGGCGCGGACCCGGAGCATGGCATGCCCGTGCGCATCGTCACCGAGCTGGCGTGGCACAGCATGTTCGCACGCAACATGTTCATCGTCCCGCAAAGCAACGATGAATTTCGCCGCCACGTGCCCGACTTCACCGTCATCGCCGCGCCCGGCTTCAAGGGCATCCCGGCGATGGATAGCACGGCTACCAACACTTTCATCGTGCTCAACTTCGAGCAGCGGCTGTGCCTTATTGGCAACACCGCTTATGCCGGCGAGATCAAGAAATCGATCTTCACCGTGATGAATTTCCTGATGCCGCTGAAGAATGTATTGCCGATGCACTGCTCGGCCAACCTCGGCAAAGACGGCGACACGGCGCTGTTCTTCGGTCTGTCCGGGACAGGCAAGACCACCCTGTCGGCCGATCCGACACGCGGCCTCATCGGCGACGATGAGCACGGCTGGGGCGATAACGGCGTGTTCAATTTCGAAGGCGGCTGCTATGCCAAAGTCATCGACCTATCGGAATCCGCCGAGCCTGAAATTTTCGCGACCACGCACCGCTTCGGCACGATCCTCGAAAACGTTGTGTACGATCCTGTGACCCGACTGATCGATCTCACCGACGAGACACTGACAGAGAACACGCGCGGCTCGTACCCGTTGGAGTTTATCAGAAACGCAGTGTCAGAGAAGCGCGGCGGGCATCCCAAAAACATCATCCTGCTGACGTGTGACGCGACGGGTGTGATGCCACCGATTGCCAAACTCACGCCCGATCAGGCCCTATATCAGTTTATCAGCGGCTACACCGCGAAGTTGGCGGGCACCGAAGCCGGCATGCGCGACGAACCCGAGATCACTTTTAGCGCATGCTTCGGCGGGCCGTTCATGGTGCA
>PMCF01000400.1:0-2885 GCA_003154115.1 Anaerolineae bacterium
CTTATTTCTTGGCAAGCCCTGAGTGCACCCGACGGAAGGTAAACGGTCACCGGGTTAGAAATCTACGAACGACCCGCGATGTTTCAAACAAACCGGCGAATGCGTTCTTGAGCAGCGCACCCGCCCAGCTGATGGCGTGAGTATAGCATGGCGAGTGGGGAGCGTCAAACCGATTGCGGCACTAGATTCCCGCCTTCGCGGGAATGACCAAATTCGCCAGCAGTATCATGACGAATCCAACATAGTCGAGATACGCACCAGTACGTATGTTATAATCGCCGCCGATGATTACCAAGCGGCAACTCGGCTATCTCTTTATCGTGATGGGCTTGTTCGTCATGGCTGGCGCATTGGCGGCCAACTATATCGGCGGACGCGATGCGGGCTTCGGGCCGTTTCAAAAGATTGGGCTGGCGGGCGGTGTCGTTATCATTCTGCTGGCGATTCCATTGATCCGATTGGGTAACCGCCCCGCCTGACGACTTTTCAACGGACCATCCCTGCGGCCACGGAACACCCGGCGTTGCGCGTGGTATGTAACCTCAATATGAAGCAAGAAACTCTCCGACGTGTTGCCCGCTGGCTGCTGTGGTTCACAGTAGCCGTTTTTGTGTTGTATCTCGTCATCTATGTGGTGTATGCGGCAGCGCTGTTCCGCTTTCCCTATGATTACGATCAAGGCGAAGGCTTCGAACTGAATGACAGCCTGCTCTTCTTGCAAGGCCAGTGGCCGTATCGCAGCAACGAAGTCTTTCCTTTCTACGCCAGCAATTATCCGCCGTTGTTTCACTGGCTGGTCATTCCGCTGTTTGCCATCTTTGGCCCTACGTTAATCGCCGGGCGCGTGTTGTCGTTCGCGGCCACGCTGTTGATTGCGGCGCTCGTCGGCTGGGTGGTGCATGCCAAAACGCGCGACAAACCCATTGCAGTCATTTCCGGCTTGATGGTGGTCGCCTCGAATTTCATTTATCATGTGGGGCCGTTGTACCGGCAACATATGCTGATGGTGCTGTTCGAACTGCTGGCCGTGATCGCCATTTCCAAGTACGACGATCCCAGGCATGGCAAGCGCAATATTATTCTCTCCATGTTGGCGCTGTTGGCCGCCGGTTATACCAAGCAGCTCTCCGTGGCGACCGTCGTCGCGGTGCTGTTCTTCCTGTTTCTGCGGTCGCCCAGGAAAGCCATCATCGCCGGGTTTGGCCTGGCCGTCGTCGCGGGCGGCCTCTTCCTGCTCATCGATCTGGCCACGCACGGCCAGTGGTTCCTCAATACCATCACGGCCAACGCCAACGCCTACGATTACCAGCAGGCGCTCGATCTCTATCGACAGTTCTTCACGCTCCATTTCTTTACGGCTGCGCTCGCCATCGGTTACAGTTTCTATGAACTCTATTGGGATCGCTTATCGGCTTACACCATCTGGTTCGTCTTCGCGCTCGTCAATGCGGCGCTGGCCGGGAAGTGGGGCGCGGGTGAATCGTACTTTGCGACGGCGATTGTGGCGTCGTGCGTGGTGTCGGGATTGGCCGTGGTGAAGTTGAAGAACTCGCTGGCGATCACACGCCCGCGCGCAGCCTTGATCGTGAGTTTCGCCATTCCCCTGCTCTATCTATTGCAAGCCTACAGTTTGCGGCATCTGCCCACCGCTGGACCTGTCCTCGGCCCGCTGGCTGATCTTATTGGCGTGGGGCGCGGCGCTTCGGTCTATGCGGGCTATCCGTACTACGACTCGATCGGTTACACGCAAGTGGGGCATCTGCCCACGGCCGAAGATACAGCGGCGGGCGATCGGATCGCCGCGTTGATCAAAGCGACCGGCAAGCCTGCCCTCACCGAGGAAGCGATGTTGGCCCTGCGTGCCGATCAGCCTGTGGTCACTAATCCGACGCAGTTGTTGAATCTGTGGAACAAGAACGCGTTCGATCCCACCGAGTTGATCGCCTCGATCGATCGGCAGGACTACGGACTGGTGGTGCTGCGCGCGCAGTTCTATCCGCCGCCCGTGCTGCAAGCGATCGGCGCACGCTACGAACCTATCGACGACGTCATAATGAACGGCTTTCAATATCGGCTGCTGGGGGCGCGTCAAGATTACGGCGCAGGCTGCGATGAGGCGCGTTTCTACGGCTTGATCTCCCGGCTCAACTCGATCGCGCCCCACGGGTTCTTCCACGTGCTCGATCGGGACACCAACCCCATCGGCTGGAGTGGGCCGCAGGGTGTTTCCGAGTTGGAATATCGCGCCAGTGATCAAGCGACTCCGTATTATCGATTATGGATCGGGCCGCTGAACTGGCAGGGACAGCCGCCGCCGGATGGCACGGGCGCAACCCGCCTGGGCTGGTCGGCCTGTTTCCAATTCTTTGATAGAATGGAAGGCAACGACAGCACCTGGCCGACGGCGCGGGGAGATGTAAAGAAAGCGCTAGGGATTGAGCCGTGATAATGTGGTGCGTGGTGCGTGATTGATCACCTGCTCCCTGATCAACTGATCCCTGATTAACTGATCCCTGATCCCATTCTATGCTCAAACCGCTTGATCCCTTTCACGTTAAACTGCCCGATTTCGAAGGCCCGCTCGATTTGCTGCTGTATCTGATCGAGCGCGAGGAACTCGACATCACCCGGGTTTCGCTGTCCAAAGTCACCGGCAGCTATCTGGAATACATCCACCTGTTGGAACAGCTGCAAGTCGATCAGGTGGCGGACTTTCTGGTGGTGGCAGCCAAACTCCTGCTAATCAAGAGCGAAGCGCTGCTGCCGCGTCCCCCGGCGATCAAATCCGACGACGAAGACGATGTGGGCGACGATCTGGTGAAGCAGCTGCTGCTGTACAAGCAATACAAAGAATCGGCGCGCAAGTTATCCGATCGGGAAACGGC
>PMCF01000400.1:3006-3710 GCA_003154115.1 Anaerolineae bacterium
CTGGCCGTGCTGGAATTGCTGCGCCGCCGCAAAGTGGAGGTGGTGCAGGAATTGATGTTTGGCGATATTCTGATTACGCCGATGGCGCCAGAACTTCAGCCGGAAGGCGCGGCCCTGGACGACGCATCGTTGGGCGACGAAGAGGAATCGGTGTTTGAGATTCCCAAGGCGCAGCCGGAAGGTGAACCCGCCGAAGAGTTTGAGTTTGAGGTGGGAGTGGGGGATCAGGGATCAATTGATCGGGGAGAAGGGATCGGGGAGAAGTCGCCTTAGACCTGGCAGGTTTCCCACGGATCATCAACCCTTGCACACCGCGAGCAAGGAAGGCCAAATAAGTCGACCAGATCATCTGGTGGAAACCTGCCAGGTCTTTCCCGATCATCAACCCTCGCACACCGCGAGCAAGGAAGGCCAAATAAGTCGACCCGATCATCTGGCGGAAACCTGCCAGGTCTTGGTCACAGGAGTATCCGCATGACTAACCCCATCCCACTCGAACCGGGGAAGTTCTATCACATCTACAATCGGGGTAACAACGGAGAGAATATCTTCATTGCCGAGCGCAACTACGCTTATTTCCTCAACCTTTACGCCAAACACATCGAGCCGGTCGCAGAGACCTTCGGCTACTGTTTACTACGGAATCACTTTCATGTGCTGGCGCGCATCCGTGCCGAAAGACCTGGCAGGTTTCCCACGGATCA
>PMCF01000178.1 GCA_003154115.1 Anaerolineae bacterium
CCGCAGTTCTACATCCGGACGATGGATGTGACGGGCGAGATTACGCTGCCCGAGGGTGTGGAGATGGTGATGCCGGGTGACAACATCAAGATGAAGGTGAAGTTGATCACGCCGGTGGCGTTGGAGCAAGGCTCGCACTTCGCGATTCGTGAAGGCGGCTTGACGGTCGGCGCGGGTGTCATCACCAAGGTCGCCGGGTAATAACTTAAGACCTGGCGCGGGGTTGCAGTCCCGTGCCAGGCTATCTGTGGAAGAGAGTAACTAGCCATGGCCAAGAAAGATGTTCGCAGTACAATTACGTTAGCGTGCACTGAGTGCAAAGAGCGCAATTACACGTCGCAGAAGAACCGGCGGAATGACCCCAATCGCTTGGAGATCAATAAGTTCTGCCCGCGCTGCCGCAAGCACACTCAGCACAAGGAACAGAAGTAACTGTTAGTCGCGTAGTTCATAGTTCCGAGGTCGGGTGTATAATAGACTTTGGAACTTACTTTAGGCGAGTAGCTCAATTGGCAGAGCACCGCTCTCCAAAAGCGGGGGTTGCGGGTTCAATTCCTGCCTCGCCTGCCTAGAATGGCCTGGCCGCGCACACTACGCGCGGCTAAATTTTGCAAAGGCATTATTAGAGGAGTCATCGCGTGTCTGAAGTCAAGCAAGACAACCGCATGGTTCGATACTTCAAAGAAACGCGCGCCGAAGTGCGCAAGGTGCATTGGCCCAGCCGCAAGGATGCGCGCGGCCTGACCACCGTCGTGTTGGTCGTTACGATCATCATGACGATTTTCTTGGGCTTGATCATTAGCCCGCTAGCTTCGTGGCTGGCTAGCAGTCTGTTCGTCCAGCAAAATCCGGTGGCGATTGTCATCGGGTTGGTGTTGGCCGTGGCGGGTATAATCGGGATCGCAATCGCGCTGCGTCGCCAGTAGGCGCGCCAGCAGGCGAGTGAAGCCAAAACGAGCAGTCTCATGACCGACGAAGTTCAGATTCCGGAAGAAGAAGAAAAGCCGCAGGACGAGTTGCCTCAGGTTGAGATGGAGGCCGAATCACCTGTGGCTGCTTTTGCTTTCGACAGCGACGAGGAAGACGACGCTCTGATCGTGTTGCCGACGCCCACCAGCGTCGAAGCGATCGAACTTCCCGCGCCTGAAGCAGAAGAAGTGAAAGCCGCGCTGCGCGAATTGCGCGCGACGGCGATGCGAGCGGCCACTTCAGGCGAGGGCGCGCCTGACCTCAGCGAGGCGCCTGATGAGCGCGCGTGGTTTGTGGTGCACTGCTATTCAGGTTACGAGAACAAAGTTAAGCACAACCTGGAGCAGCGCATCGAGTCGATGGGGATGGCGAACCAGATCTTCCAGGTCGTCGTACCGACCGAAGAAGAGATCGAGGTTAAAGAAGGCAAGCGCCGCACGATCGAGCGCCGTGTCTTCCCCGGTTATATCCTCGTGCAGATGTTGATGAACGACGATTCGTGGTACGTCGTGCGCAACACACCGGGCGTAACCGGATTCGTCGGGATGGGTAATAAGCCCACGCCATTGCGCCAGGAAGAAGTGCAGGGCATCATCAAACGCATGGAAGCCGAAGCGCCCAAGGTCAAGGTCACATTCAAGCCAGGCCAGAAGGTGCGCATCGTCGATGGGCCATTCAATGATTTCATGGGCACGGTCGACGAGATCAACATGGACAAGGCCAAGGTGCGCGTAATGGTGTCGTTCTTTGGCCGCGAGACGCCGGTCGAATTGGATTTCTTGCAAGTCGAAAAAATGTAGTCGTGTCGTCGCGGGGCCGCTCCGCGACTATTCTGAAAAGTGATTCAAAATTTGTGGGAGGGCCTGCGCTGTGACGCGCCTGGGGCCCGTTAGCACCACGAGGAGAGAAACATGGCAAAGAAACTGAAGGTCGTTGTCAAATTGAACATCCAGGCGGGCAAAGCCAATCCTGCTCCGCCCATCGGCCCGGCGTTGGCTCAGCATGGTATCAACCTGATGGGCTTCTGCAAGGAATACAACGCTCGCACCGCCAGTATGGCGGGCCAGGTGATTCCGGCCGAGATCAGCATCTACACGGACAACTCGTTCACGTTTGTGCTGAAGACCCCGCCCACCGCCGATCTGCTCCGCAAGGCCGCCGCGGTCGAAAAAGGCTCGTCGACGCCAAACAAGCAGAAGGTGGCGAAGGTTAGCCGCAAGCAAGTGCGCGAGATCGCCGAAACCAAGATGAAGGACATGAGTGCGTTCGACATCGAAGCGGCGATGGAGATGGTCGCTGGTACTGCGCGCAGCATGGGCATCGAGATCAAGGACTAATGTTGAAGTGGGAGGGCGCGCGTTAAGACGCGGCGCGCTAAAGCGCGGATACGGCCCGTTTGCACCACCAGGAGATGACAATGGCACAACATGGCAAGAAGTACAACGAAGCAGCGAAGAAAGTCGATCACGATAAAATCTATGCGCCCGGCGAGGCGCTGCAGTTGGTGAAGGAAACGTCGTATGCGAAGTTCAATGCGACGGTGGAAGCGCATTTCCGCCTGGGCGTTGACCCCCGCCAAGCCGATCAACAGGTGCGTGGCGTCGTTGTGCTGCCGGCCGGGCTAGGCAAGGCAGTGCGCGTGATGGTTTTCGCGCAGGGCGATGCAGCGCGCCTGGCGCAGGAAAACGGCGCCGACTTTGTGGTGAGCGACGACGAAGGCTTCAAGAAGATTCAAGATGGTTGGACGGATTGGGATGTGACGATCGCGATGGCCGACATGATGGGCAGGGCTGGTCGCTTAGGTAAGGTGCTCGGTCCGCGCGGTTTGATGCCCAGCCCCAAGGCCGGTAACATCACGCAGAGTGCGGCCGATCTGCCCCGCATGATTACGGAAGCGAAAGCCGGTCGTGTGGAATTCCGCGTCGATAAGACCGCCGGTGTTCACGTGCCGTTAGGTAAAGCGTCGTTTACGCATGAGCAGTTGATGCAGAACTTTGCTGCGCTGATGGATGCCTTGAAGAAGGCCAAGCCAGCGGGGGCCAAGGGCACTTACATCAAGAAGATTTCGCTCGCGGCCACCATGGGCCCTGGCGTGCGTGTTGATCCGAGTGCCGCTCAGTCGCTGGAAGGCGGAGCGTAACCTCAGTCGCAAGACCTCTCGTGGGTGATGAATCTTCGAGGGGTGAAGAACAATCGAATACTGCCGCAGCCCGTGACCGCAGGCGCCGATCAGCGATCGGCTTAATCAGAACCTGCCGAGGCGAAAGTCGGAAGATTGCTTAGAAAGCTAATGCTTTTCAGCATCCAAAGTCTTTGCCTCTGTAGTTCTGCGGCAAAGACTTTTTGTTGTTCAGGCAGAACAACTGGATGAAAGGAGGTGAATCAAGTGCCAGTTAGTAAAGAACGTCGTGGTGAGTTGATTGATGAGTATACCGAGTGGTTCAAGAACAGCCAGGCCGTGGTGATCGCCAGTTATCAGGGCGTGAAGACCGCCGACCTGTATCGTTTGCGCTCGAAGATTCATGAAGTGCAGGGCGAACTGCACGTGGTGAAGAACACGCTGGCGATTAAGGCCTTGCAGAACGCGAATTTGCCCGTGCCGGAAGACATGCTGACCAGCTCGGCCATCATCGGTTTTGGATTCAGTGATCCGGCCGCGGTCGCCAAAGCGATGACGGCCTTCGCGGTTGAAGCGCAGAACTTCAAGATCAAAGGCGGCCTGCTGGGTAACCGCGTGATCGATGCGGCCGGCGTGAAAGTGCTCGCCGAATTGCCGCCGCGCCCGATATTGTTGGGTGGCTTGGTGGCGACGATCCAAGGGCCGATGTCGCAATTGGTCAACATCCTCAACGCCCCGCTGCGCGAATTGGTGCAGGTACTCAAGGCGCGTTCGGAACAGGAACAGGTTGCGGCCTAATCCGACAACCGATCGCGCCGCGCCGGTGGCGAGTGCGATCATCCGATGGCAATTTCAAGTTGCCGCGAAATCAAAATTCAAAGTATTCCATGGAGGAATTTCAAAATGTCTGAGAAGTTGGATAAAATCATTGCGGATCTCGATGCGCTCACTTTGCTCGAAGCCGCTGAGTTGTCGAAGCTGCTGCAAGAGAAGTGGGGCGTCAGCGCCGCCGCTCCCATGATGATGGGCGCGATGGCTGCGGGTGGCGCTCCGGCGGCTGCGGCTGCTCCGGTTGAAGAGAAGACCGAATTCGACGTCGTGTTGAAGGACGGCGGCGCAAAGAAGATCGAAGTGATCAAGGTCGTGCGCCAGCTGATCCCGACCCTGGGCCTGAAGGAAGCCAAGGACTTGGTCGACACTGCGCCGCAGACCGTGTTGAGCGCGGTTAGCAAGGAAGCTGCGGCGGATGCCAAGGCCAAGTTGGAAACCGCCGGCGCGGGCGTCGAAGTCAAGTAGTTTCTGAGCGAAGAAACGCACGAGTTCTCGAGCGCGTTTTCAAAACGAACAGACCTTCTGGTGATTGTGCCGGAAGGTCTGTTTTGTTTGTCTAGCCTTTGCTGATCGCGGCAGGGCGTGTGATATGATTGAATTGACTTGGTTCTTCCGACTTCAATGGGAATCGCTCTCGCTGGATGGCTACATCCAGCGTTCTTGAACGGCGGATGTGACCATCCGCCAGGAGCATTTACTAATAATCCCGCTCAACCCGGAAGAGCCATTGACCTAAATGAGGAGCCTTTGCCATGACACTCAATCACACACTGCAGGACTTGCCTGCCGCTTTTACTGATTCCGATCGAAAAATGCCGGTCCTATTCGTGGGGCATGGCAGCCCCATGAATGCGATTGAAGACAACGAATTCAGCCGCGCCTGGACGGAAGTCGGGAAAGCATTGCCCACGCCGCATGCGATTCTGTGCATCTCTGCGCATTGGGAAACGAACGGCACGCAAGTCACGGGGATGGATCAGCCCAAAACGATCCATGACTTTGGCGGATTTCCTTCTGAACTTTACGCGATGGAATATCCCGCGCCCGGTTCACCCGAGCTGGTGCAGCTCATTCAAGAAACCATCAAGAAAGTGCCGGTGCGGGTCGATCGGACCTGGGGGCTCGATCACGGAACGTGGTCGGTCTTGTGCCGGATGTTCCCGGCTGCCAGGATTCCCGTCGTGCAGCTCAGTCTCGATCGTACCCAGCCCCCGGAATTTCACTATGCACTCGGACAAGAATTACAGACGCTGCGCAGGAAGGGCGTCTTGATCATCGGTAGCGGCAACATCGTGCATAACTTGCGCCGGGTGGTGTTTCAAGACGGCGCCTACGATTGGGCGATCGAGTTTGACGAGACGATCAAGCAGCTCGTGCTCTCCGGCGATCACGATCCGATCGTGCATTATGAGACCCTCGGACAAGCCGCGCGCTTATCGGTTCCTGACTCTAACGGATTCTGTGGTCAGCATCGGAAGCCACCCATGGAGGCCGACACCAGAAGGTTTTGTAACCAGTTGTCGTGATAGACAAAGCCATTCAACTTGTGGGCGGGTGATTGATAAATGGCTGCACTCGTGGCGCGTGGGCAATACGGCAGGAAG
>PMCF01000415.1 GCA_003154115.1 Anaerolineae bacterium
AACATGTTAGCGAACACTACACTATTTTACCATCAAGAGAGGATCGCGCAAACACGCGGGTGTATAAGAGCATAACGCAAAAGTGTTGGCGACTTTTTTGCCAACACTCCCGCTGGATGACAATCCAGCGGCTGGGAACGGCGGATTGTCACCCAAAGGGGCCTTGAGCCCGTCCTACAGTTTTGCGTTATACCCGGTGTATAATCGAAATATGACGACCTATCCACTGCCTTCCGACCCGCTGTGGCGCAGCCTCAAAGAGGGCAGCGAGTTCTTCCAGCACGAGGGCGACATCTACGCGACTCTGCGCCGGTTAGTCGACGAGCTGGATGAGAACGGTCTGGACTATGCGCTGATCGGCGGACTGGCACTGGTGGCACACGGGTATCGCCGCTTCACCGAGGTCATCGACATCTTGATGACACTTGAAGCACTGCAAGTCTTTCGGGAGCGCTTGCTCGGCCGGGGTTACTTGCCCGCCTTTTCCGGCGCGATGAAAGATTTTTGTGACACGCAAACTGGTGTAAGGATCAAAGTCATTGCCACTGGCGAGTATCCGGGCGACGGCAAACCCAAACCGGTGGCCTTTCCTGCGCCGGCTGAAGTAAGGCTGCAACGCGAGGGCGTCTGGCTCATCACGCTCGACAAGCTGATCGAACTCAAATTAGCATCCGGGCTGTCGGCCCCGCATCGCTTGAAAGACCTGGCCGATGTGCAAGAGTTGATCGCGCGCTTGAAATTGCCGCTCGAACTAGCGGAAAACCTCGACGCCAGCGTGCGCGATGAATATCGTCGATTGTGGCAGAACGCGCAGGATATTTCAGCAGAGGGGTGAAATGAAGCTCCTGAAAATACACACCCTGGATAAAGGCTGGCATGATCGTGACGAGGTACTCTTGTACGCCGCGTTTCAAATCTTGGTCGATTTTGTCGAACAAGAACATCCTGATAAACTCATTGACTGGAATGCTACTGAAGAGCATCGGCGCGTGTGGAAAGAGATGCGCAGCCTGTACAGGTGGTGGACAAAGATCAGACCGGCCAGACACAGTCCGCTGAATGATAAACAACTGGCCGTACCACCGCTGCGCTTCCAAAAAATCCCCGACTCCGAGATGTACGAGATGGTCGAGCCAGACAGGAAAAAATACGCGGCCTACTATCGGGCGCTCAAAAAGCACGGGCAGCTGGAACAGAAGTGGTACGAGGAAGATCAGCGCAACCTTCACCGGCTGATTGAAATCCGAGGGCATCTGTGGACGTGATGTGTGCGGTCGATCTGGCGGTGTATAATCTCATCAGGAAGCAGCAACACAGGAGGCAACCATGTTTGGCTTCGACCATATTACCTTTAACCCCGACATTCTCGGCGGCAAAGCGTGCATTTGTGGGCTGCGAATTTCGGTGTCGCTGATCGTCAATCTCGTCGCCAACGGCCTGACCACCGCTGAGATTCTGACGGAGTATCCAGACCTGGAGATTGAGGATATTCAGCAGGCTTTGCGGTATGCCGCCTGGACGACTGAAGAAACCGTCTATATTCCAGCGGGGGGCGGCGGCTACCAGTCATCGATTAGCGCTGCACTGATTTCACCGTCGTTGCCGCAGCATCGTCGGCTGTGGCAGAACGTGCAGGATAAGTCTCATGCGACTTCAAATAGACGACGAAGCCAAGCCACAAAGTCCAATGCTAATGGTGAATCATGTCTTAATGCTCTTGCTGTAATAGCTTGCCCCATTGGCATTCCAGGCGTTTCTTGCCAAGCTAACCAAGTGTGAATAAATGCTTTTGGATGATGAACCAATCTATATCGGTTCAACCCCGCATCTTCAATCTCACTTAGCACTTCTTCAGATTTCGGGCGCAAGTTATCGTCAACGGAAATTAGCCTCGTTACAAAATCTTCCAACATGCCCGAGACTTGATTGTCTGGCATGATCCAAGTACCTGCTCGCGGCAACCCTGGCGTGGAGGAAATCCAGCCTTCTGCTATCGGATAGCGCGGAACATCAAGATAACCGGCTGCGTGAAGCCGCCCTCTTACTGATTGCCACCGAGCTGGCAGATCATCGTCAGCATCAACCACAATCCCTATCGTTCGTAAGAATTGCGCATTCAGCCGGTATTCCAGTCCCTCTAACAAAGCTTCAATACCTTCCGCTTCCCCTGGCGTTTGAATCTCAGGGACGGGAATTTGGTTTTGAATGCAGAGGTTCTTTATGACATGCTTATCATTTTTGCCTTCAACCAGCAAGTAAACGTCAGGGTCGGCCATTAACGCACCTCTATCTCCTGCTGCATGGCGATTTCAAGATCATGAGCTGCATAGGCAACTGGTCGAATGTTGCCCCCGCGCATGTTGAGCCTAAAGAGCTTGCCGATCTCTTTATCCTCCTCGACGCTCAACGCTTCTTGGAACGCACGGACACAATCTAGACTATGTGTCGTCGCAAATACCTGAACATTCAAACGGCGCGCCGTTTGAATTAACAAATGCCACATGTCCTTTTGCGCGCGATAGTAAAGACCAGTGTCAATCTCGTCAACCAACAACACTCCATCTTCTGACGCAATTTCAGCCGTGGTCAATGTGAGAATTCGCCGCATACCGTCACCCATACTACCAAGCGGAACGGGGTCTTGTTGTCCCTGTAATTTAAGGCGAATTCCGCTATTAGTGGTTTGCCGACTCGTAAATCCAATTCGCTCAACTCTTGGATCAAGCGTTTGCAAAGCGGCAACGACCTTATCCTCCTCTGCCGTTAAGTGAACGCTATCCCATAAATCGGCGAGATCGCTGTAATCGAGATTGTTGGTAGTTAAGAATTGACTTGGATGGGTTTCGCGCGAAAACAAACGAAATGCTCGGCTATCCAGTGAACCATCATCTCGTAACGGCGCCTTCATTACAGTCTCGGCGCCATAATCAAAGAGCAATTCAAGTAAAGGTAATGGCTCTGTGCCTTCATCTGATTCTTCGAAGATAGGCATTTGCTTTGCTGATGAACGTTCGTCCGGTTGAGTAGTAAGTTGAATGGTGATTTGAAAAGACAACGGTCGATCATGCTGTGAACTAATTCGGATAGCGTCCTTGGATGCAAATTGTCGCCCATTAAATAGCTGAGATATTTGATAAGTAGAACGAACGTTTGAAGAGCGGGGAAGGCCCAGTTCACCACGATTCTCCAGAATTTCGCCTAGCCGAGCTGGATCATTTTGGTTAGCTAGGAGATATACGGCTTCTAATAGGCTGGTCTTGCCACTGTTGTTCATCCCAACAATCAGATTCACTCGACTTAACCCATCGATTCTAAATTCCTTGAATGATCGATAGTTTTGTATTGTCAAGTCACGTAACATGGCCGACTCCTTAATTCAAACCTGCAGAAATCAGGAAACTGCGTTAACAACCTCTTCAACAATTCCCTTCACGGCCTCCAGCGCATCACCCAATCGACCCGCATCCTTGCCACCCGCCTGCGCGAGGGTCGGCCACCGCCGATAGGGGCGGCCGCTTGTCGCACGATCTTGCCCGCATCGAGGCCGCGCTTAACTTCACGTCGCCACCTTCCCGTAACCTCGATCAATCGAGTGTATCCAGCAGCTCGTCAAGGTCAGCGTAGGCATACGGCGGGCGCTGTCAAATCGCAAACACCTGAACCTGCTTCAACTCTTCGTTAACGGCATACAGCACGCGCCAATCATCCAATCTCAAACGCCGCACTTCCAATTTTGGCTGAGTCGTTTCCAATCGTTTGGCGCGAGCTGGACGCGGATCATCTTCCAGGTCGTCGATGAAACGCTTGACACGCTGCCGCACATTTCCCGGCAGTTGTGTAGCGGCCTGCCACGCATCCGGCTGGACAAAGACGCTGTACTTACCCATCAAGTTCGTCTCGAACGTCTTCCCACTTCAGCCAACCGGCTTTGTTCGCATCATTACCTACGGCAGCCAACTCAGCCAGAGCCTCGCGCGCGACTTGCAGGTCCTCTTCGTCATCTAACCACTCAAGCAATCGCTTCCATTCCTCGATGTCGAGGACAGCCGCGCTAGGACGGCCCTTGGTATCGACGACGTATTTCACCGATTTCAACAACTGTGGAATGGCTAACATCTTGTCACCTCCCACTCTTAGCGTACCATTTCTCCCACGATCGTCTTCACCGCCTCCAACGCCTCACCCAATCGACTCGCATCCTTGCCGCCCGCCTGCGCGAGGGTCGGTCGTCCGCCGCCGCCGCCACCGATAAGCTGCGCCGCCTGCCGCACAATCTTGCCCGCGTCGAGGCCGCGCTTCACCAGATCGTCGGTCACGGCGACGAGCAGATTCGGTTTGTCGCCGAACACTGCACCGAGCGCGACCACGCCCGAACCCAGCTTCGCGCGCAGCCAGTCACTCATCTCGCGCAGCATTTCGGAATCGAGCGCATTGACCTTCACCGCCAGCACACGCACGCCCGCCACCTCGACCGCGTCGTTCAACACCACTTCGATGTCGCGCTTCGCCGCTTCACGCCGCGCCTTGGCCAATTCTTTCTCCACGGCCTGCGTCTGCTCGATGATTTCCAGCACCTTGCGATCGATCTCGTCCGGCGCAGCTTTGAGGTAAGCCGCCGCGTTCTGCAACTTCTTCAGGCGCATTTGAATGAACTGCTGCGCGCCGCGTCCGGTCAACCCTTCGATGCGGCGCAAGCCCGCGCCCACGCTGCCCTCGGACAACACGACGAACGATCCGATCTCGGCCGTCTGCGTCACGTGCGTGCCGCCGCACAGCTCCATGCTCACCGGTTTTTCATCGGGCCAGCCGGTGCGCACCACGCGCACCACGTCGCCGTATTTTTCGCCGAACAGCGCCATCGCGCCATCGCCCACGGCGTCCTTGTAATTCTTGTGCAGCGTCATCACTGGATAATTGGCGAGGATTAAGTTGTTGACGTTCTCGCTGATCCGATCGATCTCGTCCTGCGTCAGCATCGAGCCGTGCGTAAAGTCGAAGCGGAACCGATCGGGCGCCACCAGCGATCCGGCCTGCTGCACATGCTGCCCCAACACGCCGCGCAGCTGCGCGTGCAGCAAGTGCGTGGCGGTGTGATTGCGCATGATGTCCAAGCGTCGATCGTAATCGACCAGCGCCCAGCAATCGTCGTCCACTTTCGGCTCGCCCACCGACACCTCGCCCACATGCACGCTGAGGCCCGGCAGCGGCCGGCGCATCTCGCTGACATCCACGCCCCAGATCGGTTCGCCGCCCTGCTCGGAATATTTGGCGATTACGCCCACATCGCTGACCTGGCCGCCCGATTCGATATAGAACGGCGTGCCCGCCAGCACCACTTCCACTTTGTCGCCGTAGACGGCGTGATTAGCAATCTTGCCGTTCACAATCAACCCGATGACCTTGGTTTCCATCTCCGGCGCAGTGTACGGATCGAACTCGACGCCGCTCTCGTCGATCACGCTCTGCTCGATCAACGCCTGCTTGAGTTGTTGGTACAACCCGATCGATTCACTCGCCCCCTCGAACTTCGTCGCCGCCGAAGCCTTCTCGCGCTGTTCGGCCATCGCCGCGTGGAAGCCCTCCAGATCGACCGTGAACCCGCGCTCCATCGCCACGTCGCGCGTAATCTCCACGGACACGCCGAAGGTGTCGTACAACTTGAACGCCTCCGCGCCCGGCACGATCTTGCTATCTTCATTCGCGGCCAATACTTCTTCCAACTTGCCCAGACCCAGATCGAGCGTGCGATGGAAGCGGCGTTCTTCATCGGTGATGGTGTACAAAATATGCTCGCGTCGATCGACTAACTCGCGATAGTGCGTGCCCATGTTATCGATCACCGCGTCGGCGATCTCGGCCATGAAGGGTCCGTCGAAACCGATCTTGCGGCCAAAACGCGCGGCCCGACGGATGATCATCCGCAGCACGTAATTGCGGCCCACGTTGCCGGGCAAGGCCCCATCGGCAATGAGAAACGCCGCGGCGCGGCAGTGATCGGCAATCACGCGATAGGCCACGATGTTCTCTTCGACTTCGGCATCGGTGTGGCCCGTCAACTTCTGCGTCTTGTGAATCAGCGGCAGGAACAGATCGGTCTTGTAGTTGGAATCGACGCCCTGCAAGATCGACACGANNAAGCCCATGCCGGTATCGACGTGCTTCGCGGGCAGCGGATGCAATTCCGTGGGACTGGTGCGACTGTACTGAATGAAAACCAGATTCCAGATTTCCAGGAAGCGCGGGCAATCGCCGTTAACGCTGCACACGTGCCCTGGCACATCTTGCTTGTTGCAGAACTCCGGCCCGCGCTCGTAGTGAATCTCGCTGTCCGGGCCGCACGGTCCTACCTCGGCCATTTCCCAGAAATTTTCCTTGCGCCCAAAGAACAGCAGATGCGTAGGATCGAACCCCGGCTGTTGTCGCCAGGTGTTCGCCGCTTCGTCGTCGCGCGGCACTACGCCCTGCTCATCTTGAAAACAAGTGGCCCACAAACGACTCTTGTCCAGCCCCCACACCTCGGTCAGCAGTTCCCACGCCCACGCGATGGCTTCCTTCTTGTAGTAATCGCCGAACGACCAATTGCCCAGCATTTCAAAGAGCGTATGATGGTAGGTATCGCGCCCCACGTCGTCCAGATCGTTGTGCTTGCCCGCCACACGCATACATTTTTGCGCGTCAGCCACGCGCGTGTAAGGGCGCGTGCCCTGGCCCAGGAATACATCTTTGAATTGCACCATGCCCGAGTTGGTGAAGAGCAGGGTATTGTCACCCGCCGGGATTAACGGCATCGATGGGACGATCGTGTGGCCGCGATCCTTCATGAACTGCAAGAATTGATCGCGGATCTCGGCGCTGGTATACGTCCGACCGGCCTTAGCCGGCCCGATCGCTTTAGCGGCGACCATCGCTTTGGCGGCGACGACTACCGGCTTCGTCGCCTTCGGCGCGGACTGCTTGACCGCAGGCGCTTTCTTCTTCGCCGCGACGGGTTTTGCGACTACCTTCTTCTTGATCAATTTAGCAGCGGTTTTGGGCGTGGCCGTTTTCGGCCCGACCGCTTTGCTAGCCTTTTTAGGGGTGACGGGTTTCTTCGCCATAGTGACCTCAATTCTCCGAAATGTTAGACCGTGGAAGCGAGAGGTTGGATGCCGGAGTTCGCCTCCAACTTCCAACCTCTAAATTCCAACTTCCACAAAAGTATACTACACAACGCCCCGAAAGATGAAATGTGACTTGCTCCAAGCCCGCGTCCCCGCGGGCGTTACGCGGCACAAGAGCGGCGCGAGATTGTAGCCGATCGAGCCGGAAGCGTCAATCGGCTGTGCTATAATTCGCCGCGTAATGTGTGGTGGTAACCACTCGCAAGCGGAGGAGGTCGATTATGCTCAAAACCTTGACGCTCAACATTGAGCCAGAAATTGAGTCGCTGGCTTCTGAACAGAACACAACGGTGGAAGCCGTTGTGTATGAAGCGCTGTCCGAGTATGTGCGGTCACAGCGCAAGGCCGTGTTGCGCGAACGGTTGGAGGAAGAATATCGGGTATTGGGTGAAATGTGTAGTGTTCGCTAACATCTTGAACACCAGAACAGACGTTTCTGCGCCGTTTTCAAGTGCGATCCTTGGCATTCGGCGGGCGGCGGACTGTTCAACATGTTAGCGAACAGTACATTCCCGCGTGCTTCTGGCGGGAATCCAGTCGCCTATCTGCATGAATTGCCAATCGTCAACCTGGATGCCCGACAACAGCACTCGGGCATGACGGCCCATCAGAAAAGTGGGACATATCTCACCAGACGTGATTGACGCCATCGATAACGCTTTGAGAATTCATCTGGCGTTGGATTGACTAAGGGACGCCCAGCGGAGAACTTTGATCATGATGTCGATTGACGAACAAGTGGCCCTGTTGATGCAGGGCACTGAATACGGCGACGAACAAGTGAAGCAGTCCATGGCACGCGAGTTGAAAGAGCGCCTGATCGAGGCGGAGCAGGCCGGTCGGCCGTTGAAGGTCTATTGCGGCTTCGATCCTACTTCGAGTGATCTGCATCTGGGACATACCATCCCCATGCGTAAGCTGCGCCAGTTTCAGGAACTGGGCCACGACATCACGTTCTTGATCGGCAACTACACGTCGTTGATCGGCGACCCGTCCGACAAGGACAAACTGCGTCCGCAGCTCACTGCCGAGCAAGTGGCGCATAACGGTCAGACCTATGCCGAGCAGTCGTACAAGATTCTCGATCGCGCCAAGACGCGCGTGCACTACAACGCCGAGTGGCTGAGCAAGTTGACGTTTGCCGACCTGATCAGGCTGGGTTCCAATTTCACGATCCAGCAGTTCATGACGCGCGAGAACTTCAAGCTGCGGCTGGAGCGCAATGATCCGGTCTATCTGCACGAGACGTTCTACGCGCTGATGCAGGGTTATGACGCCGTGGCGCAGGCAGCCGATGTGCAGGTGGGCGGCAGCGATCAGCTGTTCAACATCATCGTAGCGGGCCGCAAGATGCAGGAAGCAGTCGGACAAAAACCACAGGTCGGTATCCTGATGGGCATTTTGCCCGGCACCGATGGCGTGGTGCGCATGTCCAAGAGTCTGGGCAATCACATCCCCATTCTCGCCACCCCGGAAGATATGTACGGCAAGATCATGAGCCTGCCCGATACGGCCATGCCGATCTTTTTCAAACTGGTCAGCCGCTACACGCCCGCTCAGATCGCGGCGATTGAACAGGGACTGGCCGACGGCTCGCGCCATCCGCGCGATGTGAAGATGGAATTGGCGCGCGAGATCGTGACCATCTTCCACGATGAAGCAGCCGCGCACGCGGGCGAGCAGCACTTCGTCAGCGTCTTCCAGCAGCACGCCCTGCCCGACGAAATCGAAGAGGTTCCTTATGAGAGTATGCCTACGACTGTAAGCGGTCTACTGGTTGATCTCAAACTTGCAAAAAGCAAGAAGGAGGCCCGACGCCTTGTTGAGCAACGAGGTGTTAAGATCGATGAAATTGTCGTTGATGACGCACTGGAATCTATCACCATAACCATGCCGAGGATTGTTCAAGTTGGCAAACGTAAATATATTAGAGTAATTCCTGCTGGAATTTGGCCTGGCGATATATCTATACAAGACAGCGACATGCCTGAAGAATCTGATACTGCTAACGGGATCGATCATATCGCGTTTACGAGTGATGAGTGATAATTCACTCATCACTCATCACTCATCAAATCTCATCTATGAATGAATTTCAAGACTCCCAAGACTCTGAATTAACAACCCCTCCCGGTTTCAAATCCGGCTTTGTGGCCATCGTCGGCAAACCGAACGTGGGCAAGTCCACCCTGCTCAACGCCCTGTTGGGTCAGAAAATTTCTATTGTCTCGTCGAAACCACAGACCACGCGCGATCGCATCCTGGGCATTCTGACGCAAGACATGGCGCAGGTCATCTTCATCGATACGCCCGGCATTCATACACCCAAGAATTCACTGGGGGAATACATGGTCACGGCAGCCACGGACGCGATCGGCGAAGGGGATGTGATCGTGTTCATGGTCGATCTGACGGAATGGCCCGACGAGAACGATCGGCGCATTGCTCGGGCCCTGAGCGAAGTGCGCGACCGCCCGATCATTTTGGCCCTCAACAAGATGGATCATCTCTTGCCGCCCGATGAGATGAAACGCCACATCGAAGCGTATTGGGCGCTGGCGCCGACACAACCAGGGCAGGAGCCGCCTGCGCCGTGGGAGTGGATCATGCTTTCGGCCACGCGCGGTGATAACCGGCAGGAACTGCTCGACCAAATCATGGTGCACCTGCCGGAGGGGCCGCTGTACTATCCGACCGAGCAGATCACCGACAAGCAGGAACGCGAAGTGGTCGCCGAGCTGATCCGCGAGCAGGTGCTGCTTCATCTCAAGCAAGAAGTGCCGCACTCAGTCGCCGTCATCGTCGAGCAGTACGACGAGCGCAAAAACGGCCTGGTCCACATTGCCGCGACAATCTACGTCGAGCGTGATTCGCAAAAGGGCATCCTCATCGGCAGCGGCGGGCACATGCTCAAGCAAATCGGCGCCGACGCGCGGCATTCCATTCAGCGGATGCTGGACTGCAATATCTACCTGGAGTTGTGGGTCAAAGTCCGCAAGAACTGGCGTAACGATGAGCGCGAAGTGCGGCGCATGGGGTATCGTGACGAGTAAAGCGTAGTGCGTGGTGCGTGAGGTGTAAGCCGGGGTTTTAAGAGTTACAGCAGGCTGAGGTTAGTCAAGGGTGTATGATAGCTAGCCCTGTCGATCATCACTCATGAACGCATCCGCTGAAAGGCTTCCACTTCGGTGCGGGCTTCTTCCATAGTTTCAGGACCCAGTCGCAGCGGAACATTCCCACCAACAGACGGGGATTGTTCCATGCGCGCCGCCAAGATTTCTTTCATGCGATCGAAACTAACGCCAGCCAGAGCGGCAGCTTTTGCGACCGACAGATCTTCAATGCGATACCGATGGACCGCCACATCAATCCGCACTTGTGGGCGTTCCTGCCACAAGACGCGCAACGCTTCCTGCACTGCGGTTTCGACGTCAGGATACACACCCGCTTGTACCAAATCTTGTATTTGTACGGCCATGGCACCCCCCTTGACTAAAGTATAACCCTAACCCAGAGGAGAAGCAATGTCCGCCCCCACTGATCTTGTCGCAGTTCGTGAACGCATCGTCGGCATCCACCAGACTGTGCCCCTGCTCGACGGCAGCCTGCGACCCTACATCAATTTCGATAACGCGGCCAGCACGCCCGCCTTGCAAGACGTGCTCGACACTGTCAGCGAATTTTTGCGCTGGTATTCATCGGTGCATCGCGGCACGGGCTTCAAGAGCAAAGTCGCCACGCAGGCCTACGACGACGCGCGCCACATCGTGGCGGACTTCGTCGGCACGAATCTACGCGATAACACGGTCATTTTCGGCAAGAACACCACCGACGCCATCAACAAGTTGTCGTATCGCTTAGAGTTGCAGAAAGACGATGTCGTGCTGGTCTCGCTGCTGGAACACCATAGCAACGATCTGCCGTGGCGCGCGCAAGCGCACGTAGAACACGTCAAGGCCGATGCGCTGGGCCGATTGGACGTGGCCGATCTCGATCGGTTGCTGGAAGTCTATCAGGGCCGTGTGAAACTGGTGGCGATTACGGGCGCCTCGAACGTTACCGGCCACCTGCCCGACATTCACGCCATCGCTCAGAAGGCGCACGCCGCCGGTGCAGAGATCCTAGTGGACTGCGCGCAGCTCGCGCCGCACCGCCGCGTTTCGATGGGCGATCTCGACGACCCGGCGCATCTGGACTATGTGGCGATCTCCGCGCACAAGATGTATGCCCCCTTCGGGACGGGCGCGCTCATCGGGCGGAAAGACACGTTTGAGAAAGGCGAGCCGGAATATCGCGGCGGCGGGACGATTGAAATCGTCACTACCGAGCATGTGGAATGGTCGGGCGCGCCCGAGCGCGATGAAGCCGGATCGCCCAACGTAGTGGGCGCGGTGGCATTGGCCGCGGCGATCAAGGCGCTGAACCAGATCGGCATGGAGGTGGTGGCCGATCATGAAGCCGAACTCACCGCCTACGCGTTGCAGCGCCTCAAGCCGATCGCGGGGATTGAGATTTACGGCGAGACCGATGTCGCCACCGTGCGCGATCGGTTGGGCGTGATTCCCATGAACATCACAGGGATGTCACACTTTCTGGTTGCGGCGATCCTGGGATCGGAATGGGGCATCGGCGTGCGCAACGGGTGTTTCTGCGCCCATCCGTATTTGCTGCACTTGATGGGCCTGTCGCCGGAAGAATCCAATCGCGTGCGCGAAGAAATTCTGGACAACGATCGGCACGATATGCCCGGGCTGGTGCGCATCTCTTTCGGCATGTATAACACCGCCGCGGAAGTGGATGTGATCGTGCAGGCGTTGGCGGCCATCGCGCAGGGGAAGTATGCCGGACACTACGAGCAAGATGCGCAGACGGGCGAATATCAGGCTGTGGAGTGGAGCCCAGATTTAGCACAGTATTTCAAATTGTGATCCCTCCATCCCTCTGTCGCTTCATCAGTCCATTGAATGAGAGGATAGAGGGAACGAGAGAAAGTGAGAGATGATGGCTAAAGCAACGCTGTATTTTCCCACCGACTTCAAATGGGCCGCCGCCACGGCCGCGCATCAGGTGGAAGGGAATAATACCAACAACGATTGGTGGGCGTGGGAACAGACCGGCCAGCACGTGCGTGGTGGTCAAACGTCGGGACTGGCGTGCGATTGGTGGGGCGCGGGGTTCGATCGGGATCTGGATTTCGCCGCCCAGATGAATCACACCGGCCATCGCCTCTCGATCGAGTGGAGTCGCATCGAGCCGAAGGAAGGCCAGTGGGATTCGGCCGCCATCGATCGGTATCGCACCATGCTCAAGGCGATGCGCGAGCGTGGCATTGAGCCGATGGTGACGCTGCATCACTTTACCAATCCAGTGTGGGTGGTGGAGCGCGGCGGCTGGGAAACGCCCGACATCGTGCCGTTGTTTGAACGCTTCACGGCAAAAGCGGTTGATGCTTTGAAGGATTTGTGCGATCTGTGGGTGACCATCAATGAGCCCAATGTGTATGCCGTGCTGGGGTGGTCGCAAAACGCCGAAGAGATGGTGGAATTCGCTTCACCGTCGGCCGACTTTCCACCCGGCAAAAATGATACCCAACTGGTGTTCAAAGTCGTCGACAACTTGATGCTGGCCCACGGTGCAGCCTATCAGACCATTCATCGCGTGCAGCCGCCGGCGCGTGTGGGCCTGGCCCATCACATGCGGCTGTTCGATCCGGCCCGCCCCAACTCGCCGCTCGATCGCTTCTGCACGTGGAACCGCGATCGCCTGTTCAACCAGATTCCGCTGAATGCGGTGATTCACGGCCATCTCGATCGGCCGATCGGGNNAATTACTACAGCCGCGATCTGATCCAATTCGATCGGCACAATTGGGAAGGCATACTCTTTGGCCGCAACAAGCCCAATCCGCACGCCGAGATGAGTGACATGAACTACGGCGAGATTTATCCGCGCGGCCTGTTCCGTCTGCTCAAACGCTTGGGCCGCTATAACAAACCGATCTACATCACTGAAAATGGCCTGCCCGATCTGGACGACGATCAACGTCCGCGCTTTTTGGTTCAAACGCTGCGCGAAGTGTGGAAGGCCATCAACGAGAATGTGCCGGTGATGGGCTACTATCACTGGACGCTGACGGACAATTTCGAGTGGGCCGAGGGCTGGAATCTGCGCTTTGGCCTGGTGAAACTGAATCCTGAAACGCAGGAGCGCACCTTACGCCGCAGTGGCGAACTGTACGGCGAGATGGCGCGCCGTAACGCCATCGACGATGAGCTGGTCTATCGCTATACGCCGGAGTTGTTCGAGACGCTGTTTCCGGGGTGAGCGCGTTCTTTGTTCATTGGTCATTGTTCGTGTATAATCAGCCCCGTAGTCAGCACGGAGAGGTAGCGTAGTCCGGCCTAACGCGCGCGCCTGGAGAGCGCGTGTGCCGAAAGGCACCGCGAGTTCAAATCTCGCCCTCTCCGCCTTGAAAATGCAGAGTGCGGAACGTGTGACGCGGTTCATTCCGCATTCCACATTCCGCACTCTGCATTTCCCGGCCTCCTGCCTCGTGCTTCTTGCCTCCTGCCTCGTGTGTTCCCCATTTGACAAGATACTCTGCCTCCTGTACCATTGTCCCGGTCGTGCTAGATGGGGAGCTAGCGGTGCCCTCGCGTTCATCCGAGCGTGCCTGCAACCCGCTACAGCAGGGTTGAATTCCCCCTCCAGGGTCGAGTTACCTGAGCCTGCCAAAGGCAAGTAGCGTTGACGTCTGGGTCCGACGCGGCGAAAGACTTCGAACCTTGTCAGGGCCGGAAGGCAGCAGCAATAAGGAGATCCTTTCGGGTGTCGTCGGGTAGCCTGGGCCGAGCCAACTGTCGGCGGTAAGTCGTGGGACGCGGTTCGAAAGGGGGTGCACGACCTTCTTTCAAGGGANNATCCGCTGCAGCGCTGGCTGTCACGCGGATTTTTATCAGTCTTTAGCATCCTCATCCTGTTGGGCGTGATGGCCGTGGGCTATTACGCCACCCTGGTGCCGGTGACGATCGTCGTGGACGGTCAGGTGCGCAGCCTGCGCACCAATCAACGCGCTGTCGACAATATCCTGCGGGAGGCCGGAGTCACGGTTGAATCTGATGATATTGTGGGGCCGACGCTGGGATCGTCACTAACCGATGAGCAATCGACCATCATCGTGCAGCACGCCCGCCCGGTCACTGTCCAGGCCGATGGGCACATCCAGCAATTTCAGAGCCAAACCTCGCTGTTGCCGGAAATTCTGAAACAGGCTTCCGTAGGGGTGCATGAGTTCGATCGGGTAACCGTGAATGGGCAGATCCTCGATCGGGCCCAGCACGATTCCTACACCATCCCCCGCGATCCACGCGATCGATCGCCCATCAATATCAGCATCCAACGCGCCGTGCCAGCCACATTGATATTGAGCCACGTCGGCGAACAGAAGGTTCAGACGCCAGCCAAGACGGTGGGTGAAGCGCTGAATGAAGCGGGCGTGCAGCTGTATCTAGCTGATCGGATCACGCCGACCCTGGCGTCTCCGCTCACGGCTGGTACCATCATCACGGTCGAACAATCCGTGCCCATCAACATCGACGTGGATGGGCGCACTATCAAGACGCGCACGCTGCGCAATCAGGTCGGTGAGGTGTTGAACGATTTGGGCGTAGCGCTGGTGGGTGAAGACTACACCCAGCCTGCCATCGATGCGCCGGTGCAGGCCGACGGCACCGTGAAGATTGTGCGCGTGCATGAAGAAGTGCTGGTGGAGCAAGAAGGGATTCCGTATGAGATGGTGAAGATTCCCGATGCGAATATGGAGATTGATACCAGCACGGTGAAAGATGGCGAAAGCGGCATTCAGCAAAAGCGCACGGTCATCCGCTATGAAAACGGGCAGGAAGTCGCCCGCAACATGGATCCGAACTTCGTCGTGCTGAAGTCGCCGTCGAACAAAGAGTTCCGCTACGGCACCAACATCGTTATTCGCACGCTCAACACGCCCGACGGCCCGATCGAGTATTGGCGCAAGGTTCGCACGTATGCCACCTCGTATAGCGCGGCGACCTCGGGTACGCCGAAGACGGCCAAATGGTATGGCGTCACGGCTACTGGATTGCCGATGCGTAAAGGTATCGTCGCGGTCGATCCCAGCGTCATCAGCCTCGGCACCAAATTGTATGTCCCGGGTTATGGCATCGGTCTGGCGGCCGACACCGGCGGCGGCATACGGGGCAAGTGGCTCGATCTGGGTTACGACGACGACAATCTGCAAAGCTGGTGGTGGTGGGTGGACACTTATTTGCTTACCCCCGTGCCGGGAAGCGTCAATTACGAGCTGCCCAATTGGCCGCAATATAGAGATCGTGGGAATTAATCATCACAGGGGCGACTCGCGTAGTCGCCTTTTTTTCTAGACGGTTGACGAGCACAGGTTAAGCATGGACGTCAAATCAGTGTTGCGGCAGTTCAACTTGCGCCCCAAGAAGAGCCTGGGACAGAATTTCCTCGTCGACGAACATGCGCTCAGCCAGATCGTGCGCGCGGCCGACATCATGACTGAGGATGTGGTGTTGGAGATCGGCCCCGGCCTGGGCAGCCTGACGTGCCATTTGTGCGATGCAGCCCGGCACGTCATCACTGTCGAGATCGATCGCACGTTGCTGCCCCCGCTCCGATCGGTTTTAGCGGATCGTTCGAATGTAACTCTTATCGAAGGCGACATCCTAAGACTTGATCCAACCGTTCTACTATCGCACTATCTCACTAACGAACTACCCAATTACAAAGTCGTCGCCAACATTCCCTACTACATCACCTCGGCCATCATCCGCCATTTACTGGAAGCCGACATCAAGCCGCAATCGATCGTACTGACGATTCAGTTGGAAGTGGCCCAGCGCATCATCGCTCAGCCCGATGACATGAACCTGCTCGCCGTGAGCGTGCAGTTCTACGGCGTGCCGCGCATCGTCCACCGGATTCCGGCGGGCGCGTTCTATCCCGCACCCGATGTCGATTCGGCCGTGCTGCGGATTGACCTGCCCGAACAGCCGCGCGTGAATGTAAAAGACGTGGACATGTTCTTCAAAGTGGCGAAGGCCGGATTCGGACAGAAACGGAAGCAACTGCACAATTCACTGGCCGCAGGCCTGCCACTAAAGCACGAACAGATCATGCAGGCGCTGAACGAAACTGGCATCGATCCGAAACGGCGGGCCGAGACATTGACGCTGGAGGAGTGGGGAAGATTGACGGGGGTGGTTGATCAGTTGATCAGGGATCAGTCAATCGGGGATCAGGGGTTAGGAAATACTTTCGAGTGAATAGCAGCGGTACCATCGCCGCGAGGAAGATCACCACGTTGAAGATCACATTGAACAACGCGCCGAAGCGCCACGAGAGGAACGTGTCGATCACGAACCACAGCGACACGGCAATCGCCAGGCAATTCCACGCCCATTTTTCTTTCCGCTTGAAAGGCATCGCCGCGATAAACGCAATGCACACGCCCCACCCCGCCATCGTCGCGCCGAGCACACCGTAAATCCACTGCTGGAAAGTTGTTGCTCCAGCCGTCGATTCACCCGCCGCCCAAAAGACCGGATCGATCTGTGTGCGGAAGATGTCGAACAACGGCGTGGGATAGAGGAAGGCCAGCGCCACGCCGAACGCCACGATGATCACGCCGAGGATCAACAGCCAGCGCTGCCATAACAAGAAGTGACGATCAATCATAGCGGCTTCATCCCTCATCCTTGCCCGTGTCCGCGAAGCGGCGGGCCGCTTGGCGCATCCTCATCCTTCCTCGATACACGCCGCGATATTCCGGCGGCAGCATGGCCGCAATCTTCAGCATCACTTGATCGGTGAATTCTTCCAACTGCTCGGTGTTGACGCGGCCTTCCGGCAGATGGAACGGTTCACCCACGCGGAGGTGCACCTCGCTGCGCCGCAAGCGCTTGAGATTGGGGATGATCTTTTCAGTTCCCCAAATGGCCGCCGGCACCATGGGTACATGCGCGCGTGAGGCCAGGAAAGCCGCGCCCGTCTTGCCCGGCTGCAAACCACCGGTGCGGCTGCGCGTGCCTTCAATGGCCATCGCCATCAAGGTGCCGCTCTTGATTTCATCCAGCGCAATCTTGATCGCCTCGCGATCAGCTTCGCCGCGGCGCACCCAGATCATACCTAGTTGATCGAGAATCCAGCCAGCGATCGGATCGGAACGATGTTCGACCGCCGCAAAGGCGGTCGCCTGTCGGATCGGTCCCAGGGCAATGCCCGTCAGCGTATCGAACGAACTCAAATGATTCATCACGTACACGAACGGCCCCTCCGGCAATTTATCCAATCCCTGCGCATCGATGCGCGCCACCGTTTTAAGCAGCAGTAACAACGGATATTTCGCCAGACGTTGTTTGCGGGGCGTGGTGTGACGCGGTAGACGATTGAGAGTATTGCTCCCACCAGAAGACGGGGATTCCCGAAAAGATGGGACAGTGTGTTTCAGCATCGGGGCTTACCTCGTGCGCGCTTGAGCGCTGGCGGTTGAGTTCGCCACTTTCGGCGCAGAGGGATCAGGCGAGACCAGCACATCAAAAGTTACCCCCCCACCGGGCCCCAATTGATCATCGGGCAAGGCGTATTGCCGGAAACCGGTGACGTGTCCTTTCCCATCGTACAGGGTGATCACCACTTGTGCTCCGACCACATGGGTCGCACCGGTATGCGTCACCTTGCCCGCAACGCGATACTGGGTGCCTTCCTGCTTCGTCTGCACATCAGTCACCTCAAGTGTCGCGTAACGCGTCGTGTAATTATATGATGGATCGGCGCGCACGACAAAGGCCTGAAAATCGATCACGTTAACCGGTGGACTTTCAAACAACACGCTGAATGGCGCGCGTCCGCCGGGAGGGATGGCGTCCAGTGCTACGAAAGGCCGCGCGCTATCCACTTCCACACCCGTCGCATCGATCAACGACACGCGGACCTGCACATTCTCGATCGGCTGATCGGTCGAGTTGAAGACTTCTCCCAACACCCACACGCTGCCCACCGGCGTTTGATAGCGCGCGGCATGCTCCACCTGCACCGGCAGCGGCGGCTGCGTCGGCGCGATGACCGCGCCAGAATTGTTATTCGTAGGTTTGCCCACTGAGCCTGGCGCTGGAATCACCACGGCCTGACCGATCTGCAGCAATTCCGGTTTCAACACACCGTTGACTTGATACAACTCGTCGAGCGTCACACCATACTGCAGTGCGATGCCCAACAGCGTATCGCCCGGTTGGATGATGTGCACCACTGGAGTTGGCGTGGGCGCCGGGGTATTGGTCGGAGCCGGGGTCAACATTTGAGGGATCAGGGTCGGCAGCACAGTGGGCGTGGCCAGAGACACGGCCAGCGAGGCCGACGTCGGCGTCGCGCCACTGATCACACGTCCGTTGCATGCGCTTAACAGCACGCTCAACAGGCCGAGAAAAATAAGGCCGCGCCAGATGAGCTGTTGTTTCTGTTGTGAATGAGACTTCATATGTTGTTGACCTACCCAAGTTGCGCGCGAAATTATACCATGCCACACGCGCGCCTTCAGCGCGCCATTGTCGGCTTATGTCTTTTGTGCTAGACTGTTAGCGCGTTGGATAAACACTACTTTGCGTTCACGAGATAGTCCCCCTCTGTTGGTGGGACGAGATAGTCCCCCTCTGTTGGTGGGGCGAGATAGTCCAGCGGCTGACATCGCCGTGGTGAACGCCGTCAAAATCTAAGGCGCCCAGCGCATCATAGCATACAGCATGTCCGATCGGAAATCTGCGCCCCGCCCAGTTAAACCCGCCGAGACTACCGCTCTTGTCCTGGGCCTGGCAGCCGTATTCGGCAGCTTGGCTTTAGCCTTGGTTGTCCCCGTTTCGCCCACGCTTCCCGCTGCCATTTACCTGCTCTGGATCGTCGCCTTGGCGGCCGCCGTCAACCACAACATCGCCATCGACTCGATCGAGTTGAACTTCGCCGGGTTCTTTGTGCTATCGGCGTTTCTCGCTCTAGGCACTGGCGCCGCCCTGCTCATCTTGATAACCAGCCTGCTGCTAAGCGAGGGGGTTAACTGGCTGCTGCGCCAACTTCGGCACGATCTACCCCGCGGTGTGTGGACAGCGGTGGTCTCGATCTCGAACAACCTGGCGCTTGAAGGGTGGGGGTTGCTGATCGGTAGTTTGGTGTACTATGCCTTAGGCGGCTCGATACCATTAACGCCCCCGGCTTCTAACTGGGTCATCGATCTGTCTCTTAAAGCACTGCTTCCCTTAATCGCCCTGGAAGTGACGTATTTCACGGCCGGCTTTGGCGTAGGCGCTTGGCTGGTGCGGCTGCACGGCGGCGGCGTGCCTGACTTTGCCAGCCGCCACTGGCGCGAAATCACCATCATCAGCATTGTGCCAACGTTGCTGTCATTCACACTGGCGGTAGCCGCGCTGAATATCCCCGTGGGAGCATTTGCCGGAACCTGCGCGATGTTGGTGCTCTCGATGGCCATTGCGCACAATCTCAGCAATGCGCGCTTACGGCTAGAACGGCGCATTCGTGAACTCGATTCATTGACGGCGATTGGGCAAGCCGTGGCTAACAGCCTGGAACTGCCCGATGTATTGGAAGCCATTTATCAGCAAACCAGATGCTTGATGGATGCGCGTCACTTCTACATTGCGCTGTACGACGAGACTGAACGCCGCATCACTTTCCCGCTGGCTTACGAAAACAACGAGCGGGTGACCTATACCAGCCGACTGTTTGGTGAAGGCTTCACGGAATACATGATTTTGACGCGTCAGCCGCTGCTCATCAAGCACAATGTGCAAGAGTTTGCCCAACAGATCGGGCACGCTTCCTTCGATCAGCAAGTTCAATCGTGGCTGGGTGTGCCGATCGCGGTGGGCGATCGCGTGTTGGGTGTGATGGCGGTGCAGAGCCGGGAACGGGCCAATGTCTATGATGAATCCCATCGGGACATTTTGATCTCCATCGCCGCGCAAGCCGCCACGGCCATCCGCAATTCCCAAATGTACATGGACTTGCGTCATCAAACCAGCAACCTGTTCATCATGAACTCGGTGCTGACGGTCATCAACGCCACGCTCAAGCTCGACGAAATTCTGAACGTCATTGTAACCTCGCTAGCGCGCGTGCTGGATTGCCAAAAAGTGGCGATCTTTCTGGCCGACGATCAGGGCCACACGGCCCAGTTAGCGGCCTCCCACAATTTGAGCGCGGATTTTGTGGCGCGGGCCCGTGCCATCCCGATCGGCTCCAATGAACGCACCACAGTGATCGCCACTGGACAGCCGCTCATCGTCAACGATACCCGCACCTCTGACCGCTTACCGTGGCTCCGCGCGGCTGGCGTGGCCGAAGGGTTTCGCGCCCTGGCCGAGGTACCGTTGTGGACGCAGCATCAAATCATTGGTGCTTTAACCGTCTACTATGCCGAACCACACGCCTTCACGTCCACGGCCATCGAAGAGCTGACCGCCTTTGCCAATCAAGCGGCCGTCGCCGTGGCCAACGCCCGCCTGTATGCGCGCACCGATCAGGCCCTGGCGCGCCGCATCGAGCAATTGGCCACGCTGCAACAAATCGGGCTGGACCTGGTCTCTTCGCTCGATCTCCAACACGTGATGCAGCGTCTGCTGGAACGGGCCGCCACCGCAGTCAATGCCAGGCAGGGCACGGTCAGCGTTTGGGATGAGGAACAAGATGTGATACGCGTCAGCGTGACGCACGGTTATACGCCGGAAGAGACCACCCGCCTCATGCAGACGAATTGGCCGTTGACCACTGGCGTGGTCGGGCGCGCGATCCGTACCGGTCAATCTTTCTTTCTCACCGATGTGCGACTCGATCCCGATTACGTCTCGGTCACGCCGGAAACTCGCTCCGAGATGGTCGTGCTGCTCAAGAAAGAAGATCACATTCTGGGCGTCATCAATCTGGAAAGCCCGGAGGTGGGCCGCTTCGATCAGACCGCGCTCGACTTCATCAACCAGCTGGCCACGCAAAACGTCATTGCGCTGGAAAATGCGCAGCTGTATCAAAGCGCTCAATCGCGCCTGCGCGAAATGTCCATCTTGTATGAAGTCGGCCAACGGCTCACGTCCATCCTCGATCTGCCGCAGCTGGGCGAAGAGCTCACGCGCCTGATGGCGCGCGCGTTGAACACGACCTACTGCGGCCTGCGCATGTTCGAATCCGCCGCAGGCACCTTGCAGATCATCGGAAAATATCTCTCGCCCGAAGTGGAACATGCGCCGGCCACGCTGAATATTGAAACGAACTATGCCCTGGCCGATCATCCCAACCTGCAAACGGCCATCGAACGGCATGACATCCAGATCGCCTATCGCGACGAGGCGGCCCTTCACGCGCCCGATCAAGCGATGCTACAGCAGCGCGGTCTGCACGCGGTGCTGAATATGCCTCTCATTCTAGGACAGGAGTTCATCGGCGTCGTCGAGTGGGGTGACGAGCGGCCGGGGCGGCGGTTTACCACCGCCGAAATTCAATTCGCTCAAACGTTGGGGCATCAAGCGACGATCGCCGTACACAATGCCCGCCTCTTCGAAGAACGCGCCCGGCGGATTCTCAACCTCAACGAATTGTATCAAGCGAGTCTGGCACTCTCGGCCAGCGTCGAATTAGAAGAGGTGCTGCGCCGCACCAGCACCGTGGCCCGTGAAATCAGCCGCGCGGACGCGGTGACGCTGTACGTCTACGACAAGCGCACCGATTCGTTCACGCGCGCCTCCGCCTTGGGCGTCACCGGCGATTGGAGTCCCGCGCACCTGCGCAGCACGGGCATGACCCGCCGTGTCGTTAAAGAAGGCGTACCCATTCTGGTCACCGAAACACACGGCCATCCCGAGGTCAATCCCCACACGATTGAAGCCGGCATCCGTTCGCTGATTGCCGTACCGCTGAACAGTCAGGGCCGGACCGTGGGGGTGATGTATGTAGGCAGCTTTACCGCCCATCACTTCGATCAGGGCGATGTCCAGTATGTTTCGTCGCTCGCCAATCAGGCCGCCGTAGCGATTTCTAACGCGCGACTGTTCAGCGAGATCGCCGAAAGCCGCGACCAGCTGCAAGCGATTCTCGACAGTGCCGATGATGGCTTGTTAATCTTCGCGCCCACCGGGCGCATCGTCCTGGTGAACCCGCGCCTGGAAGAGATGTGGGATGTGCCGCATGGCTGGTTGAACGAGCGCCAACTGCACGATTTGCTCGATCAGCCCGAGGCGACCATTGCCGAGAAACTGGGATACACGATCGAAATGCTGCAACGCTTGCTCGTCCAGGTCAGCGCCGGGAACACGCCAACCTGGAACAGGCACGTGTATGCCCTTCCCGGCCAATCGCCCGCGCGCTACGTGGAACGCGCTTGCCGGCCCGTGCTTGATGTCGAGCGACAGCCCATCGGGTGGATGATGGTGCTCCGCGACGTTACCGAAGAACTCGAACTACAGCGCATGCGCGACGATCTCACCAATACCATCGTGCACGATCTGCGCAGCCCGCTGAGCAGCATATTGGGAAGCCTGTACTTCATAGAAGAGCTGATCGAGGAACAGGATCCCGCCTCGCCCATCCACGAAGCGCTAACCATCAGCATCCGGGGCGCGAACAAACTGATGAACCTGGTCAACTCGCTGCTGGATATCGCCCGGCTCAGCGCCGGCCAGGCACTCGTGGAACTGCATCCCCAACGCCTGGAAATGATCCTGGACGCAGCGGTCGATTATCTGCTGCCCCTCGCCGGCGATAGTGAAATCACCTTAAGCAAGATTGTGGAACCCGATCTGCCGCTCGTCCTGATCGATGAGGATAAAATTAATCGGGTGATCGTCAATCTCATCGACAACGCGTTGAAATTCACGCCGCGCGGCGGCAGAGTGACGGTCAGCGCCGAGCGTTGGTTGAACGGCGATGAGGGCTCTTACGTGCGCTGTATCGTGCGTGACACCGGTCCCGGCATTCCGCCAGAATATCGCTCGCGCATTTTTGAACGTTTCGTGCAGATTGCTAATCGGCACGGGCGGCGGCGCGGCACCGGGATCGGCTTGAATTTTTGCCAGCTAGCTATCGAAGCGCACGGCGGCAGAATCTGGGTGGATGAGGCGCCTGGGGGAGGCAGCGAGTTTTCATTTACGCTGCAAGCGGTGGCCGACTAATTTACCGTACACAGACGTAGGGCACGCTGCGCGTCCATATCTGCCAACGCGCTGCGGCACGCTGCGCGGAAAGCTGCTCTACTGTAAAACTAAAATTGAAACCGGGATTCTGACTGAATCCCGGTTTTTATTGCCCCTCGAGCGCGCGTTCCAATTCTTCCCACGACGACAAGCTGGTGACGGCCCCCGCACCGCGCACCGAAGAAGTCGCCGCTAACGCCGCGAATTTGGCGCATCGCTCGATCGGCCAACCGGCTACAAAAGCGGCAATGAAAGCTGCATCAAACGTATCTCCCGCGCCCACGGTTTCCACGATCTCATCTTCCGGAACGCTGACCGCCGGCTGGCGAAACATCCGATCATCCAGACAGATCAATGTGCCGGATGCGCCATCCTTGATGGCCACTATCCGCGGGCCGGCTTGCTTCAACGCGACGGCCACCGCGGGCAAATCATCCAGCTGCGCGATGCGCCTCGCCTCTTGAGCATCCAACAACAACAGATCGGTATACCGCAAGGCTTCGCGGATTGGCTCAAACCATGAGCCGTCATAGGGATACAGCAGGCTCTGTGGATCGAGTGAGGTACTCAGGCCGCGCTCATGCGCCCGGCGAAAGACCTCGACCAGATCATCGTTCCACATATCGGGGAAGTGCAAGTAACCGCCGCAGTGTACATGCCGTCCGCTAAGTAAATACTCCCGGTCGGCCTGGCTCAGGTGCCGCGGCCACGGTTGATGCGTAGGCAAGCGATACGTATGGGGGCGCTTCTTGCTGCCGAACAACAGAATGTAAATGCCTATGCCCGACAGAGTGTTGGGCTGTCGCTGAATATGGCTCACCTCCACGCCGGCCTGGCTGACCGATTGATACACTAGTTCCCCAAAGGCATCATCCGCCAGCACTGTGACGACTCCCACTTTAAGCCCCAATTTAGCTAAGGCGAGCGTTGGATACCCATTGGAACCAGCCACCGTCAAAGTCACCTGTGACGGCCCCATCCATTGGGTAAGTTCATCAAGGTTAGTGGGGGCGGTGCCGGTGATCAGCAAATCAACATTCAGTGGGCCAAGTGTCACGACATCCAGCGACATACGGATATTGCCTCCTCTGCCGCCGATTATACACCGGGTCGAGCAAAAAACTGGGGGCTACTCAGACGCTACACCGGCCGCCGCACGCAAAATAGAAGTCGCCTCTACTTTTGCATCGCTCAGTTCTGCGACCAGGCGTCCACTGCGCAACACTAACACGCGCTGAGCTAAGCCCGCCACTTCAGACCATTCTGCCGAGACAAGCACGATGGCGGTACCCGCTTGCGCCAGCTGCGCGATGAGTTCGTAAATCTCAACTTTCACGCCCACATCGATTCCTTGCGTGGGTTCCAGTAAAATCAAGGCGCGCGCGCCGATCGCCAACCATTTGGCTAACACGGTCTTTTGCTGATTTCCTCCGCTGAGGATACGCACCGGCGCGGATAAAGACGGAGCCCGAATGTGCAGTGCCTCGGCCTGGCGCTGCGCCGCTTGTTGCTCGCCCGATCGATCGATCACGCCCCAACGCTTGACGAGACGCGTGAGGGCTGCCAAAGTCACGTTGCGCCGCACGGACTCGTCAAATAGCAGACCCTCTGCCTTGCGATCTTCCGGCACAAAGCCTATCCCGGCGGCCACGGCGTGCGCGGGGGTGATACGACCTGCGGCATCAAACCAGCGAATCCTTCCTCGATCGATCGGCCACGCGCCGAATAGCGCTTGTCCCAACTCGGTCTTGCCTGAACCCGCCAGGCCCGTGATTGCCAACACTTCACCAGATCGCAACTGGAACGACACATCGTCAAAAGCCTGTGCCGCACTGGCATGCTCAACCGACAGGACGACGTCACCCAGCTGCGTGCGGCGTGGTGGAAACACGCTCTGCACTGATCGCCCCAGCATAGCGGCGATCAGCTCAGCGGGCGTCGTTTGATCAAGGGGCGTCGTGCGAATGTGCTGTCCGTCGCGCAGCACCGTCACCACATCGGCGACTTGAAAAATCTCCGCCAAGCGATGCGACACATAGATCACCGTGACGCCGCGCGCTTTTAGCGCTTGCATGACCTTGAACAAAGCCTCGACCTCGGCACTGTTTAGAGCTGCGGTCGGTTCATCCATGATCAAGATGCGGCATTCGCCCAGCAGCGTCTTAGCGATCGCCACCATTTGTTTTTCGCTCAATGACAGCTGTTCGATCGGCGCATCAAGCGGCAAATAGGCTGTACCCAGCTGCTCCAACACGCGACGGGCCGCGGCTCTGGCCTGGTCCCGATCGATCACCCCGTAACGCGCGGGTTCCTGGCCCAACGTCAAATTCGCCACGACGCTGCGGGAAGGCAACAAGTTTAATTCTTGATGGAGTGTGCCTATGCCGGCTTCAATCGCTTGGTGAGGAGTATGTGGATGATACGGCTGACCGGCCAGAGTCAGCGTGCCACTGTCTGGTTCCAACGCTCCCGCGATGATCTTGATCAGCGTCGATTTGCCCGCGCCGTTTTCGCCGATCAAGGCATGGATGGTACCCGCTGCGATCGAACAGGATACATCGTGAAGAGCCGTAACGCCCGAAAAAGCGCGGCAGATCCGATCGAGTTGGAGAAGAGCCGCCATGCGAGTTTACCTCTCACGCTGCCGTAAACGATCGAGCGACAGCGCCACGATCAAGATCACACCTGATACCACGCGCTGCGCATTGACCGAGGTATCCAGCAGCACCATGCCATTGGTAATCGTCACCAGAAAGATCGAAGCGATCAGGACATTGAACAAGCGGCCTTTGCCGCCGCTTAAGCTGACGCCGCCTAGGATGACCGCCGTTAGAATGGGGAATAAGAACTCATCACCCATGGTAGGGGACGCCGCGCCCAACCGCGCCACCTGCATCACGCCGCCTAGACCGGCCAGCAGCCCGGCCAACATGAACGTTACAATACGAATACGCTCGACACGCAGGCCGGACAGCCAGGCGGCTTTGTTATTGCTGCCCACCGCGTACAGATGCGCGCCAAACAAGGTGCGGCTCAACACCCAATAGAACAGCGCATACAAAGCAAACATTACCAGCACAGGCATCTTGACCGGCCCGATTCCACCACTCGACAAAAACGCGATGCGATCCAGGGCCGGCCCGTACACGCTTTGACCTCCGGTGTACATGAGCGCCAACCCCGTAAGGATACTCATCATGCCTAGTGTGGCGATGATGGGATTGATTTTGATCTTCGTGATGACGAGACCGTTGATTAACCCGATCGCGCCGCCCGCCCCTATGCTACCGAAGCACGCCAACCACGGCGGCAGATTCGCCGTCGTCATGAGACTCGCCGTCACGATTCCACTGAAACCTAGAATGGCCGCCAGCGAAACATCCATCGCGCCGGTCAAGAGCACCAGTGTTTCGCCAATCGCCACGATGCTGACAATGGCCGCTTGCCGCAGAACCGTGAAGATATTGCCCTCAGTGGCAAACCGCTGAGTGGCCAATTCCAGAAAGAGGCACCACAGTACGAAGATAACAATAAACCCGTTCTCGCCCAAAAAATCCAGGACGCGCTGGCGCGTCCAACGAGAACGGGTTGAGGCTTCAGGTGTCGAAGTAGTCGTCACGTCTAGTTCACTTGAGAGAATCCTCCGTGATCTTGGTAACGGGCACACGCACGTTCTTTGGCGCAGTGCTGCCTGCCAACAACTTGACGGCGGCTTGCATCACCATTTCACCAGTCTGGGTGGGCGAGGTGTCCACCGTGCCACGGAAGAATTTACCCTGTTTGATTAGGTCTTTCGCTTGCGCCTCGGCGTCAATGCCCACCACGATGGTCTGTCGCGGGTCTTTACCGGCTGCTTCCAGCGCCTTGATCGCGCCATAGGCTCCCGCATCATTGATGCTGGCGACCACATCAATTTCGGGATGTGCCTGCAGCGCATTTTCCAGCGACTTGAGCCCGTTTTCAGCCGTGCCGCCCAGGTAATGCCCCGTAATCTTAGCACCAGGCGCCTTTTGTTTCAAGCACTCTTCGATCTTGTTAGCGCGCACGACGACGTTGGGCAGGTCAGGATAATCCAGTATGGCGACATTGGCCTGGCCGCCTTTTTCCCGCGCGATCAAATCGCCCGCGATCTCACCGGCCGCGCAGCCCAGATCGGCGTCCTCGACGCTGATGCCGATCCCGTTCACAGCCAGGTCACGGCCGGCATATTGCAGCATAAACACGCCCTTCCCGGCGGCCTCTTTCACCGCGTTTCCGACCACCTTGGGATCGACCACACACAAGGCGATGGCTTTCGCCCCCTGGGCCACAAACGTCTCGATGGCCGCGTTCTGCCGATCGGCTTTGGTTTCCGAGTCGAACACCTGGATGGGCAGTCCCCATTGCTTCGCCAAAGCCTCGGCAGCGCGCGGCACGGCCGCGTGATACTCACTGCTTAGGTTGCACGCCACAATCCCGATAAAGCCTTTCTCCCCCAGGGCCGTCTTGGCCGCAGCGATTTCGGCCGAGGTGGGCACCAGATCCTGGGGCTGGCCCAACCGATCGGTCAATAGGGTTGGCTGCGGTTGCGGGCCGACGTTGGAAGTTCCGCCATTACAGGCAGCGAACATGAGCACACCAATTGCCACGATCCACCAGCGGTTCATACTTTCTTCTCCTAAAGAATGAATGGGACAAGACGTCGAAGCATTATCCTAGTGCTAATTCTAGCGCGGGATTCCTGGGTTAGGCATTCCAGTTGAGTTACAGCACGGCAATAATAAGTAATTTGGGAATGGGTTGGCTTAGCCCATGCGCAAGTATAATTGACTGTACTGGCTTTTTGGAAAGTTCCAGCACTGCCTTGTCAAACAGTTACCGCTATGCTATAATTTCAGTCGCAGTTCAGTCTAGGCAGTCTTGGCGAAAAGTGGGTGACCCCCACTTTTCTTGTTCATAGGACTTGTTCTGAATTTCGAGGGAGCGGCTGACGTATCTATGAAGAGTGAGTTCCTTCTCGCCTTTAATCAAATCTGCAGTGAGCGCAACCTGCCACGGGAAGTGGTATTGGAAGCGCTGACCACGGCGTTTGTGAGCGCCTACCGGCGTGATGTCAACGCGTCTAGCGCCCAGAACATCACAGCCGTCATCGACAGCCAGACCGGCAGCGCCCACATCTATGCGGAAAAAGAAGTCACTGATCAGGCGACAGACTGGCGCACGGAGGTCGTCTTAGACGCGGCCCGGGAAGTCGTGCCCGACGCCAAAATCGGCGACATGATCATGGTGGAGTCCACGCCCGAAGGCTTTGGGCGTATCGCCGCGCAGACCGCCAAGCAAGTGATCTTGCAGCGCATCCGCGAGGCCGAACGCGACGCACAGTACAACCTGTACGCCGAGCGCGAGGGCGAGATCATCAATGGCGTGGTGCAGAGCATGGGCCAGATGGGCATTACGCTCAATCTGGGCCGCACCGAGGCTTTGTTGCCCAAGAAAGAGCAAGTGCCTGGCGAGCGCTATCAATTGCATCAGCGTCTGCGCGCCTATGTGGTCGAAGTGAAGAAGAGCACGCGCGGGCCGCAGATCGTGGTCAGCCGTTCGCACAAGAACATGCTGCGCCGCCTGCTGGAATTGGAAGTGCCGGAAATCTATAACGGCACCGTCGAGATCAAATCGATCGCGCGTGAAGCTGGAGCCCGATCCAAAATCGCCGTGGCGGCCATCCAAAACGGCATCGATCCGGTGGGCGCGTGCGTGGGCATGCGCGGCGTGCGCATTCAATCCATCGTCAGCGAGTTGGGCGGCGAGAAGATCGACGTGATCGAATGGAATCCCGATCCGGCGCTCTACATTCAGAAAGCACTCTCGCCCGCGCGTGTCTTGACCGTGCAGCCTGAGGAAGATCCTAAAGAAGGTAAGCTGGCGTTGGTCATCGTGCCTGATGATCAACTCTCGTTGGCGATCGGACGTGAAGGACAGAATGCGCGTCTGGCCGCCAAATTGACCGCGTGGCGCATCGACATCAAAGGCTCGACCGAAGCAGCCCGCGAAACGCTGTCGCATTTAGAAGCCGATGCCGAGATCAAAGAGAAATTAGCGGGCACAGCGGCGCTGGTACAAACCGCCCTGCAGCGCCACACTGAGCAGCCGCTGCCGTGGAACACGGAAGAGTTGCAACAAATCAAGCTGCTCATCGACGGCGTGAATCACTTCATCAACGCACGCAAGCGCGCCGAGCGCGAGAAGGCCCGGGCTGTCGTACAGCCCGAAGCGCCCAAGCTGGCGATCGAGCCGTTGCCCGCCGAAACCACTCGCCAGGAAACGATTAACGCCTATCGCGCGCGCGTTCCCGCCAAAGCCTACGCTACGGCTGTCAGCGAGTTAGGGCTCAGCCCGCGCGTGTTGGAACACGTCGAACGCTCAGGCATCACGACGGTCGGCCAGATTCACGAACGCTTAGCGACTGGCGATGAAGCCATGCTGGCGATCGATGGTATCGGGCCGAAGGGCTTGTCGCACATCAAGCAGATGATCGACGAGAAGGGCCTGGGCCTCCTGCCGATCGTGACCGAAGCCGCTCCGGCGGTGGGTGAGTCCGCACAAGGCGAGTCCGCACTAGTGGAACAACCGAGCGAAGCCGCGCAGCCCGCCGAGCCGATCGAGACGGTGCTGGCGCAAGCCGCAGAAGGTGCAGCGGCCGTTGTCGCTGAACAACCCGTGGCCGAAGGCGCAACACCCCAGCCCAGTGCAGCTGGCGAAACCAAGCCAGAAGCCGTTGCACCGCAACCGGCCGTTACCGCCGAAGGCGAAGCTGTTGCACCCACCGTGGTTGGGCTTGTCGACGCCGGAGAGATCGAAGACGAAGACGAGCTGGAACGCAAGGGCGGCAAGAAGAAAGGCAAGCGCAAAGATCGCACGTTGGTCTTCGACGAAACCCGCGGTGTGGTGGTCGCTAAGAAACAGCACAAGGCGGGCCGCGACAAAGACTTCCTCAATATTGAAGAAGAGGTTTAATCGCAGGCGGCACTCGGCGGCAGATGCTCAGCCGACTGAGTGTCCAAGCCGACTGGTTTAGAACGACGGTCAGGCCACGCTCGGCACGGCGCACTTGCTAACGGAAAACGATCACCCGATGGCAAAGCATATTCCGCAACGAACGTGTATTGGCTGCCGCGAAGTGCAAGGAAAGCGTCAACTCGTGCGTGTGGTACGCCAGGCTGACGGGCAGGTCCGGTTGGATGTGACCGGCAAAGCGCCCGGACGCGGTGCGTACGTGCACGACAAATTCGCCTGTTGGCAACTGGCCTTAACCGGAGGGCGACTCGCTCACGCACTGAAGCTCGATCAACTGGCCGAGGCCGATCGGGCCGAGCTGCAAGCCTACGCAGCAGCGCTTCCGAAAGACGATGAAACAGCAGCGTAAACTCAGCACCGGCATCAACGAATCGTCCTAAGCCTCAGCGGGAACTGCACGCCACCATCGGCCTGCCCGCTGACGCAGGCCGCGCCGTCTCGGTTCATCCGAGCGGCCTCGTGTGATCGCCGGATCACTGGAGGTGTGGTATGGCAGACAAAATTGTGGAAATCCCCAGCATCATCAGCGTGCGCGACTTAGCCGCACGGGTGAAACTCAGCCCCATTAACATCATCCGCGAATTGATGAACAACGGCGTCATGGCCAGTATCAATCAGCAGATCGATTTTGATACCGCGGCCATCGTGCTGCAAGGGTTGGGCTTCGAACCGCGCGAAGAAAAGAAAATCGAAGAAGCCTCCTCGACCGAAGATCTATCGGGCACGTTGTGGAACCGGCTGTACGCCAGGGAAGATCCCAACAAGCTCAAAGCCCGCCCACCCGTCGTGACGATTATGGGTCACGTCGATCATGGCAAGACCTCACTGCTGGACGTGATCCGCAATACGAATGTCGCCGCCGGTGAAGCGGGCGGCATTACGCAGCACATCGGCGCGTANNGACGACGGTGTGATGCCGCAGACCAAAGAAGCGATTGCGCACATCAACGCTGCGCACGTGCCGATGATTGTGGCGCTCAACAAGATCGACAAGGCCAACGCCAACCCGGAACGCGTGAAGAAAGAACTACACGATGCGGGCGTCGTCATCGACGAATACGGCGGCGAGATTTTGTGCATTCCGGTTTCGGCCAAGAAGCGCCTGGGCATTGACGATCTGTTGGAAGCAATTTTGCTGGTGGCCGATTCAAACCAGATCAAGGCGAACCCCGATCGGTTGGCCGTCGGCACCGTGATTGAAGGCCGTCTCGACAAATCGTTGGGCTCGGTCGCTACGCTGCTGGTTCAGAATGGCACGCTGAAAGTCGGCGATGGCCTGGTCATCGCCGCGATTCATGGCCGGGTCCGCACGATGGTCGACAACAAGGGCAAGGCCATTCAGAAGGCCCCGCCTTCAACGCCGGTCGTTGTCTCTGGATTGGCCGGTGTCCCCGCTGCTGGAGATGTCTTCGAAGCGACGAAGGACGAGAAGGCGGCGCGAGCCATCGTGGCCCAGCGCGAAACGACGGCCCAGGAATCGAATGCGCCGACCGTGCGCAAGGCGTTATCGCTCAACGACTTGTTCAGCCGCGTGCAGGCCGGCGAAGTGAAAGAACTGCCCATCATTCTCAAGGTCGACGTGCAAGGCTCAATCGAGCCGATCGTCAATCAACTCGAAAAACTCAGCAACGATCAAGTCAAGTTGAAGGTGCTGCACACCGGCGCCGGTACCATCGGACGGAACGACGCTTCGCTGGCCATTGCGTCGGGTGCCATCATCGTCGGCTTCAATGTGGACGTCGATGGCCCGGCCCGCAGCCTGGCCGAATCGGAAAGCGTGGACATCCGCACTTACACCGTCATCTATCGCCTGACGGAAGACATCCAAAAGGCGATGGTCGGTATGCTCGACCCGGTATACAAAGAAGTGATCACCGGCCTGGCCGAAGTGCGCGCGATATTCAAGATCAAGAGCGTGGGCACCATCGCCGGTTGCCTGGTGCGCGAGGGTCTGATACAACGCGGCGTCAGCGCCCGCGTGAAGCGCGGCAGCGAAGTGGTGCACGAAGGCACCGTTTCATCGCTGAAGCATTTGCAGGAAGATGTGAAAGAAGTCAAGACCGGCTTTGAATGCGGCATCGGCGTGTCGAACTTCTCGGAACTTCACAAGGGCGACCTGATCGAGTGTTTTACCATGCAGAAGGTACAGTAAATTAAGACATGCCCACCCGTCGACAACAACGCGTAGCCGAACAGCTCCGCCATGAAATCAGTAAACTCATCGAACACGAAGTAGACGATCCGCGCCTGGAATTGATCACCATCACGGATGCGACCATCTCCCCCGACCTGCACGACGCCACCGTGTATGTTAGTTCGCTGCAAGGCGAAGCGGCGCGTGACAGCGTGCTGGCCGGGCTGGAAAACGCGCGCGGCTTCTTGCGCCGTGGCCTGGCCACCCGCATGAAACTGCGCGTCGTGCCCGCCCTCCACTTTCATTGGGACAAGTCGTTGGAGACCGGCGATCATATTTCCAGGTTGCTCGATCAGATCGACACCGATCATTAGCGAGCGGCTTCGAACACAACACCTCGTCATGTCTGCGCATTCGATCGCTCCACCTCCCCTCATCGAACGCATCCAGCAGGCGAGCACCTTCCTGCTCATCACGCACGTCTCGCCCGATAGCGACGCTATCGGCGGCCTGTTAGGTCTGACACACACTCTGCGACTGCTCGGCAAGACTGTGATCCCGTCGTGCAGCGATCCCATTCGTGATCGCTTTGATCTTCTGCCCGGCAACACCGAAGTGGCGACACAGGCCAGTGCGCACGCTGCGCGTGAATGCGTCATCGCGCTCGACTGCGGCGACGAGCAACGGCTCGGCGCGATCTGGACGAATCTACCCGACCCCAAGCCCTTTCTCATCAACATCGATCATCACATTTCCAATACGCGCTTCGGGCAGATCAACTGGGTCGATCCATCGGCGGCCTCCACGGCTGAACTGGTGCTGCAGCTGGTCGATCAACTTGGCGTGACCCTGAATCAAGACATCGCCACGTGCGTGTTGTATGGCATCGTCGGCGACACGCTGGGCTTCCGCACGCCCAATACCACGCCCCGGCAATTGGAATGTGCCGAACGGTGCATGGAAGCGGGCGCTTCGTTATATGCGAGCATCGATCACCAGTTCAATCGCCGCTCGCAAGCGCTGATTTGCTTATGGGGCAAAGCGCTGAATGCGCTGAAGATCAAAGATCGCATCGCGTATACGGCCATCAGCAAGGCGATGCGTGATGCGTGCGGCATGGGCACGACCGAGCTGGGCTTGTCAAGTTTTCTGGTAAGCCTGAACGAAGCCGATCGGGCTGCCGTGCTCGTCGAGAAAGACGATGGCTCTGTCGAAATCAGCCTGCGGGCCAAACCAGGCTTCAACGTCTCCAACGCGGCCGTCGCCTTAGGCGGGGGCGGCCATCCGTTAGCATCCGGCACGACGATCGATGGGCCGTTGTCTGCGGCGGTCAAGCGGGTCTTGAGTGCGCTGCGCGATGCGTGACACGTCTCCCCACGGATTACTCATCCTTAATAAACCGGGCGGCCTCACCTCGCATGATGTGGTCAATCGTGTGCGGCGCGCCACCCACATCAGGCAGGTCGGTCACGCGGGCACGCTCGATCCGATGGCGACCGGGGTGTTGGTGATGTGCGTCGGGCAAGCCACGCGCATTAGTGAATATCTCTTGGGCCACGACAAGACCTATCGTGCTACAATTCGCTTCGGCGTAGAGACCAACACTTACGATGCCGATGGCGAGGTCGTCGCGACGCACGCAGTGCAAGTCGAGCGCGCTGAGGTCGAACAGGTTCTGCACTCATTTGTCGGCGAGATTCGACAGATTCCGCCGATGTACTCGGCGCTCAAACGGGATGGGCAGAAGTTGTATGATCTGGCGCGGCAAGGGATCGAGATTGAACGGGAGGCCCGCGCGGTTACCGTTTACACGATCGATTTGCGCGACTATCAAGCGCCGGATGTTACGATCGACGTACACTGCTCGGCGGGCACTTACATCCGATCGATCGCGCATGACCTCGGCGTGATGTTAGGGACAGGCGCACACTTGATGGTGCTCACCCGCACCGCGTCCGGCCCGTTTACCGAGCAGCAGGCCATTGAGCTGGATGCGTTTGAGGCCAGCGCGCGAGAAGGTCAGTGGCAGACTTTATTGCAGTCGATGGACGAAGCGCTGAGCGACTGGCCGCTCGTCGTGATCGACGAAGCCGATCGCGCGCGCGTCCTCAACGGCGCTCCCCTCTTTTCGATCCGGCTCAACGCTCTGCGCTGCCGCGCGCATGATGCGCAGGGAAATTTACTGGCGCTGTTGGTTTTCGATCAGAAGAAGCAGTGGTGGCGTGCGGAAAAAGTGTTAGCAATGAGCAATGATCAATGATCAATTTTCACTGGATGGCGTGTTGAAACATTATGCGTTTGATTCATCGTTTTGAAGAAGTCCAACTGACCGAAGAAGCAGTGGTAACCATCGGCTCGTTTGACGGCGTGCATCGCGGCCATCAGGCCTTAATTCGCCAGGTGCGCCAGGCGGCGCTGCAGGCACAGCGTGCGGCGGTCGTCATCACGTTCTTTCCGCATCCCAGCGTGGTGTTGGGGCGCGCTCAACCGTTTTATTTGACTTCGCCCGAAGAGAAGCTGGTGCAGATCAACCAGGTGGGCGTCGATTGGCTGATCGAGCTGCCGTTTACGGCCGAAACGGCGCAGGTGCGCGCGGCCGAATTTGTCGAACAGTTGATTCAGCACTTACACCTGCGCGAGCTGTGGATCGGCCACGATTTTGCGCTGGGTTATCAGCGTGAAGGCAACGCCGAGTTTCTCGCCCGGCTGGGTCAGACGCGCGGCTTCACGGTTCACGCGGTCGATCCATTGACGAACGATGGCGAGATTATCAGCAGCAGCAACATCCGCGCGGCGCTGCGCGCAGGGGATGTTTCACACGCGGCGCACTTGTTGGGCCGTCCCTTTCGGATGAGTGGCGCCATCGTGCCGGGCGATGGGCGCGGAAAGGCGATCGGGATACCCACCGCCAACCTCGCCGTGTGGGCCGATCACGCGCTGCCGGCGAACGGCGTGTATGCGTGCCGCGCGTGGGTCGGGCACATCCCCTATCGGGCCGCCGTCAACGTGGGCGTGCGGCCGACCGTGACCGATGAGACCCGCCGCACCGTCGAAGCCTATCTGCTCGACTTCGACAAGGACCTGTATGGCCTTAACGTGGCCCTCGATTTCTTCGAACGGCTGCGCGGCGAGCAGAAGTTTGCGAATGTGGCTGAATTAGTCGCGCAGATCAAATCGGACGTAGAGACGACACGCCATCTCGTGAGTGATAACGTGACGCGTGGTGCGTAGTGCGTGATAGGTGAGTATCGTGCTGCATTCACGGCGGAGTCAATATGGCGACTGTTCTGGCCGGAGAAAGAATCGGGAAGCAGGGACGTCTCACAGTAGGTTGCTCGGCCACGATATTTGACGCGACTGCTTAGAAGACATTGCTGGTTCGTCGCAGCGACTGACACACGCACCACGCAGCACGCACTACTCAACCAAGGGAGGCTGCATGAAGACTCGTGACATCTATCTGCTCGACCCCAAGCAACTCAGCCAGGAAATCATCGCCGTCACGTTTGCCAAGACCAGCCGCTCGCCGGAATCGTTCCGAGAAATTGCGGCGGGCTTGACCGACGAAAAGTCCGCCGAATTTCACGATAAGTGGGTAGTGGGTTACGGGCACGCCAGTGTAGCCGAGCACGCCGTGTTACATCTCGCCTTTGAGAATGTCTCGCGCCTCGCCATCGAATCCATCGAGAGCAACCGGCTGGCCTCCTACACGGAAAAATCCACGCGCTATCAAGTCTTTGAGTGCGATAGTTTTTACACTCCAGCCAACATTGCCGCGTCGAAGGTTGCGGAGCTTTATCGCGATACCGTGCACCTGCTCTTCGACACTTACTTTGCCAGCGGCGATCCGGTGCGCGCCGTGATTTTGAAGAAGTATCCGCGGCAGGAAGGCGAAAACGAGAAAAAGTACGAAGGCCGCATTCGCAGCAAGTGGATCGACAATTGCCGCTATCTGTTGCCGACGGCGACACTCGCCAACGTCGGCATGACGGCGAATGCGCGCGTGCTGGAACACGCCATCACCAAGATGTTGTCACATCCGCTGGAAGAGGTGCGCGCGATCGGCGCGGAGGTGAAGCGCGTGGCAGAGACCGAGACACCCACCCTGGTCAAGTATGCTAATCGCAGCGAGTATGTGGCCAAACAAATGCGGAAGGCGGAATGGGGAAGGCGGAATGAAGAGGCCACGCCGGAAGCAGTGAAGTTGGTGAGTTATGATTCCGATGCAGAAGTGAAGGTCGTGGCAGCGTGCCTCTATCGTGCCGGTGGAATTGATTTTGGACAGGCGCGGGCGCGGGCACAGGCCATGTCTGCGGATGAACGCTGGCAAGTGATTGAGGAAGCGTTAGCGCAGCGCGGCGACTTTGATGTGCCGCTGCGCGAGTTGGAACATACGACGCTGACGTTCGATTGCGTGATGGATCAGGGCGCGTACTTTGATGTGAAGCGCCATCGCGTGATGACGCAGACGCCGCAGCCGTTGTCGGTGGAGCTGGGTTACGCAGTGCCGCAGGCCATCGTGGAGGCCGGCTTCGCCGCCGAGTACGATCGGGCGCAGCAGGCCGCCGCGCAGGCTTATCGTGAAATCGCGACTGAGTTTCCCTACGAAGCGGCCTATGTTGTGCCGAACGCTTACAATCGGCGCGTGTTGTTGACCATGAATCTGCGCGAGCTATTCCACTTCGCGCATCTACGTGGCGCGCCCAACGGCCATTTTGCCTATCGACGCATTGCGCTCAAAGCCTACGAAATCGCCAAAGCAGTTTATCCCGGCTTTGCGCCGTTCATGCGCTGCGAAAAATATCCTTCGTCGGTCGAGATCGAGCAGGAATTCTTCGCGCGCGTAGCCTGACCCCGCGTCATCATTCAGACAATACGAAAGCCCCACCAGCGATGCGCTGGTGGGGCTTTCGTTTGGCACATCACCGTTACGGACAGCTCAGTCCGCCGATGCCAATGTCAAACGCTTTCTTAGCGCTAGGATGACAACGGATTCAATTGGACAATCACGCGCAGAGATCACGTCTCTCAAACAGAGATGATAGCGAATTTGCCGCCAATGCCCCATAGTGCATTAGAGCAGTTTCCAAGTTGATTTACGGTACATCTGCTCTCAGCGGATGGTCACATCCGCCGTTGGGGCTGCTGGATGTAACCATCCAGCAGGAGCAAAGTCGTAAATGAA